>DASYTV010000222.1:0-27026 GCA_036001885.1 Actinomycetes bacterium
AGACGGGTCGTAGCCCAGCAGTTCTGGGCCGATCTCGTCGAGCACCGCGAGCACAGCCTTCTCGACACCCTTCCCGCCGTAGCGCGACGGGTCGCCATCCCGCAGCTCGACCGCCTCGAACTGACCCGTTGAGGCGCCGGAAGGAACCGCTGCGCGGGCGGCGGTGCCATCTTCGAGGGCGAGCTCGACCTCCACGGTCGGATTGCCGCGAGAATCCAAGATCTCCCGAGCGGTAACAGCCTCGATGGACGACACGGTCGATCTCCCTGCACTCGGTCTACAACGACAGCCGGGCGCAGCCTACCGTCGGACTTTGTTGATCTTTCGGGTGCGCTTGGGGTCTGTTAGCTGGTTTCGCCGAGGCGGAGCAGGGTTCGGAGGTGGCGCGGAGCTGGCGAACCATGCGCGAGCACCGTGTCGTGGAGGTCACGGGTGGATAGGTCAGGTCGCTCGCTTCGCAGGTCCCGTACAAGATCGTTCACTTCGGTGTAACCGACGTAGTAGGTCGACAGCTGCGCGCTCGTGAGCTGTGCCCGGCGCCACTTCCCATGCGCCTCGCCTTCCTCCTGGAAGCCCTGCTCGGTCATCAACGCCATCGCCTCGGCTTCCGGCATACCCGCCGCATGCACCCGAGCATCCAGGATCGCGTTGATGATCATCCGGAGCTGCATCTTGAGCTGCTGCATCTGCACGCTGCCGCCGCCATACCCGTGCGCCACCATGAGCTGCTCTGCGTACACAGCCCAACCCTCGACGAACGGCCCGCTGCCGAAGGCTGCTCGCACCTTGGTCGGTGGCTGCGCGCGGCGGGAATGAGCCAGCTGGAGCACGTGGCCGGGCATTGCCTCGTGCACAGTCAGATTGTGGATCATGTGCGAGTTGTACTCGCGGAAGAATGAGTCGACCCGTTCCGGCGGCCAGTCCGACGGGGTCGGTGAGATCGCATAGAAGGTGGCCAAGGGTATGGGCTCCAGCGGGCCGGGTGGATCGCAGTAGGCGACGGCCACTCCGCGGTGGATCTCCGGCATGACGATGATCTCGACGGGGTCGTCATAGACAGTGACGAGACTCTCTGACTGGACGAACTCTGTTGTCGCCGCCAGAGTGTCCTTCGCCAAGCCGACGATCGTGTCGTTGTCCGGATGCTCGTCCGCGAGCTGATCGAGGACGTTGCGTACCAGACCAGGCTCGTCCGGCCGAGCGCTTGCCACCTGCGCCGCGACCTCCCTGATCCGCTCGGAGACCGCCGCCAGATCGGCATCGGCGCGGGCGAGGATGGCATCCGCGTCGGTCGCCGCATCCAAGCTATATGCCAGCTTCCGGCGGAAGAGCTCCTCCCCGATCCGAGGGTCTCGTTCCGGCTCGGCGCCGGACCGGACCCCCGCGAGCCGATCCTGCAGCCAGGCGATGTGCTCGTCGAGCGCTTCGGCTGCAGCGTCCCTGACCGACTCGACATCGGGCCGCAGCGATTCGACCTGCCGCAACGCCCGCTCCACCTCGGTGGCCAGCATGGTACGAGTACCTGTGAACTGTCCGATCGCGGTCTCGATGTGAACCCGCGGCATCGCGCTGAGCGTGTCCCGCGCGACCGCAAGCGCCTCGGGAATGGCGGCTAACCGGCCGGCGAGAGCGTGCAGGCGATCGGGGAGCGGCGCGTAGTCGCGGGCGAGAAGCAGGTAGACGGCGGTACCGGGATTCCAGATCAAGGGATCCCATTCGTGGGCGCGCAGCTCGTCAAGCATGAACGCGTGTTCTTCGAGCCGAGCACGCAGGATCCGCGCGTCCACCGCGTTGTCAATGGACAGATCTGCGGGATCAATCGCCGTCAGTGCCGCGACCGATGTCGACAGCCACCGGCGGAGCTCGTCGAGCGCCGGCGGCCGCATATCTTCCAGCCGGTCGTCGAAACGATGCTCGCCAAGTGACGTCGCTGTCACCGGCCCACGCTCCAGAAACCCGTCGACTACCGAGTCGGCCAGTGCCTGAAATGTCTCGTCCGCCGTGGTCACGGGCCCGACGGTACACGCTCCATCCGGGACCGCTGGGCCTCCCCTCAGCTCGAGTTGCGCTCGCGTGCGGCCGCTTCCGACGCGCGTACTGCTGCGGCGAAACGCCGCACAGCATCACGCAGCGCCTGCTCTGGATCGATGCCATGCTCGTCGCCGAGGGCGGTCACGGCGAACAGCAGATCCCCGATCGTGTCGTTGTCGATCCGGTCGGGAGGCCGGATCTCGATCGGCCTCGCAACGGTGAGGCCGTAGCCGGCGGCCCGGTGCATGAGCTTCGCAGCGAGCACCAGGGCGGGGAGGGATAGCGGTACCCCCTCCACCGCCGAGGTGCGCCCCTTCTCCGCCGCCTTCCTGTTCTCCCAGTCGGCCGTCACGCGCTCAGCTGTCGTCGCCTCCGCGTCACCGAAGACGTGCGGATGGCGCCGTATCAACTTCGCGGCGATCTCGCCTGCGACCTCGTCGATCGACCACGGCGCCTCAGGGTCCTCCTCCGCGATCCTGCTATGGAAGACCACCTGCAGGAGCAGGTCTCCAAGCTCCTCACGGAGATGGTCCCGATCGCCGGTCTCGATCGCCTCGACCAGCTCGTATGCCTCCTCGATGAGATACGTGACAAGGGAGCGATGCGTCTGCTCGGCATCCCACGGACAGCCGCCCGGCGAGCGCAGCCGGTCCATCACCCGCACGAGGTCGAGCAGCCGCGCGCCCGGCAGGTCGTAGGACCCGGGCAGCAATTCGAGGTCGGGGACCTTCTCTCCCCTCGCCGCGGCGGTCGGGATGAGCCGGGCCAGCGCGTGCCCGAGCTCGGGATCACCGTCCGCGGCCGACAGCCAGACGACAACGTGGCCGGCGGCCGCGGCCAGGAGCAGCTCGGCTGCCCATTGAGCGGCCTCATCGTGACGGTGCGACGGCGAGCCTGGTGCCGGCTCGGCCCTCCCGCCCGATGCCGGACCCGCACCGGCTAGCACGGTGATCTCGATGCCCGCGCTTTGAAGGGCAGGCAGCTGCGGGTGCGCCGGGTCGCCAGTGAACACCCGATCTGCAGTGCGCAGCGCCTCCCACGCATCGAGCGTCAGCACGCCAGGGGCTACCCGGGGCGACGTGGCGAGCAGGACAAGCCGCCCGGACGAATGGTTGGGCGGCTGCTCGCTCGGCCTCGCAGCGGGCCGACCCGACGGGATTGTCATATCGAGAAAGGGACCGGCGGGGTCTATCCCTCGCCCGGAGGGGTGGCCGGTTCAGCGCTTGGCGAGGGCGTTCCGGACTGCTGCTGCACGAGTGGGTTAATCGGCTCGTTGAGCTGGCCGGTCGACGGGTCGAAGCTGCCGTACCGAGGATTGACGGCGACGTCGGTCTGCTTCGCGGTCTGGATCAGGAGGTCGTTGACCTGTTGTTGGCGCCGCTGCAACTCGGCGTCGGTCTGGGCCCCGGGAACGAGCGCCTCCCCGAGCTTGTTGCCGACCAGCTCGTCGTTGATAAAGGTACGCAGGTCACCTGGCGCGATGTTGGCCGCGGCCACCTGGACGGCGAAGCCGTCCTTCCCCCCGAACTGCTGCTCGAGACCGGCGATCCGGTCGTCGATCTCCGTTGCGGTCACCGTCACGCTGTGGGCCGTGGCCGCCCGCTCCAAGATCCGGTGGACGATGATCCGCTGAATCTGGGTTCGGCTCTGCTCGGCCGCAGGAACTGGATCCTGGCCGGTGCGTGCCCGCTCCGCCGTGATCGCATCCACCTTTCCTTGGAGGGTGCTTATCGTCGTCCGCTGATCGTCGACGATCACCGCCGCGCCGGATTTCAGCTGTGTGTCACCGCACCCGCTGAGCGCGACCACCGCGGTGGTCATCGCCGCGCCGATCGCGAGCAAGCGGCGAATAGGGCTGGAAGGCTTCACGGGGCTCCTGTCCGGAACACGTCGGCGCGCGCGGAGCATGCCGGCTGACTCACGGCAGTCGATCGTACGCAACCCCGCCGATACCCTCGGTTGCGGGTGGACATGGCGACGGGGGCAGCATTGTCGCAGCCTGTCAGGTCGAGGTCGACAACGACTCCCCGGTGAGGACGTCGGTGACGAGCTTTGTCGCCCACTTGAGCAGCTCGGTGTCCCGCAGCGGCTGACCGCCGATAGCGGCCGTGGTCGGCCGCGGCACCAGGATGGTGCGAACAGCCGGCTTGACCAGCGACTTCGGGTAGAGCCGCTGCAATCGCAGCTGCCCGGACTCCGGAAGCTCGACCGGCGCGAACCGGACGAAGTTACCCTGGGCAGTCACCTCGGCGACGCCTGCCGACGCTGCTACTGTCCGGAAGCGCGCGACGTCGAGGAGGTTCGCGACCGGCTCGGGAAGATCACCATAACGATCCAACAGCTCGGCACGGACCTCGTCCACGCCCTCGTCGGACTCGATCGAGGCCATCCGCTTGTAGGCCTCCAGGCGCAGCCGCTCACTCTCGATGTAGTCGTGTGGGATATGCGCGTCGATCGGCAGCTCGACCTTCGTCTCCGGCCGGGCTGGTTTGCCGTCATCCTTGAACTCGGCGACGGCCTCGCCGACCAGGCGGACATAGAGATCGAATCCGACCGCCGCGATGTGGCCAGACTGCTCCCCACCGAGCAGGTTCCCGGCGCCGCGGATCTCCAAGTCCTTCATCGCCACATACATGCCTGCCCCGAGCTCGCTGTGCTGGGCGATCGTGGCCAGCCGCTCGTGAGCGGTCTCGGTCAGCGGCCGCTCCTGCGGGTAGAGGAAATAGGAGTAAGCGCGTTCCCGGCCGCGGCCGACCCGGCCGCGGAGCTGATGCAACTGGGCGAGGCCGAGCAGGTCCGCACGCTCGAGGATGAGCGTGTTGGCGTTGGCGATGTCCAGCCCGCTCTCGACGATCGTCGTGCAGACGAGGACGTCGAACTCCTTCTCCCAGAAGGCGACGATGAGTCGCTCAAGGACGTGCTCGTTCATCTGGCCGTGCGCGACCTCGATGCGCGCCTCCGGGACGAGATCACGCAGCCGCGACGCTGCCTTCTGGATGGTCTCGACCCGATTGTGGATGTAGAAGATCTGTCCCTCGCGGAGCAGCTCGCGCCGGATCGCCGCCGCTATCTGCTTGTCGTCGTAAGGGCCGACGAACGTCAGCACCGGGTGGCGTTCCTCCGGCGGCGTCGCGATGGTGGACATCTCCCTAATGCCAGTGATCGCCATCTCGAGTGTGCGCGGGATCGGCGTAGCCGACATGGACAAGACATCCACGGATGCCCGCAGGGCTTTGAGGTGCTCCTTTTGCTCGACCCCGAAGCGCTGCTCTTCGTCCACGATCACAAGCCCGAGGTCTTTGAATGAGACGCCCGCCGACAGCAGCCGGTGCGTACCGATCACGATGTCGATCGAGCCGTCAGCGAGCCCGCGGACGACCTCGTCCGCCTCCTTGTCGGTCTGGAACCTGGACAGCGGCCTGACCACGATCGGAAAGTTTGCGTAACGCTCGCCGAAGGTCGAGATGTGCTGCTGGACAAGCAGTGTCGTGGGCACCAGAACGGCGACCTGCTTGCCGTCCTGCACCGCTTTGAACGCGGCGCGTACCGCGATCTCGGTCTTGCCATAGCCAACGTCGCCGCTGATCAACCGATCCATGGGATAGGGCTGCCGCATATCCGCCTTGACCTCTTCGATGGCGGCGAGCTGATCCGGCGTCTCGACGTATGGGAAGGCGTCCTCCAGCTCGCGCTGCCATGGAGTGTCGGGGCCGAAGGCGAAGCCGGGCGACGCCGTGCGGGCGGCGTACAGCCTGATGAGCTCGGCCGCGATCTCCCTGACTGCTCTGCGCGCGCGCCCCTTCGCCTTTTGCCAGTCGGCTCCGCCGAGTCGGTGGACGGTCGGCTGCTCGCCGCCGACGTACTTGGTGACCAGCTCGAGCTGGTCGGTGGGCACGTACAGCCGGTCGCCCGGCTGGCCGCGCCTGCTGGGCGCGTACTCGATCACGAGGTACTCACGGGTTGCGCCCTGCACGGTGCGCTGCGCCATTTCCACATAGCGTCCGACACCGTGCTGCTCGTGTACGACGAAATCGCCTGGGCGCAGCTGCAGCGGGTCTACCATGTTCCGCCGCCGCGAGGGGAGGCGCATGTCCCTCGTCGATGACCGCTGGCCGGCGATGTCCTCCTCGGTGAGCACGGCGAGCTGGAGGTCCGGCGCGACGAACCCGTGGTCGATCAAGCCTTTCGCGATGTGGACCACCGCCGCGTCGGGAGCGTTCGCCAGGTCGGCCTCGACCCGGGCGGGCACGTCCTGTCCCTTCAGCACCTCGGCGAGACGCTCGGCCGGCCCGTGGCCCTCGGTGACCATGACCACCCGCCAGCCAGCGCCGAGCCAGCCCTTGACGTCGGCGAGCGCCCTTGCGGTGTCGCCGCGGTACATGTCTACGCCGCGTGCTGCGGTCAGCGTGGTCTCGCCGTCGGCCGCGACACCGACCGCGGCCCTCGCGAGCTCGGGGTCGGCGGGGAAGGGCGTGAGCGACCACCAGGGCAGGCTGATCTCTCGAGCGTGCTCCCTGATCTCGGCCATCCCACGCAGCGTCGCCGCACCGAGGTCGATCGGCGCCTTCGCTCCCGCGGCCGCGTTGGCCCAGGAGGCATCGAGGAACTCCTGCGAGGTCCGGACAAGATCGCCCGCCCGTGTGCGTACCCGCTCTGGATCACAGACGACGACGTGTGTCCCGGCCGGGAGTTGGTCGGAGAGCAGAACCATCTCGTCGGTGAGCACCGGGCTGAGCGCCTCCATGCCCTCGACCGAGACCCCTTCGGCGATCTTGCCGAGGATTTCATCCAGCTCGGGATACTGCTCGCGAAGCTTCGCTGCCCGGTCCCTGACGGCCGGGGTAAGCAACAACTCACGGCAGGGCGGTGCCCACAAGCCGTGCTCGGCAACCTCGAGGCTGCGCTGGTCGGCGACCTTGAAGTAGCGGATCTCCTCGATCTCGTCACCCCAGAACTCGACCCGCAGCGGATGCTCCTCGGTCGGCGGGAAGACATCGACGATCCCACCTCGTACCGCGAACTCGCCGCGCTTCTCAACGAGGTCGACGCGTGTGTACGCCGCGTGGACCAGATCCTCGATGAGATCGTCGAGGCTGATCTCCGTCCCCGCACCGGCACTGACTGGGCGCAGGTCGCCGAGGCCCGAGACCATCGGCTGGATCACGCTGCGGATCGGCGCGACCACGACGCTAAGCGGTCCGGCCGCAGCATCCTCGTCACTCGGATGGGCGAGTCGGCGGAGCACTGCGAGGCGCCGCCCCACGGTGTCCGACCGGGGGGAGAGCCTCTCGTGCGGAAGTGTCTCCCAGGACGGGAAGTAGGCGATCCGCTCGGGCGGCAGGATGGTTGCCAACGCCGAGGTCAGGTCCTCACCCTCCCGGCTTGTCGCGGTGACGGCGAGGATGGGCCGGTCCGCTCCACGGACCAGCGAGCCGATCACGAACGGCCGGTATCCGACGGGGGCGGTGAGATCGAGGTCGTGTCTGGCGCCGCTGCGGGCGAGCTCGATCGCCTGAGCGACCGCCGGGTCGGCGGAAACCAGGTCGAGGAGGCCGGACAGGCTCATCGGGGTGCCTTCCTAGCGGTTGTGGGCACGACGACCAGCCCCTCGCCCGAGCAGCATGGGGAGGGGTTGTCTGGGTCCAGCCTACGTCGCGATGCCGGCGAGCCGTCACGGGCGCTCGGCCAGGATGAGGCCCACAAGGTGCTCGGCGATCGCCTGCGACGAGGTGGCGGCCGGGGATGGCGCGTTCCGTACGGCGATCACCCGGCCCCGGACCGAGATGCGGAAGTCGTCCACCAGGGAGCCGTCGCGAGCCATCGCCTGAGCCCGTACCCCCGATGGGCCGGGGACGAGATCTCGCACAGCGACGCCGGGCAGGTAACGAGCCGCGGCGGCCGCGAAGACCCGCTTTGACAGCGAGCCGGCGAGCTCGCGAACGCCGGTACGCCAATGCGCGGCAGCGAATCGGCGGAAGCCCGGCCAGCGCACGGTGTCCCAGAGGTCGCGTCCGCTGACGTCGCGGCGCCGGTATCCCTCGCGCGCGAAAGCGAGGACCGCGTTCGGGCCGACGAGGACCTCGCCGTCGTGCCGCCTGGTCAGATGGACGCCGAGAAACGGGTAGCGAGGATCTGGCACTGGATAGACGAGCCCGCGGACGAGCTTCGCCCAGTCGGGTCGGAGCAGGTAGTACTCCCCACGAAACGGCACGATAGCCGGGTCCCTGTCGTCACCGGCGAGTGCGGCCAGCCGGTCGGACTCGAGGCCGGCACACAAAACCAGCAGGTCGAAGCCCAGCTCATCGGCGATGCCCGGCGCTCGCCGGGATTGGCCGGCTCGAGTGCTGACCCGCACCTCGCCCTGGCGTTCAGCGATCCCGACCACCTCACGGCCGAGGAGGATCCCCAATCCCAGGCCCTCAGCCTCGGTGGCAAGTGCTCTAGTGATGGCCAGGAAGTCGACCACCGCGGTGGTCGGCGAGTGCAGGCCCGCGATCCCGGCAACCGCGGGTTCGATGTCGCGCATTTCGGCGCCATCGACGAGGCGCACACCGGGGACCCCGTTGGCGACAGCCCGTCGATGGATCTCGTGCAGCCGTGCCCGCTGCGGTTCGTCGAGCGCGACGATCAGCTTTCCGCACTCCTCGTAGGCGAGCTGGTGCCGGCCGCAGAACTCCTTGAGCAGGACCGCGCCGCGCCGGCAGAGCTGCGCCTTCAGGGACCCAGGCTGGTAGTAGATGCCGGCATGGACGACACCGCTGTTGTGACCGGTCTGGTGCCGGCCGAGCTGGGTCTCCTTGTCGAGGAGGGTAACCGTGGCCTCGGGCTCGACCTGCAGCAGTCGGCGGGCGACCGCGACGCCCAAGATCCCGCCGCCCACCACGCCGACTCGCCGCCCCATTTCCCCTCCCACTCGTACGGCATCCCACCGGTCGCGAGATTAGCGCGCTGGTTGATGTCACCTCGAGCCCGATCGCCGTGAGGGTGCGCAACCCTCCATCCACGACGGCATGAGGGGCACCTTCACCCCAACCTATGGCGTGAAGGTGCTCCTCATGCGGTTCAGCATCACTTCTGCGACCTGAGTTCGAGCAGCTCGCGCTCGACTGCCTTGAGCCGCTCGAGGAGCGACGGCCCGCGCAAGCCGAGGGTGTCCTTGACCGACCGAACGGCCGCGGTCGCCGCCATCGTCGTGCCGCCGTCTTCGTCAGACAGCTCGTACAGCCGGTAGACGCCATCACCGGTCAAGACCTCCACGAAGCCGTCGCCGGCGGCCACCCTGACGACGCGGCCAGGGATTCGGCCGACGTAGCGCGGCGGGTCAGTCGCGGGCGCGGCGCGGCGCACCCACAGCCGCCGCGTCCCAAGGTAGGTGAAGGCACCGGGATAGGGGTCGGCCAACGCACGGACGAGACGGTCGATCGCCTCGGTAGGAAGCGACCAGTCGATCTCACCGTCAAGGGGTACGCGGGTACAGGTGTAGGTGGCGGCGGACTCGTCCTGCTCCTCACCAGGAACACCGGCCAGGCAATCATCGACCGCGTCACCCAGCAGTGCCCGCTGCCGGGTGTTGAGCTTGCGGTAAAGATCGGTGACGGTGTCCGCCGGCTCGATTGGAACCTTCTCCTGCCGGAGAACCCGCCCCGCATCGAGCCCGGGCACCATCGTGTGGATGGTGATCGCGGTCTCCGTCTCCCCGTTGATGATCGCCCAGTTCACCGTTGCCCGTCCTCGGTACGCGGGCAGTGGCGCATAGTGAACATTCACGAAATGGCAGCGGCTGAGCACCTCCGCCGGGATGATCCGGTGGAAGGACGAGACCACGACGCAGTCCGGACTTCGCTGGGAGATCAGCCGGTCCAGCGAGCTGATGGAGGTGTCCTCCACCACTTCTACTCCGGCCTCCCTCGCTCGCTGCGTCACCTCGTCTTGGTCCGGCCGGATGAGCCCGATGACGAGAAAGCGTGGGTGCAGCGCGTCGAATGCGTCCAAGGTCGTTGGGCCGAGGCCGACGAGAAGCACCCGCCCAGCAGACACTGCCGTTCGGTCAGAGCTCATCGAGATACTCCAGGTCGATCGGAGCCCGCGCCTCCTCGGGTGCCAACAGGACCTGTGCGACCCTGAGCCCGCCGGCCTGCAGCCGGACTATCGGTTCGGGTCCCACCGCTGACGGCAGGACGGCCATGTGCCCGGGTCGCGGAGCCTCAGCCTCCGGCGGCCAGTATGGGAGTCCGGCCGCAGCCAGCGCCGAGCGGTCGATGTCCCCCCAGTACTGCGCAACGATCGCTTCCGGCCACCGCCGGGCCAACAGCTGTGCCGCGGAGGCATCGACAACGGGATTCCCGCGAGGTCGCAGCGCAACCAGGACCACATCAGGCCGGAACCGCGAATCGCTCGCGGAATCGAGCGACTCGCCAGCCGATACCTCGGCGCCGGCGCGGTGCAACCCGTGAACGAGATAGGGCATGAACGGGTTGTCGCACACCACGACCACCCTGGCGCCGCGAACCGCGACGCCGCACTCGGTCAGCAGGACGACCGCCATCGGCCCGAGGTGCTCGAACACACCGACGGCCGGGTGGCGCTCATTCGTCCCCGCGACCGCGATGCCCTTCTCCCGCAGCGCGTCAAGGTCGATGTCGTACCGGCCGCACTGGATCTCCCAAGCCTCGAACATCAGCGGTACGACGCTCCCCGGCTTCATCCAACTGACGAACTCGGCGTCGATCGGCCGCACATGCCCGCTGTTGGTGACGACATCCGCCTCGGCGACATCCGCTGGACGCCGCTCGGTTGCGATAGTGATCTGTCCCCAGACCCCGAGAAGCTCCGCCAGCGCTCGGGTCTGTGCGATCACTTCATCGACCGACCCGTATGGTGTGGCCCGCGTCGCTGCGATGACTCGCTGCGTGCCGGCAAGCGCCGCGAGGACCGGCGTCACGACATAAGCACCAGTCGCCGCCTCGGTGTAGACGACACGGCCCTGGAGATCGAGCTCGAGCGCGTCGACCGCCTCCCGCAGAAGCCGGGCAAGACGGGCCGGACGAAAACCGGGTCGCCGATCAGCTCCCACGCGGTGCCAACCCCTGGGCCTCGACCGCGTAGCGAGAACCACAGGCGAGACATTCGAGGTCACCAGGAAGCCGCTCGCCGCAGGCGCATACCCACCCGATACGCCGGGCCGGATTGCCGGCGGCCAGAGCGTAGGCCGGGATGTCGGTAACGATGACGGCGCCCGCGGCGACGAAAGCGTACTCACCGATGGTGACCCCGCACACGACCGTCGCACCTGCGCCAAGCGTGGTCCCCCGGCGGACCACCGTCGGCAGCAGCTCTTCGCGTCGCTTCTTCACCTGGGCCCGCGGTCGGAGATCGTTCGTGAAGACGACGTTCGGGCCGATGAAGACGTCATCCTCCACAGCCACCCGGTCCCAAACCAGGGCGGCGTTCTTGACCGTCACCCGGTCGCCGATCACCGCACCTGACTCGATGAAGGCATGGTCACCGATGTTGCACCCAGAGCCCACAAGGGCGCCGTCCATGACGTGCGCGAACGCCCAGATCCTGGTATCCGGGCCGACCGTCGTGCTCTCACAGAGACCGCGCGGGTGTACATAAACACCCTCGGGTTGCCGGCTGGTCGTCATCGCAGCGCCTCCTTGAGCTCTGCGACGACGCGCTCCTGCTGCACCGCTGTGATGTGTGGGTAGAGCGGGAGGCTAAGGATCTCCTCGGCCGCCGCTTCGGCCACCGGCATGGACCCGGGCCCGTATCCGAGGCTGCGGTAGGCACCGGTGAGGTGGATCGGGGTCGGGTAATGGATGCTCGCGCCGATGCCGGCTGCCTGGAGGGCAGCGAGGACACGATCACGTTCAGGGACGCGTACGACGTACAGATGCCACACGTGAACGTTGCCGGGCATCGTGACGGGTACCCGAACCTGAGGGATCTCGGCGAGAAGCGAGTCGTAGCGGGCAGCCGCCACCTGGCGTGCGGCGTTCCACCGCGCCAGTCGGCGCAACTTGGCTTGAAGCACGATCGCCTGCAGTGTGTCCAGCCGGGAGTTCCAGCCGACGATCTCGTGATCGTACTTCCGCTCGCTGCCGTGGTCTCTCATCAGCCGTACCCGGCGCGCCAGGTTGGCGTCGACGGTGAGGACAGCCCCGGCGTCGCCGTACGCACCGAGATTCTTGCCGGGGTAGAAGCTCGTCCCGGCGGCGACGCCGAACGACCCGGCCGGCCGCCCATGGCGGGTCGCCCCCTGCGCCTGCGCCGCGTCCTCGATGATCGCGATTCCGGTCGCTGCGGCCGAGGCCGACAGCTCCTCGATCGGCGCGACCTGGCCGTAGAGGTGAACGGGTACGATCGCCTTCGTCCGGGGGGTGATCGCTGCCAGCACCGGGTCCGGGTCAAGCAAGAGGCACTCGTCGTCGACGTCGGCAAGCACAGGCTTGGCACCGGCACGGCGGACCGCGCCGACCGTAGCGACGAATGTGTTGGCCGGGACGATCACTTCATCGCCTGGACCGACATCTGCCGCTCGCAGCGCGAGCTCGAGGGCATCGGTGCCGTTTGCGACGCCGATGCAATGCGGGACGCCGAGCGTCTCGCAGTAATCGCGTTCGAACTCCTCAACAGCCTTACCGCCGATGAAATCCGACGCCTCGAAGAGCGCCGCGAGGCCTGCGCTGACCTCTTGGGCGATCTCTGCGTGCTGGGCCGCCAGATCGACCAGCGGGATGCTCATGCTGCTCCTTTGCCTTTGGCCGCATCCGTCAGAACGGCGACCACCCGGTCCTGCTCCACCTCGGTGAGCGTGTGGTAAAGCGGGAGGATCAGCGTCTGCGCTGTGATGCGCTCAGTCACTGGCAGCGGCATCCGCGCCTGCTCGGAGTAGGCGGGTTCGAGATGCGTCGCCATGATCCCGCGGCGGCCTGACACACCGTTCGCATGAAGCAGCCCGAGCAGCTGGTCCCGGCCGGCCGGGAAGTAGTCCTCGAGCTCCACCCAGAACGACTGGTAGTTCGTCGTTCCGTAAGGCGGATCAGCAACCGTACGGATCCCCGGCACGTCTGCGAGCAGCCGCTGATAGCGAGCGGCAAGCACCCGCCGGCGCTGCACCATCGTGTCCAGCTTGGCGAGCTGGACCAGCCCGATGGCGGCCTGGATATCTGTCATCCGGTAGTTGAAGCCCACTTCGAGGTAGCGCTCGATCACCGGCTGCACCGCGCGATGCCGGTCGGCCGCGCTCACATCCATGCCGTGCTCGCGAAGACGGCGCATTCTCGCCGCCCAGTCCGGCTGATCGGTCGTCACCATCCCGCCCTCGCCTGTGGTGAGGACCTTACGTGGATGGAAGGACCACGCGGCCGCAGGGGCCTCCACGCCGAGTGGCCGGCCACGGTAGGTGGAGCCGGCAGCGCAGGCGGCATCCTCGACGACCGCTATACCCCGGCGCTCCGCGCCCTGGCGAATAGGTGCCACATCGGCAGGGACGCCGGCCTGGTGTACGACCAGAACGGCGCGAGTCCGCTCGGTCAGCACCGGTTCGACGGTCTCCCATGCAAGGTTGCCGGTCGCCGGGTCGACGTCGGCGAAGATCGGCGTCGCTGCGCAGTAGCGGACCGCGTTGGCCGTTGCGATGAACGACAGGGACGGCACCACGACCTCGTCGCCAGGACCGATACCCAGCACAGCCAGCATCAGGTGCAGCCCGGTGGTGCACGACGACACCGCAACCCCGTCACCCACGCCGAGGTAGGAGGCGAAAGCGCGCTCGAACTCCGCGACCCGCGGTCCCTGCGCCACCCAGCCGGACCGCACAACCGCCGCTGCTGCTTCGGCCTCCTCCTCGCCGAAGTACGGCTTGATGACCGGGATCACTTGGCCGGAGTCCGCTCGGCTTGGAACCATGCGACGAGATCCCGCAGGCTCTCCTCGAGCCCGATCCGCGCCCTGAACCCGATGAGCTCCGCCGCCGATGACGTGTCGGCCAGCCGCCGCTGGACCGCGTTGACCGTCCTCGCCGGGCCGTACTCGATGTCGCTGTTCGAGCCGGTGACCCGAAGAAGGGCATCGGCCAACCCACGCAGGCTCGTCTCGACGCCGCTTGCCACGTTGAGGGTGACATCGGTAGCGGGGGCCTGTGCCGCAAGGATGTTCGCGCGTGCGACGTCCCTGACGTCTATGAAGTCCATCGTCTGCTGCCCATCACCGAGGATGAGCAGGGGCTGACCAGCCATGATGCGTTCGATCCAGCGCACGAGGACCTCGGTGTAGAGCCCGTGGACGTCCATCCGCGGCCCGATCACGTTGAAGTACCGCAGCGCCACGTAGTCCAGTCCTGACATCGCGTGGAAGCTTCGCAGCAGCCCTTCGTTGAAGACCTTGGCGGCGCCATAGATCGTGTCGTTGGCGTACGGGTGATGGGACTCTGCCGTGGGGAACGCACTGGCTTGACCATAAACCGAGGCGCTCGAGGCGGCGACCACCTTCCGCACCTTGGCGCTAGCCGCCGCCTCCAGGACGTTGAACGTTCCGTCGGCGAGCACTTCGAGAGCCAGCCGTGGCTCCTCGGCGCATTGGGTGATGCGGATCGCGGCCTGGTGGAAGACGACATCGATGCCCGCGGTGACGCTCTCCAGGAGGGCACGGTCCCTGATGTCACCCTCGACGACGGTGACCTTGCCGGCTTCCTGGGCGGCCGCGAGATTGTCCCTGCGGCCGCGGACGAAGTTGTCGAGCACGACGATGTCCGCGGCACCGGCGTCGACAAGCTCGTCGACGATCGTGGAGCCGATGGTTCCGGCTCCGCCGGTCACGAGGATGCGCTGACCTCGCAACGGCTGGTCGGCGTTGGGTCGGTCGGTCATCTGGCGCTCCGCAATGGCACTACTGCTCCTTTGTATTCCAGGCTCGCCGACGCCGCCTCGAGCACATCGAGGACGCGCAGACCGGACCGGCCGTCGGTAAGCGGTTTGCGACCTTCTCTGATCGCCGTGGCGAACTCTTCTACGGCGCCGGCCAGGCCTTCACGCTCGGGCAGGGCGGGCGCGACCATGTCGCCGAGTCGGTACGAGATCATGGCCTCCCGCCGCTCGTCGTCGCGGAGGTCTTCGGCGACGGTCAGGTCGACGCCACGATCGAAAATCGAGATCCGTTGGGTGGGATGGAGGTCGTCCCACACGAGTGTCCGCTTGGAACCGCCGATCATCGTCGTACGGATCTTGGTGGGCGACAGCCAGTTGACGTGCGCGTGTGCGATCGCCCCGCCGGTCAGCTGAAGGATCAGATACGCGACGCAGACCCGACCGGCACCGATCGGGTCGGCGCCGTGCGCAGCCACCGCCTGCGGGCGGCACCCCTCGGGCAGGATGAAGTCGAGAATCGACAGGTCGTGGGGCGCGAGATCCCAGAGCACGTCGATGTCACGCCGGACGAGGCCGAGGTTGACGCGGACCGAGTCGACGTACTGCACGTCGCCGAGCAGTCCGGAGTGGACCACCTCGCGGATCTTCCCGACGGCCGGCGTATAGCAGTAGGTGTGGTCGCACATCAGGGTGAGCCCGCGCCGGTCCGCTTCCTCGACCAGACTCAGGGCCTCGCCGTAGGACGAAGCGAGTGGCTTCTCGACAAGCACATGTTTGCCAGCGGCCAGTGCCGCACCGGCGACGCCGAGGTGGGTGGCCGCCGGGGTTGCTACGGCAACGGCCGCCACCTCCGGGTCGGCGAGCACGTCGTCGAGCGTCGTCGTCAAGCGGACGGCGCTCATCGGCCCGAGCGCCTTGCGCGCCCGGTCCTCATCGAGATCGCATACCCACCGCAGCTCGAACTCTGCGCTGGCGGCAAGGTTGCGCATCAGGTTGGGCCCCCAGTAGCCCGCCCCGATGACGGCCACGCCGAGCGGGCCGGTTGGGTTCCTATTCATGCGCGCCACCGCCGATCTCCCCGATGGACCCCGGCAGCTCGCCGTTATGAGTGAACCCGATGGCGCTCAGGACCGGGGCGTTCCCGCTCTGGGAACTGGTCAGCTCGACACGGTATTGGATGTAGCGCGAGTCCCCCACGACACGGTCACCGGACGCGGTGAGCGGCGCCCACCTCGACCACGTGGAATCGGGCGTAGCCGTGCTGCCCGTCCGCGCGCTGATCTTGACCTTTGCACCGGCGGGCACGCTGCCGTACCAGAACCCGCGATCCCAGGTGACCATCGCCTGGGCGTCCATCACGTGGGACGTGAACGTCCCCGAGTTCGCCCGCGACGACAGGGTGATCGCCCCGAACTCGTGCGAGCTCACCGTGACCCCGCTGGCCTTGCCGGCCTTGAACTGCAGCCAGCTTTGATCTGCCACGCCGGCGGCCGCGGAGACGAACCGCCTCGCCTTGGTCGGCTTCGTCGCGTTGCCGGCCTCGTCGGTGGAGGAGACCGAGAACCAGTAGGTCGCATTCGCGTTAAGACCGGTCACGACGACGGCGTGCTGCCCGACCAGCTTGTCGTCGAGGGCAAGTCGGGCCAGTCGCGTCTTGCTGTGACCGAAGGTGACTCGGGAGGTCGCCGGCTCGTTGGTGCGCCAAGTGACCATCGCGGTGCCATCGGGCAGTGACCGTACCGCGATCCCACCGATCGTTGGCGCCTTTGTGTCGGCGGCCGGGGTCTTGAAGGTCGCCGCGGGCTGTCCTCTCCTTGGCCAGGTCGTGGACCGACCCGCGTTGTCGACCGAGATCAACCGGTACGCATAAGTCCGGCCCGGCTTGAGCTGGTCGAGCGTCACGCTGTGGTTGAGCGAGCTTGTCGCCTCCGCTTGGACGAGCTCCGGCGCGGGACCTGCCGCGTCGTACACGACGGCCGTCGAGGCTGGCGTGCTCGACTTCCAGGCGATCGTGGCGCTCGTGCCGTCGCTTGACGGCTGGATGGCGGCGGCGGAGAGCGCGAGTGCGCCCCCACCGGTCGAGTAGGTCGCCGTGTACGAACCACCGACCGCCGCGAACATCCCGTAAGCCTGCCCCTTGATTGTCGTTGTCGTGAAGCTCACCGGGCTGCCGCCGCGCGACAGCGCGGTCAGGTTAGCCCCGCCAGGACCGGCGACCGGCAGCATGCCGGTGAGACCGTTGGCCCCGGATCCGACCGCGACCGAGAACGTCAACGTGTTGCCGCTGTAGCTCAGGTTGCCGAACGACGACCCGTTGCGACCGTCCACCCACGTCAGCATCTGGTTAGCGCTGACAATGGCAACGTTGCGGGCGAGCGCGGAGGCCATCAACTGGTCGCTTTCGAATGTCGACGCGTTGTCAGTGTGCATGTTCGCGGTGAACGCGCCGTAGTAGCCCAGCGGGCCAAGCGCATTGTCCAGGAGCGTGTTCGCGGTGAACGGATAGGTCTGCTGCGACTCGTCCGTCATGACGGTGGCCGACTGGTAGACGTCGATCATCCCGCCCGTGCTATTGGTAAACCGCATGGGAAAGCCGGACCCCGTCATGAACCCGGGACGATCCTGGATCCAGGTGCCCGGCCAGTAGTAGTAGTTCGCGTCCAGTCTTATGCCATGTGCCAGCTCAGTGGTCGGCTGAGATGACCAGTCGCTCCAAACCAGGCAATGGAACCGGTTCGTCCGCTGCGGCGGCAGACTGGGGTACGCGGCCTGGAAGTCACTGAGTTCGGCGGCATAGGTGGCTTCGAGATTGGCGGGCGAGGTGAAGTTCCCACACCCGTTCTGCGTATGCGCCGCGATTTCGAATCCCTGCGCGGCATAGCTGTTCGCGGCCGACGCGGTTAGCGAGCCCGGGTACATGTACGTCGTGTACCGCAGGCACTGCCAGTTCGCGACCGAGCAGCCGGCGGGGCTGGCGGCGATCAGGTCGTTGAACCGGCCGGCGCTGCCGCTTGTGCCATGGTTATCGCCGGTGCCCACGACGACGGCCTTGCGAGAGTCGGGGAGGTACCAGAAGCGGGGCATCGGCTTTCGGTCCCGGTTCATGACCTCGATGAGATTGGCCAGCAGCCGCTGCTGCTCGTCTGCCTGCGGGATCGCCACCTTGTTGAGGTTCACCCAGTCGGTGGCAGCGCCGCCGAAGTAGAGGTCGTCCGAGCGTCTCGGGCTGATGCCGTCGCGCTCCTGGCCGGCCCAGGCAGGGTTGCCCTGCCTGGTGTAGGCGATCGACCGCGCGAGGTCGTAGGCGAAGCTGGCCGCCTGCCCACCGCTCGTGCCGACGCTGCGCAGCGTGACGGCAGGGTTTGTGGTCGCACTTGTCGCGTTGGTGTAGAGCGCTGCGATCGTTTGGGCACCGCTGAGCGTGTAGCGGTTCGCGGTCCCGTGGAACTGCATGGTGTCAGCGGTGATACCGGCGCCGGGGGCTGTCGTCGTATCGATCTTGATGTATCCGTTGGCGACTGTGCCGCTGGCTGTAGTGATGCCCAGCAATGCGTTGAGGTCACTGTCGGGACGCATCGCGATGAGGTTGCCGCCGCCGTTGACCCACGTGGACAACGTGGTCGCCTGCGTCGCCGTCAGCGAGACCTCACCCACGATGGCGACGTCGTATGGCGCAAGCGCCGCCGCCGACAGTGAACCGGCGTCGACCGTGCTGAACTCGTTGAATCCTTCGGCTCGCATGATCTCGGCAAAGTACTGGCTGTACGGGTTCGTGCTGCTCGTCACGACTGCGATCGGACCGCCAGGACCGTCACTGGGTGGCGGCGGCGGCGGTGCTGCGGTCGTGAAGGACCAGCTCACCGGCGCCATCGTGTTGCCTGCGGTGTCCTTGGCGCCGGAGACCGTCGCGGTATAGGTCGCGGACGTGGCGAGCTGCGAACTCGGCGTGAATGTGACGGTTCGGCTCGTCGCGTCGTAAGTCTTCGCGCCAGGGACCGCGTTGTTGCTTGCGTCACGGAGGTCCACGGCTATGGTCGGCGCCTGAACCGGTTCGCTGAACGTTGCGGTGACAGTTGTCGTCGTTGGAACTCCGGACGCGCCGACGGCCGGGGTGCGTGCCGTGAGCGTCGGCGGCGTGGTGTCCACGGCATTGGTCTGGAAGACCACATCAACCCAGTAGTTGGTCGACTGGAAGGTGTTCGTCGGGAAGCCGCCTGCCCCGTAGAGGTAGACACCGTTCGCTCCATCAAGCCCGTTCTGGAGCGCGGTCAATGGTCCATTCGTGGTCCCCGCTGACGCGAAGTAGCTGTTGTTGGTCGAGTACCGGCCGACCGGCGCGTGGTACGACGCGACGTACGTGGTGTTCGCCGTGATGGGCACCGCCGACGAGAAGCTCGCCTCCTGCCATCCACTCGCGGTCTCCCCGCTGAAGACCACAGTCGCGAGGTTCGTCCCCGTGTTCGTCCACAGGTTCCCGATATGGGTCCCGGTGTTGCCGGTGCCCTTGTAGAAGCGAATACCGGTGATGTAGCCGTCTCGGTCGGCTCGGAACCGGACGCCCAACTCAACGGAGGACGAGTCAGGGTCGGCTGCAGTGGCGGGCGTCGCAGTGCTCGGCCAGACGGTGCACGGACAGCCAGAGACTCCAGAAGCCGTCGTGAACGACCAGCTCACCGCCGTCATCGTGTTGCCGGCGGCATCCTTCGCGCCGCTGAGGTTCACGGTGTAGACGGTGGACGTGGCCAATGCCGCGCTCGGCGTCAGCGTCGCGGTGCGGGTGCCGGCGTTGTACGAGACGGACGACGGGACCAGCGTCGTGCCAGGTCCGCGCAGCTCCATGGCGATCGTGGCCGGCTGGACGTCCTCGTTGAACGTCGCCGTCACCGTTGCACCGACGGAGACCGCGGTGGCGCCTGGAGCTGGGGTTTGCGCAGACACCGTCGGTGGCGTCGTGTCCTGGGCACTCGTGTTGAAGACGACGTCCACCCAGTAGTTCGACGACTGGAAGCTGCTATTCGGGAATCCGCCACCGGTGCCGTAGCGATAGACGCCGTTGCCGCCGGAGACTCCGTCCTGCAGAGCCGTCAATGGCCCGCGGGTAACCCCGGAGGTTGCAAAGGCGCCGTTGTCAGCTGCGTAGCGCCCGACAGGCGCGTAGTAGGACGCGACGTAGGTCGTGTTGGCAGTGATCGCCACCGGCGAGGCGAAGTTCACCTGCTGCCAGCCGGTGGTTGTCTCTCCGCTGAACGTCCCGGTGGCGAGGGGCGTCCCAGCGCTGGTCCAGAGGTTGCCGACGTGGGTGCCTATATTACCGGCGCCCTTGTAGAAGCGGACTCCGGTGATGACACCGTCCTGGGCCGCACGGAACTTGACGCCGAGCTCGACCGCGGCTGAGTCGGGGTCGGCCGGGTTGGTGGGCGCGTCGCCGGAGGTCCAGATTGTGCACGGGCAGCTGACCGGTCCGCTGCCGACGGTCACGGTAATGCCGGCACCCGGGGTCTCTATCCGGGCGCTGTCATCGGTGGCCCGGGTCTTGATCGTGATCTGCCCGTTAGCCGTGGGGGTGAAGGTGTAACTCCAGTTGGTCCGCCCGTTGGCCGGGTGCCAGGTGGTTCCACCGTCGACCGAGACCTCGACACCACCGACGACGCCGCCGACATCGCTGGCGGTCCCGCTGATCGTCAAAGGCTGGTTGACCTGCACGGTCGCGCCGTTAGCCGGGGACGTGATGGCTGAGGTGGGTGGTGTTGTGTCTGTGGTCTGAGTCGCGGCGACCAGGCCTGCCTGGAGAGTGCCAGGCTGCACACCCATATCGGCGAGCAGGTTGACTGTCGCCTGCTTGACGGCGACGTCTGAGGTGGCCACCGTTCCCCGGTCGTGCTGGTCGTCGAGACCCCAGGCCCACTGGACGGTGCCGGCGCCGAAGACGAGCGCCCCACTAGGTGCCCGGTAGAGCGACAGATGGTGGGTGGCCGTCCTAGGGCCGTAGTTGGTGCCGAAGTCCGTCAGGACCTGGTCTGCGTTGATCGTTGTCGAGGAGAGGTGGATCAAACCGGGTGGACGGAACCCGTTGTCCGGCGATTCGTCCCACTCGTAGCCGATCAAGCTGTCCCCGAGCGTCGTCGTCTGATTGCCGGTGAGGGACGCGACGCGGGTGCTACGCCACAACCGGAGCGCTGAGTCGGCCGCGCCCGCCTGCATCTGGTAGGTGCAGCAGTTGACCGCGAACAGCTGACCACTGAGCCGGTTCTGTGGCCGCCCACCATCAGCTGGCGGACTGAACCGCGGATCCATCCAGGTGCCCGTCCAGGTCGGCGGGTCCTGCGGGTCGATGACGGCGTTCGCGTGGGTCTCTTTGTACGTGACCAGCGTGCGGTACGACGTACCGCTCCCGTCGATCGAGTTCTCCCAGCGGGTCTTCCAGAAGATCTCGTTGCCGCTGAGGAAGGCGAGGTTGACCCCGGCGTCACGGGCGGCTTCCACATTGGCCCGCTGCTGGCCGGACCAGTACTCGTCGTGGCCGACGGAAAGGAAGGTCTTGTGCTCGAGCAGTTCGGCGCCGCGCCGATCGGTGTCGACACCGGTGGAGTAGCTGGCGTTGTAGCCGTTCGCCTCGAGGAAGCGGACCGCTGGGTACTCGGAGTTGAACAGCCAGTCCTCGTTGCTGGTCGAGCGCGTCGTGAACGGCCGGTTGTAGCTGACCTTGTATGCGCGGCCCGCCGGCTGGCCGACGTAGAGGCTGTTACCGCCGTACTGGTTGTACGCCTGCCAGGTCGTGTCGGAGGTCTGGAACAGGATGTCCGATCTGCCGTCGTCATCCCGCACCACGAAGAAGATGTGACTCGAGCCGGCGGTCCCGTCGGTGCGGACAAGCCTGGCGAAATAGATGCCGGACACCGCGTCGACGGGCACGCTCCACGACGCGGACACACCCCAGTTACCGCAGTCGATCAGACCGGTCGTCGGCTGGGTGACGCAGTTGGGCTGGTTTTGGGGAAGCGAGGCGGACGGGTTGACAGTGGTGATCTGGCGAGCACCTTGGCCGCCGTAATAACCCATGCGGTAGATGTCCAGCCGGTATGCGGAGGCGGGCGTATCGACCTTGAACTGGACGGTTTGCCCTTGATCCACGCTGATGTCGGTGGCGAATCCCTGGATTGTGCTGCTACCCGCGCCACTGATATCCCACTCCGACGGGGGGTTGCCAGGCTTCGAGTTCTCGCAGACGATCGGGTTCGCGATCGGCGGGTCGCATGGCGCGGCAACTGCCGCCGGCACGTTGATCACGACGTTGAGCGTGGCACTGACGACCGCGGTCGCTGCTAACGCGACAACCCACGGGACGAGGCGACGCGGCAAGCGCCGAGTGGCTGGTCCGCGATGCCTAGCACCGTGGACCGACAGGGAAGACGGCAGCACCGAACGAACTCCGCGCCAACGCATTAGCGAGGCCCCCCAGATCGTGACCTGTATCGCGTGTCGCATCGCTGCGACGAGCGAACCCCCAACCATGGCAGATAGGAGCGGCAAATCCCGTCCGCTGCCAATGGGGCGAAACATACCATCACCACCCGGGTGCGAACATAGGCCACTCGGCCAGGCCGCGCGTTTGGCTGGTATCGGCCAAATGGGCGATTGCGCGATAGCCCCCGGATCACCATGCGGGACATCTGTCACCTTCGACGCTTGGGAGGTGGGAACTCACAACTGCTTGGCCCCGCCCGAAGGGAGCCAAGCACCGGAGGGACTGACCTATCAGTAGGCGCCTGTGCCCTTGACGACGACGCTCACGGTTTGCCACAGCAGGCGGATGTCGGTCCCGAACGTCCAGTTGTCGACATAACGCAGATCAAGGCGCAGTGTCTCGTCCCAGGTAAGCGTGGACCGACCGCTGACCTGCCACAGCCCGGTCATCCCTGGCCGAACAAGCAGCCGGCGATGCTCAAGGGCGCGATAGTCGGCGACCTCATCCGGCAGTGGAGGGCGCGGACCCACGAGCGACATGTGGCCCAACAGGACGTTGATCAGCTGTGGCAGCTCATCGAGAGACGACCTGCGCAAGAGCTTGCCGATCCGGGTGACCCGCGGATCGTTGCGTAGCTTGAACATCATCCCGTCGTTCTCGTTCGCGCCCAGGAGGTCTCCACGGAGACCATCGGCGTCCACGACCATGGTGCGGAACTTGAACATGGTGAACGGGCGGCCCGCCTTCCCGACGCGGGTCTGTCGGTACAGCGCCGGCCCACTGCTGGTCGCCCGGATCGCCGCCCCGATCGCGAGCATCGGCAACGCCAGCACAACGAGGGCGAGAGCCGCCGCAATCCGGTCGAAGACGGCTTTGGCGAGGCGGCGCGGGCCGCCGCCGGGAACGGAGCGCAGGTGGAGCAGGGTGACGATTCCGGCCCGGTCGAACTTCACCCGGTGCGAGGCCATGTCGACCAAACCGGGGGCGGTGACGAGGTCGATCCCCTTATCCAGCAATGCCCAGGACAGCGCCCGCAGTCGATCGCCGGCGAAGACGGAGGTGTTGACGACACAGACGGCGTCGGCCTCTAGTCGTTTGACAGCGTCGAGGACGGTCTCGACCTCCGGCCCACCCCGCAAGCCTGTATCGGAACCGGGGTCGATCAGAATCTCACCCGCTACCGGAATGTCCTCCGCGAGCGCGCCACCCTCGGTGCACGCCCCGACCACGACCATCGGGTGGTCGGTGACTCGAGCGAGCTGGTCGACCAGCTCGTTGATCGCTTGCCCGGCACCAACGGCAACGACCCGCTGCACCGCAACGCCGTCCCGCCGCAGCCGCCGCAGGCGCAGCGCGACGCCCCGCCGGGTGGCGATGGAGATCGCGAACAACAGCGGGCCGACCACCACCACGGTGGTCATCGCAACGCTCTGCCCCACGACCGCGGAGACGACCGCGAACAAGGCCACTAAGGTGATCACCGCGCGCCCGATTTGCTGCTGGCTGTCGCGAGCAATCAAGCCGGCCCTGGTGTAGCAACCACGGGCAGCAAGCAGCACCGGCCACGCCAGCGCCGCCCCCGACGGTCCCGGCACGAGATCCGGCAGCGCGTGGGTGGGAAAGATGAGCTGGCTGGCCGCGAGCGCGACAATCACAGCGACTGTGTCGCCGACGATGACCGCCACCACGAGCCAGCGCGGTACGCGGACGCGCGACGGCGTCGGATCGGTGATGACGTTGCGGCCGCGAGCAGCGATCCGCACCCGACTCGTTCCACGTCGCGTTCGCGCGCCAGCCGAACGATGACCAACCGCAGTCATTGACCCCCCAGGTCAGTCAAGCCCCCTGCCGGCCGTTCCCACCCCAGGTCGGCCGGACCTACAGCACGGTAGCGAAGTTAGACGGCGAGATCACTCATCCGATCGGAGGATTAATTCCGCCTGATCTGCTTATCGACAGATCCCGCCGCACCGTTACTCCCCACCGAGCACTCTGGCCGAGAGGGCCAGTGCCAGGTCAACAACCTGGCGGGAATAGGCCACCCGCGACCGGCTGGACCGGGCGGCCATGCCACGGACCAGGTGTCAACAGTCAGCCGAGTCGGGAACGGCTGTGTCGATCTCTAACCTGCCGATGAGATCCCCGGGGGCTGGATCGCCAAGGAGGACCTCCGCGGGCCGCTCGCTCCGGCCTCCTGCTACGCCAGTCGGCGGAAGATCGAGATGTCCTTCGGTGCTGCCGCGTGGGGGGCTGCCGGTTGGTCGGCCAGCTGCCAGACAACCGAGACCGGAGCCACCGCTGCAGCAATGCAAGGTAAACCAGGATGCCGACCGCGCTTCCTAGGACCAGCGCTTGCCACGGTGCGTCGGTCGCCTTGGCGGTCGCCCACACAGCTGTCGCAGCAACCATCGCGGCGCCAACTGGTGGCGCCGCCGCGCGGACAAGGGCCAGGAAGGATACGCCTTGCCGGTTGAGGGTCAGCGTGTAAGCCGGCAACACCACGGTCAACGCAACGACGAGGTGGGCGACGCCGGCCCCGACGAGTCCCCAAGTATGGACCCCCACGACCATGGCCGGCACCAAGGCCACCACCCAGGCAATCTGGACCACCAATACCGGTCTCGACGCGCCACGAGCAATGAGGAACGTCGCCATGAGGTCGAAGACCACCCTCATGGCTCCGAAAACTGCCAGCACCCCCAGAGCGCCCGCGGACGCGAGCCAGGTAGGCCCGTACACAAAGGTGACCACGGGTCGTGCCAGCGGTCCGAGCAGCACACCCACGAGGAGGCCGGCGGCGAGTACGAGGGCAAACGACGATACGAAGCTCTCGGCGCTCTTCGTGCGGTCAAGGCGGGAGAATCCGGGCAAGGCGACGTTGCGAACCGCTTGCACCAGCGCGGTCACGGGCCAGGTCGACACGCTGAAGGCCAAGACGTAGAACCCGAGGGTAACCGCACCGGCTGTGCGTCCGATGACGATGTAATCGACATTGAGGACTAACCACGACAGCGCGTTCGCGCCGCAGACGGGCAGCCCGAAGGCCAGCGCGCTACGCGCTACCGACCGGTCGAACCCGAGCCTTGGTTTCGTCCGCGTGAGCGCAAACTGCAGACTGACGCTGCACACCTGCTCGACCAGCTTGCCCACGGCCAGTGCCATGGCACCCCAACCGAAACCAACGATGAGGAGCACCGTCAGGCCACTGCCGGTGAAGAAACTGCTTGCGACGATCAGGAAATACCTGGACTGCTGGAAGTCACGTTGGAGGCTCGCGTAGGGCGCGACGCCGGCGGCCGCGATCACCAGGGACAGCGACATGACAGCGATCACAGGCGCTGCCTTGTCGCTACCCAAAGAGGAGGCTAGCGCCGGAGCTCCAGCGATCATCGCCGCACTAAGGAAACCGCCCGCCAGCAGACTGATCGAGGAAACCGTGGGAGCGCGGCGCTGCCATTCACGGTTTCGAATGAGGTCGGCGCTCATTCCCAGATCCGCAAAGTTGATCAGGATCGTTTGCACCGTCAGGGCCACCGCGAAGGCCCCGAACGCCTCAGGTGTGAGCAAGCGGGCGAGGATGATGCCCAGCGTCAGGGTCGCCAGCCGCATCGTGACGCTGTTGGCGAACCCCCAGGCCAAACCCCGGCGAACCTGTCCACCGAGATGTTCTGCGGGCGCGGCTGCCTCCACTACCACGCGCGTGCCCCCACGTCGCCGATGAACTTCCCCCATGCCTCCCAGCCGCGCCTAGGGGTAGGAGGACTTTGAGCGTAGCAGGCGGAACAGTCACGGGTTCCGCAACGTCTCCTCAGGGTGAAGTCCGCAGAAATGACATGTCACAGAAGATCAACGCAGAGCGCAGGGGGCGGACAGTCCGCGCATGGTGACCGAACGTGAGCAGGACTATGGTTTGTCTGAGAGCGAGCGTGCGGGGACCGCTCCCTTAATCGAATGACGTCACGAGTGGCGGCTGCCGCCTATGGATCGAATGTCCATTTGTCGGCCTGATCGTCCAAAGGCCAGCCGGGGGGTACGGGTACATGGCTGAGCAAGTGATGGACGTGCGATCGAGCACGGCCTTCCTTCGTCGGCGCTGGCGCCCCCTGGTAACCATGGGCGTGGTGGGCGCGGCCCTGGGGGTTCTCTATGTGACCCTGGTTCCCGCTCCGTTGGCGAGTTCGACCCTCCTGCTGTTCCCTGGGACAAGCCAGGATGAGACAACGCCAGGCGAGGATGAGACTGCCACACAGGTCCACATCGTCCGCAGCATCCCGGTGTTAGTGCGGGCCGGGAAATCAGTCAAACCTGCCCTTTCGGCTGGCGAGGTGAAACAGCGGATCAAGGTGGACGCGAAGACGTCCAAGCTGATCGAGATCCGGGCCTTCTCTCGTAGCGCAGAGCAGGCACAGGCGCTGTCCCAAGCCGTCGCTGAGGCATACCTCACGACGCTGCAGAAGGACACCCACAGCCTTGATGCGCTACCTGCCGATGTGCGCTCTCGCGAGAAAGATCTCACGAAACAGTTGAAGGATGTGCGGACCCAGATCAATGCCGCTACGGAACGGCTACAGGGGGAGGACCCGACGTCCTCCGCGGGTATCCGAGACGCCCAGCTGCTAACTCAGCTGACTGTCCAGCAGACGGATGCTTTGGTCCGGTTG
>DASYTV010000223.1:0-9680 GCA_036001885.1 Actinomycetes bacterium
GAACTGCCAGAAATCCGGCGGCACACCCCACGCGTTCGGCGAGGGCAGAGCCGCGGTGAGGTGGGACGGCCAGCTAGTCGTGTCGACGTAGGCCTTCGGGTACCGCGGGTACCACCAGGACCCGTACCGGCCTTTGAGCTCCTTGGCGGTGTCGTTCTCCATGTACGCGGCGCCGGCGTAGAGAACGGGCGAGTGGCCGGGGGCGAGCTTGCGGACGTGGGCGGCCCGCCCGGGTCATCGGGATAACGGGTCACTCAAGCGGACACCCGTGCCGCCCAGCTCGCAGTAGCCGTTGGGGACCTTGTGGAGATACTGCTGGTGGTATTCCTCGGCGAAGTAGAAGTCACCGGCGGGCTCGATCTCCGTGGTGATGGCGCCGAATCCCGCATCGTCGAGCGCCGTGAGATAAGCCGACCGAGAGGCTTCGGCCGTCTCCCGCTGCTCCGGCGACGTACAGAGGACCACGGACCGGTACTGCGTGCCGACGTCGTTGCCCTGCCGGTAGCCCTGCGTCGGATCGTGCCCCTCCCAGAAGGCCTTCAAGAGCTCGGCATAGGTCACCCGTGAGGGGTCGTACACGACCTGGACGACCTCGGCATGGCCGGTCAGCCCGCTGCAGACCTCGTCATAGGTCGGGTTGGCGGTGGTGCCGCCCGCGTAGCCGACTGCGGTCGACCACACACCGGGCTTCTGCCAAAAGAGCCGCTCGGCTCCCCAGAAACAGCCAAGGCCGAAGTACGCGATTTCGAGCCCCGGTGGGTAGGGACCCTCCAATGGTGTGCCGAGAATCGCGTGCCGGATCGGCACCGCGTAGGGACGGACGGCCCGGCCGGGCAATGTCTCCGCAGGGCTGGGCATCCGGGTTTTCCGGCCAGCGAACATGCAGGACACCTCCCGGCCAAGCCACCAGTGTTCGGTTCGGATTCTTCCACCCGGAGGATCGCCGCCACGCGCAACGACCCAGGGAACACGCCCCACCCTTGGCGCATCAGATGAGGCGAGGTCGCTAGCCTCGTCACCATGTCCGATCAGCCCGATCCGCCGGCTCACGACAAGATCGCCGTCCGTCCAGGGTTCGACACCCTGGCCATCCATGCGGGCCAAGAAGCAGATCGGGCGACCGGATCTGTGGTACCGCCTATATACGCGACGTCCACCTACAAGCAAGACGGCGTCGGCGGCCTGCGCGGCGGCTACGAGTACAGCCGCACCAGCAACCCGACCAGAACCGCGCTTGAGCAGTGCCTTGCCGCGCTAGAGCAAGGTCGCCGTGGTCTGGCTTTCGCCTCAGGGATGGCGGCCGAGGACAGCTTGCTGCGAGCCGTCACCAAGCCAGGCGATCACGTCGTGATCCCCGATGACGCGTACGGCGGGACCTATCGCCTGTTCAGCAAGGTGTACGAGCGGTGGGGGCTGGCATACACCCACGTGAAGATCAGCGACATCGAGGCGGTCCGGGCCGCGGTCCGTCCAGGCGAGACCACGGTGATCTGGGTCGAGACGCCAACGAACCCGCTCCTTGGCATCGCCGACATCGCGGCGCTTGCGCAGGCTGCCCACGAGGCGGACGCGCTTCTCGTGGTCGACAACACCTTCGCCACGCCCTACCTGCAGCAGCCGCTCGCGCTCGGCGCGGACGTCGTCGTGCATTCGACGACGAAGTACATCGGCGGGCACTCCGATGTCATCGGCGGTGCGCTGCTCACCGGCGACGACCAGCTCGGTGACCTGCTTGCCTTCCACCAGAACGCGCTCGGCGGTGTGGCGGGCGCCTTCGACGCGTGGCTGACCTTGCGCGGCACGCGCACGCTAGGCGTCCGGATGGATCGCCACTGCCGCAATGCCGAACTGCTCGCGCAGATGCTCCTCGCGCATCCGAAGGTTGCGGAGGTGCTCTACCCCGGGTTGCCGGCCCACCCTGGGTACGAGGTCGCGGTCAAGCAAATGCGGGCCTTCGGCGGGATGGTCTCCTTCCGGCATAGGGACGGTGAGGCCGCGGCCGTCGAGGTCTGCAACCGCGCGAAGCTGTTCACCCTTGCCGAGTCGCTCGGCGCCGTGGAGTCCCTGATAGAGCATCCTGGCCGGATGACACACGCCTCAGCGGTGGGTTCGCCGCTTGAGGTGCCGGGGGATCTTGTACGGCTCTCTGTCGGCATCGAGTCGGTCGAGGACCTCATCTCGGACCTCGAGCAGGCCTTGCAGTAATGCGGTGTCAATGAGCGCTCCACGCCCGGTGGTCTGCGCGGATTTCGGTTCGACGTTCACGAAGCTCACGGCGGTATCGCTCGAGTCGGGGGAGCTGCTCGGTACGGCTGCGCACCCGACCACCATCGGCACAGACGTCATGGACGGCTTCGCGGCCGCGCTCGCTGATCTGTCCGGCCGCCTGCCGGCTGCGGCCGGGGCCGAGGTCCTCGCCTGTTCGAGCGCCGGTGGCGGGCTGCGGCTGGCCGTCGTGGGCTACGAGCGTGCGGTCACCGCCGAGGCGGGCTATCGGGTTGGCCTGTCGGCCGGTGCGCGGGTTGTCCACGTGGCTGCCGGTCAGCTCGGGGCCGCCGAGACTGCCGAGCTGGTGGCAATTCGGCCGGATGTGGTCTTGCTCGCCGGAGGGACAGACGGCGGCAATGCCGACGTGCTCCTCGCCAACGCGGCCGCGCTGGCGGCCGCTGAGCTGCACTGCCCGATCGTCGTCGCAGGCAACATCGACGTACGCGAGGACGTGTGCCTGGCCCTTACCTCGAGCGGAAAGTCCGCTATCCCCACGGCGAATGTGCTGCCTCGCATCGGCGTCCTTGATTCCGGCCCTGCGCGGTCGGCCATCCGTGAGGTATTCATCACCCACGTGATCGGCGGCAAGGGCCTGTCCAGCAGCACCGACTTCCCGCACCTGGTGAAGGCCGCCACACCCGACGCCGTTCTGGCCGGCGTGGAGCTGCTGGCCGATGGCTTCTCAGGAGAGGTGCCGGGTGTCGGCGACGTTGTCGTGGTGGACGTGGGCGGCGCGACGACCGACGTGTACTCGGTGGTGACCCCGGACGCGGAGGAATCACAGCTGCATCGCGAGGTGGTGGAGGAGACATGGCGCGGCCGGACCGTGGAGGGCGATCTGGGCGTCCGCTGGAGCGCACCCGGGGTTGTCGAGGCAGCAACCAGGGAGCACTTGCTGCCGCACCCAGCAGACGCTGAAGATCTGCGGAGAGCGGCTGCCGTTCGGGCGAGCAACCCGTCCTACATTCCGGCCACTGCTGCCGATGGTGACATCGACGCCAGGCTCGCCGCTCTCGCCGCGACGGTCGCCCTTCGCCGGCATGCCCGCCCGCACGTGGTGCCACTGCGAGCTGACGCCCGAGACGGCGTGCGCCGCGGCGGCAAAGACCTCCGACAGGTCAAGCTGGCCGTCGGCTCAGGTGGCGTGCTCCGGTACGCCACGCCGGCGGCCGCTGAGTCGATCATGAGGCGGGCGATCACCGATCCTGAGGGCGGATGGCGTACGCCCGAGGCGGCAACGGTGGTCATCGATCGTGACTACGTCCTCGCCGCTGCCGGCCTGCTCAGTTTCACCCATCCGAAGGTCGCTGCTCGGCTCCTCCTACACCTGCCGACCCCGCCCGCCGTTCGCATGAGGGCACCTTCACCCGATAGGTCGGCGTGAAGGTGCCCCTCTTAGCTCGCCGGATCGAGGCACGGCACCCTCATAAGCTCTCGAGTCGCGCTCGACGTGGTGGAGCCAGAGTGGACCCCGGGTTACGCCCCAGCCGTGCCCACAGACGCTGTCTTCCTACGTGCCTCCTTGTGCGCCACCGAAGCGATATCCGGTCGGTTTCAGCGCCCTCTCAGCATCTGCTCAGGATCAGCGGCCACACTTGGTGACGTGCGAGTTCTTGTCGTGGACGACGATCAAGCGGTGCGTGAGTCGCTGCGCCGTTCACTCGCCTTCAACGGATACGAAGTCGAACTGGCCGGAGACGGCTTCGAAGCCCTCGATGCGATCAGGGCGAGCCGGCCAGACGCAGTCGTCCTGGACTTGATGATGCCGCGGCTGGACGGGGTGGAGACGTGCCGACGCCTGCGTTCTGCCGGCGAGGACCTGCCTGTCCTTATGCTCACCGCTCGCGACGCGGTGTCCGACCGGGTGGCGGGTCTGGATGTGGGCGCCGACGACTACCTGCCGAAACCGTTCGCCCTCGAGGAGCTGCTTGCCCGGCTGCGCGCCTTGCTCCGGCGAACGCACCGCGACCCTGGCGAGTCGCGGCTCGCGTTCGGGGATCTCACCCTTGATCCAGCCACCCGTGAGGTGCGCCGTGGCGACCGCGCGATCAGCCTGACCCGCACCGAGTTCAACCTGCTGGAACTCCTCATGCTTCATCCCCGCCAGGTGCTCACTCGCGAGCAGATCCTCACCGACGTTTGGGGATACGACTTCCCGACGACGGCGAACTCGCTCGAGGTCTATATCGGCTACCTGCGACGCAAGACGGAGCATGACGGCGAGCGGCGGCTGATCCACACCGTGCGCGGTGTCGGCTACACCCTGCGGGAGACACCTCTATGACCACCACCCCGCCCGAGCCGGGCGAGGCCGGTGAGAGCGGCTGGCTTCGGCTTCCCGGCGCCTTCCGGTTTCCGTTCGGCAAGGCGCCGAATGGGGACCAACCTGCTGGAGGCGACGCAGAGGACGAGCTTCGCAACGGGGGGGCAGTGGCGGCAGGCGGAGAGTCTGCTGCCCCGATCGGGCGGTCACGTCGCTCGCCTTCTGCGGCGATACGCGCCCCCATCGCCCGGCTAAGCCTTCGCTCCCGAATCGCACTGCTCGTCGCGCTCGCGGTCGCTATGGCCGTCGCAGTGAGCTCGATAGCCGCCTACGTAACCGTGCGGAACAGGCTGCATGCCAGCGTTGACGAGAATCTCCTCGTCCGTGCGAAGTCCGCGGCTGCGGCCGGCCCGTGGACCTCGAGCCAGCTCACTCGGATCCCACCGGGCGTTCTCGGTGCGGCTGACGTCCGCATCGGGATGATCAACGCCGCCGGCGTGGCCGCACCCCCCAACGAGTTCGCGCCTCCTATGGGAAACGCCGAGCTAGCGGTCGCGCGCGGGCAGGCCGACAGCTCCCTGCGAACCGCGTCGACAGGTGGGGTGGAGTACCGGGTCGTCTCGGTGCCGGCCGGGCAGGGCATTGCGCTCGTCGTTGCCCAGCCGACCAAGGCGACAGAAGATCTACTCGACCGGCTTGGACTGGTGCTGTTCCTCGTCGGTGCGGCCGGCGTCGGAGTGGCCGCGTGGGCTGGACTCATCATTGCCAGGGCGGGATTGCGGCCGGTGGAGCGGCTCACGGCCGCTGCGGAGCATGTCGCTGCGACCGAGCGGCTCGAGCCGATCGAAGTCCGCGGACACGACGAGTTGGCTAGGTTGGCGACGAGCTTTAATGCGATGCTCGCAGCCCTCGCGCGTTCGCGAGAGCGGCAGCAGCAGCTGGTAGCCGACGCAGGGCACGAGTTGCGGACCCCCCTCACGAGCCTGCGAACCAATCTCGACCTCCTCGTACAGAGCGCATCCCGAGGCGGGCTGTCCGAGCAGGACCGCGAGGAGCTTCTTTCCGACGTCAGCGCCCAAAGTGAGGAACTCACTGTCCTGGTTCAAGACCTCGTCGAGCTTGCCAGGGACGACCCGGCGACGGCGCAGGTCGAGGAGCTGGATTTCGCCGAGATCTGCGAGCGGGCGATCGATCGGGTCAAACGACGCGCACCCGGGCTCACCTTCGATGTGAAGCTCGCGCCCTGGGTGGTGAGGGGAGATGCGACCGCACTCGAACGAGCGGTCGCAAACATCCTGGACAACGCGGCGAAATGGAGCCCGGCCGACGCTACCGTGCAGGTTCGGCTCGACGGCGGCGAGCTGCAGGTCATCGACGAGGGTCCGGGCATACCGCCGGCCGACCTGCCACACGTGTTCGAGCGCTTCTACCGCGCCACCGATGCCCGCCGGTTCCCCGGCTCCGGTCTCGGGCTGGCGATCGTCAAGCAAGTCGCCGACCGGCACGGTGGCGCGGTCGAAGCCGCCCGAGCCGACACCGGCGGAACCCAGATCACTTTTCGTCTCCCCGCTGCCACCAGCACTTGAGCCTTCTCGTCGTCTTCTTGGGCCGTTCTCAGGGTCATCTCAGGATGCCGGGCGACTGTAAAGGCATGGACGATCCCCGCACTGCTCACCCCGACAACGACACTCAGGTCCTCGATCGATCCCAGACCGAAGGTGCGCCATCCGGTGCCTCCGGCTGGACTCCCGCAGCTGCTATCGGCGCGGCACCGGCTCCAGCCGTGACAGGCGACACCGGCGCCGGCGAGCTGCCCACCACGACACCGACGTCGCAGCCTGCGACACCCGGCCTGCCCGCCGCGCAGGCCGGTACGCAGACCGAAGAGCTCCCGACGCTCGGTTTCGCATTTGAGCCGCCGCCTCCCGGCGACGGGCCGACCGCCGGGGGAGCCCCGGAGCGTCGGCCCCGCAAGGTATCCGCCGCCGTGGTCGCGGCGATACTCGCCGCGGGTCTTATCGGTGGCGGCGCGGGTGGTTTGATCACGAACGCCCTCAACAACGATAATTCCTCGTCGACCGTGAGCTCGCTCAACGGCACAGCAGTATCCGGCAGTGACTCCAACTCCGCCGCTGACGGCTCGGTGAGCCAAGTCGCGGCAGCAGTCCTGCCTAGCGTGGTCTCCATCGAGGCGAGCGGCCAGGCCGGTGCCGGTGAGGGCTCTGGCGTCATCATCAGCTCCGATGGTCAGATCCTGACCAACAACCACGTGGTCGCGTTGGCCGCCAACGGTGGCCAGCTCCGGGTGACGTTCAACGACGGCAAGACCGCCAGCGCGGAGATCCTCGGCCGGGACCCGAGCTCGGACCTCGCGGTAATCAAGGCATCGGGTGTCAGCGACCTGAAGCCAGCGAAGCTAGGGTCATCGGCTGACCTTCAGGTCGGCCAGCAGGTGGTGGCCATCGGATCACCGCTTGGCCTGCAGGGAACTGTGACGTCGGGCATCGTCAGCGCCCTGAACCGGCCGGTTCGCACCGGCTCCTCCGACACGCCCGGTGGCCAGGGGGATAGCACCGTCTTCAACGCGATCCAGACCGACGCGGCGATCAATCCCGGCAACTCTGGCGGCCCACTCGTGAACATGGGCGGTGAGGTGATCGGCATCAACAGCGCGATCGCCAGCCTCAGCCAGGGCGGCAGCCAGCAGTCCGGATCGATCGGCGTCGGCTTCGCGATCCCGATCGACAAGGCCAGGGGCGTCGCCACCCAACTCGCCAAGGGACAGCAGCCGTCCAGCGCCTTCCTCGGGGTGACGGTTCAGGACGCGACCGGTTCCACACCAGGAGCACAGATCGCGACTGTCCAGAGCGGAAGCCCGGCCGCAGCCGCAGGCCTCAAGCAAGGTGACGTCATCACCAAGGTCGGGGACACCTCGATCGATGGCGCCGACGCCCTGGTCGCCGCGGTCCGTGGCGAGGCGGCCGGCACGAAGCTGACCGTCAGCTACGTCCGCGATGGCGCCACCGATACCGCCGAGGTCACTCTCGGCAGCCAGTCCAGTAGCAATTAGCACCGGGCGGGATCCGCGGCGCCTCGGCTCGTGGCGTCCAGGCGCTGCGGACCACCCGGGCAAGCTCGTTGCCCCCCGACCGGGCGGGCAGCGAGGACCGCGGTCGAAGCCGCGGGGCCGGCACTCCTCCCACCACGCCGGCCCCACGGCCGGCCCGGCCGCCAAGGAGCCCGCGCGGGGGTTGCGGCCCTACCCCGCACGGGCTCCTCGCGCGCTCTCTCCTTCTGTCATCGTCTCCGGCATGCGGATGCCGTGACCAGGCTGACCAGCATGACTCCCGCCGCGGTCCCGACCTCGCGGACTATCCCTCGTACCGGGCGGCGCAACACGAACAGCCGTGCCGTTACGCCGGCGACCGCCCGGCCTTGCCGCTGACTCCTGCCGCAACACGTTCTCGAGGCCGATCGTGGGGCAGGATTGCGGCATGGCGACCATCGGGGACGGCCTTGCTGTTCACGAGGACCCGGTTCGTGCGGCCGAGGTCGCAGCCCGCCAGGCACTCGATCCGCTCGGCGACCGACGGGCTGATCTGGTCTGCCTGTTCGCCTGCACGGACGATCGCGACGGGTTCGCGGCCGCGATCGATCGGGTTCGAGACCTGTCGGCGCCAAGGGCGCTGCTCGCATGCACGGCCGAGGGCGTGCTCGGCGGCGGGCAGGGGGTCGAACGCTTGCCCGCGGTCAGCGTGTGGGCGGCCAGATTGCCCGGTGTCGGCGTTCGCACCTTCCAGCTCGACATGCTGAGGACAGCTGAGGGAGCGCGGGTGATCGGTCTGCCGGAGATCACCGTCGACGACCACGTCGGCGTGCTGATTGCGGACCCCTACACGTTCCCGGCCGGCGCCTTTGTCGAGATGACCAATGACGTTCTCCCCGGGTTTCCCTTCGTGGGAGGGCTGGCCTCACGGCCTGGTGAAGGGTCGTCCTGGTTGGCCGTCGACGATTCCGTGCGGGAGAGCGGTGCGGTGGGCGCCATCATCGGCGGTGGCATGGGCTGGCGGACAGTCGTCAGTCAAGGTTGCCGGCCGATCGGACCTGCCATGGCGGTTACGAGGGCAGAGGGCAACATCTTGTACGAGCTGGCAGGCACGCCGGCGGTCTCCAAACTTGAGGAGGTCCTGTCCGCGCTGTCGCCGGACGAGCGGGAGCTCGCAACGACCGGCCTTCAGATCGGTATGGCAATGGATGAGTATGCCGAGCGGCATGAGCAGGGCGACTTCCTCGTTCGCGGGCTGATCGGGGCGGACCGCGAGTCCGGCGCGATCCTCGTGGGCGACGTTATGGACGTCGGCCGCACGGTGCGCTTCCAGCTCAGAGATGCCCGATCCGCGCAGGTCGATCTGGCCGACACTCTCGCCGGAGTGCGTGGACCCGGCGCCCTCACCTCGGTGGACGGTGCGCTGCTCTTCTCGTGCAACGGTCGCGGCGCCGCCACGTTCCCGTCAGCCGATCATGACGTCCTGGCTGTGCGCACCGCCCTCGGTACCCGCGGAGTGGCCGGTTTCTTCGCAGCCGGTGAGATCGGTCCGGTCGGCGGGCGCAATCACCTCCACGGCTTCACCGCCTCCATCCTCGCGTTCGGTCACCGCGACGACGAGCTTCACGGCCCCGCATGAAGGGCACCTTCACGCCGTAGGTCTGGGTGAAGGTGCCTTCAGTTCTCGCGGGTACGAGGCAGGCCGCCCTTCAGAGCACGCCTAGTGGTCGCGTCCGCAAGTCCCGCGGTGTGTGGCGGAATCCGGCCGGATGCATCGCAAGGCCGCGGCGGAGGAGGAGGAGGAGGAGGAGGCCGTTAGCGGCGCTAACGGCGACGACGACAATGTGGCGAGGCGCCAGCCGGGCCTGTCAGACGCCGCGTCGTACTTACGGGCGCGACCACTAGTTCAGTAGGCATGCCTAGGGCCACGTGGCTGGCACGATATGCCAGGACCAGGACCGGAGAGGTGGCGATGGCGGAGACGGCTGCGCTCGTGCTGGATGTCGGCGGGACAAAGCTCGCCTGCGGCGTCCTGGACGCGGGAGGCCGGGTGCTCGCAGCCGGGCGGCTGGAGACGCCGACGAGTGACGTCGCGAGCGCCGA
>DASYTV010000224.1:0-6596 GCA_036001885.1 Actinomycetes bacterium
GTACTGGTCGCGCCCACATTAGCCCGGACTGCCGACCGGATCCTGGCACGACGCGGCGGCCCTGTGGAACAGGTTGTCTCAACGGATCGGACGGGCGCCGAGCCGGGAGATCGCTCTGGCAGCAAGTGCGGTTCCGGCCTCGAGTGCGACCTTCGGATCATCATCGCGAAGGCGCGCGGAGAGGAAGCCCGCGGCGAAGGCGTCGCCGGCGCCGGTCGTGTCCACGACCTCAGCCGCGGACCCTCCGACCCAGACCGAGCCGGCGCCATCGCCCGCCCACATGGCCCCGGCGGCGCCGAGCTTGACGACGACCTCGGAGTAGTGGCCGGTGAGCCCCTCGGTGGCCGCGTGCGGATCGGATGCGCCGGTAATGGCCACGGCCTCGTCGAGGTTGGCGAAGAGCAGGTCGACTCCGATGGTCCAGGAGAGGAAATTATCCACACCGGCCGCTATGAGGGGAGCAGCCGAGGCAGCGTCGACGGAGAGGGTCATGCCCACCTTCTGAGCGCGGTACTGTGCCGCGAGTCCGGCCGCCCGAGAGCCCTCGTTGAATAGCGTGTACGCGGACAGGTGCAGATGCGACGCCCAGGCGAACGGCTCAACGCCAAGATGTTCGGGGCGCAGGCCTGCATTCGCCCCCGCATCGGGCAGCATCGAACGCTCGGCGCCTGGGTGTACGAGCACCACGCACGTTCCGGTCGGCCGGTCCGCGTCGGTGTCGGCGTACACCGCCACTCCAGCAGCCCGCAATGCGTCCGTGGCCGCCTGCCCGAACGAATCGGCCCCGACCCGGCCGAGAAACGCGGCGGAGACATCGATCGCTGCGAGCCAGGCGGCGACGTTGGCCGCCGATCCGCCCCAGCCCGTATGGATCCGAGCCGAGGTGTCGGTCGCCCGTGCGATCTCGGCGCTCAACGCGACCGTCACATCCACCATCAGGTCGCCCATGGTGAGGATGCGCGGACGGTCCGTCGGCCCGTGCAGGCTGGCCGGGCCAAGCCGTCGGCGGCTCATGCTGGCAATCGCGAGGACGCTACCGCGATGTCAGCGGCAAGCGCGGCGTTGTTCAACACCAGTCGGATGTTTGCCTCGAGGCTCGCGCCGTCGGTCTGCTCATGGAAATAGGACAGCAGGTACGGCGTCACGTCCTTGCCGGCGATGCCAGCCGAATGTGCTGCTGCGAGACCCGCGGAGAGCACTCGATCATGGAGGGCCGGGTCGAGCTGCTCCTCCGTGCGCAGCGGATTCACCACGACCAGAGCCTGGCGCACCGCCAGCACGCGCCATGCCGCCGCAATGGCGGCAAGCTCCTCCGGGCTGTCCGCCCGCCACTGGACCGGCTCGCCGGAATCGGTCAGATAGAACCCGGGGAACCGGTCGGTGCGGAAGCCCACGACACCGATCGACAGCGACTCCATGCGCTCGAGGGTCGCGGGGACATCGAGGATCGATTTAACGCCGGCGCAGACCACGGTGATCGGGGTTTCTGCCAGCGTGTAGAGGTCGGCCGACTCGTCCCAGGACAGCGCGGCTTCCCGATGGACACCGCCGAGACCGCCGGTGGCGAAGACGTGGACGCCTGCCCGGTGTGCGAGGTATGCGGTGGCCGCCACCGTGGTCGCGCCCGCGCGATGCATCGCCAGGGCCGGTCCAAGATCCCGGACGCTGACCTTGGCGACGTCGGCCCTAGCCGTGCCATCCATCTGCAGATTGGTGGGTTCACCGGAGATGCCGAGAAGCCCCGCCTCATCGAGCCCGATCCGGACCTCACCATCGAGCAGAGCGATGGTGGCCGGAGTCGCGCCATGTTTACGTACGACCGCTTCGATCTCGCGTGCAATCCGCAGGTTGTCCGGCCGGGGCAGGCCGTGGCTGATGATCGTGCTTTCCAGCGCGACGACCGGCTGGCCGGCCTCAAGCGCAGCGGCGACCTCAGGATCGACCCGTGTCAGGTCCGTCACGTTCCTGACGCTACCCGGAGGTAGAGGGCTGCGGCGGAACGCTCGTCCTGGCAGCCGTAGTCGCCGTACGGTTGACTCGTGGACGGCTATGCCGACCGCGCCCATGCCGGCCGGGTCCTCGCCGCGCACCTTGCGGACGTCGGGATCGACGGTAATGATGCCGCCGACCTGGTGGTGCTCGGCCTGCCCCGCGGTGGGGTGGTGGTGGCGGCCGAGGTTGCTGCCCGGCTCGGCGTTCAGGCCGATGCGTTCGTTGTGCGCAAGCTCGGTGTCCCCGGCCACGAAGAGCTGGCGATGGGTGCGATCGCCACCGGCGGCGTTCGAGTCCTCAACGAGGACGTCGTCGCAGACCTGCGCATTCCGCTGGAGATCGTCGACGCAGTCACCGAGCGGGAAGAGTCGGAGCTCGCCAGGAGGGAGCGGTCCTACCGCGGTGGCCATGAGCCCCCCAAACTCACCGGTCGCACCGTAGTGCTCGTGGACGACGGGCTGGCGACGGGGGCGACAATGCGAGCGGCAGTGGAGGCGGTGCGCGCACAATCGCCGGCTCGGCTTGTTGTCGCGGTGCCGGTGGCCCCGCCGGATACCGTGGCGCGCTTTAGCGCGGAGGGTGTCGAAGTGCTCTGCCCGCTCACGCCGCGGCTGTTCGGCGGCGTCGGGCAGTTCTATGGGGACTTCTCCCAAACAACAGACGACGAAGTGCGAGCTATCCTCTCCACCGCGGACTGATCATCTTGTGCTCGGACGGCGCCGGTCGACGAGCGACGATACGACGGGTCCTAGGGAAATCGGCGGACCGGCTCTAGGCAGAAAGTCGTTCGTGATCTGTCGGGGTCGTCTGAGATGGTCGAATCATGACCGCCACGACCGCGCCCGGAGGTGACTTCAAGCTGCCGCCGTCCGCCCGCCGGTTCCTGCTTGGAGTCGCCTTCTCCGCGCTCGGCAACGGGCTGGTTCTGCCCTTCCTGATGGTCTACCTCCATAACGCGCGTGGCATCGCCACCGCTACGGTCGGGGTTACGCTCGCGTGGATGGCCGCCTTCCAGCTCGCGCTGGCCGCTCCGGCGGGATCGCTCGTCGACAAGATCGGCCCGCGGCGGGTGCTGATGATCGGCGTGACCATCATGGGCATCGGCACACTACTGCTGGCCTTTGTCGAGGCACCCTGGCAAGTCTTCGCTGCGACCACCGTCATGGCGGTCGGCGGTGCCGGCCTGTGGTCACCCACCTCGGCGATGCTCGCCTCGATGGTGCCTGCCGAGCAACGCCAGCGTGCGTTCGGCATCCAGTTCGCATTGCTCAACCTCGGCATCGGCGTGGGGGGATTGATCTCTTCCGCGATCATCGATGTGGATCGGGTGGGAAGCTTCCAGATCTTGTACACCCTCGACGCACTTACCTTCTTCGGTTACGCCGGCATCTTGCTGACCATGCGAGGCGTCGGCGGGCCGGTGTGGCGAGGGGAGGCGGCCAGTCGGAGAGAATCGGATCTCGACGCCGGGACGCCAGAGCAGTCGACAAAGCCGGACGGGGGCGAGGCGGGCTGGCGGCTGGTACTGCAAGATCGGGTGCTGCGCCGGGTTGTCTTCATGGCACTGCTCGCCATCAGCTCCGGTTATGCGCAGTTCGAGGCCGGCTACACGGCTTTTGCAACACAGCAGGCCGACCTGCAGCCGAGGTTGCTCGGCATAGCATTTGCCGCCAACACAGGCATGATCGTGGCGAGCCAGATGCTGGTGCTCAAGCGGCTCGAGGGCCGTTCCCGGACCGGCGCGCTCACGATCGTGCTGGTCATCTGGGCCGCATCCTGGCTCTTCGTCGGGGCGGCGGGGCTCGTCCCCGGCACCGGCCTTGCCACCGCGCTCCTGATCGTCGCACCGGCGATCTTCGCGATCGGCGAGACCATGTGGGCGCCGATCACCCCGGCGATCGTGAACGATCTTGCTCCGGCCGAGCTTCGTGGCCGCTACAACGCGACCGTATCCATGATGTGGAGCATCTCGTTGATCGTTGGCCCGATTCTTGCCGGCTTCCTGATCGGCAATGGTCTGGCCGCCCTCTGGGTTGCCGCGATCGTCGGTGGCAGCCTCACCGCCGCGGTGATGGCTGCGCGCCTGCGTGCGCATCTCACACCCGAGCAGGACGGCCGGCGGCCGGCCGCCACAGGTCGGATCGACCTGGCAGAGGCAGAGGAGCAGACGACCGCAGAAGTGTGGGCCTGACGGAGCGGCCCTGACGCTGCTCGGCTCCGAGTGCAAGGATGGGGTGCATGGCCGACACCACTACGTCGCCGGCGAAGCTACGGACCGCTATCGATCGCGCTGGCTATTACCCGGCGTTCGTCGCCGAGTCGATCGAAACTGCCGCAGGCGGGGAACGCATCGACTCCTACGTCGTCCACCTCGAAACGACCTTTGATCAGGACGAGGTGCGCCGGCACGTCACCGTCCTCGCTTTGACCCCGACCCGGTTGATCATCGCGCACACCGACGAGCACCCGCCGGAGGAGGCGGAGGCAACCTCGTTTGCGACGACATCGACCGAGGCGATCCGTCTCGACCGGATCAGCTCAGTGGTTCTGACCAGGACTGTCGATGACCCGGCCCGGCATGTACGGGGAGCCCCACCCCGTGAAGTGGTACTGACGATCGGCTGGGGTGGGGTCAGCAGGATCGATCTCGAGCCGGCAGCTTGCTCGGACCCCAATTGCGATGCCGACCACGGTTACACCGGCACGCTAAGCGCTGACGACATGTCCCTGCGGGTGAGCGCCGCCGCAGACGGCCCGGAAATCGTCACCCAGCTGCTCGAGTTCGCGGCCGCCCTGTCCGCAGCGACAGGAGGCAGCTAGCCACCGAAGGGACGCGGCTAGCCACCGAAGCAACGCAGGAGTCCGCGACGGAACGCGCCTAGTCCGGGACGGACCGCGGGAAAGTGCGCGACGGAGCGCGGCGGCTGGACCTGGGCATACCTCGCTAGGGTCGAGGCGTGCGGAGCTCAGATCCGGCTCAGGCAGCCCGGTGGCAGCCACCGTGGCCGCTCCCGCAGTACGGCCGGGCCTCGCTCGCCGAGGTGCTGCCATCCGTCCTGGCCGCCATGGCCGTTCCCGGAGAGTCAAATCGACTCGAGCTCGATCCGGCCCGTCGCACATGTCTGCTCTTGGTCGACGGGATGGGCCTGAGCTTCCTCCGCAGCCATGCGGATGACGCGCCCTTCATGGGCGCACTCCTTCCGGCCAGGGAGCTCACCGCTGGATTCCCGACGACCACGGCGACCAGTCTCGGCTCACTCGGGACCGGGCTCCCTCCCGGTGAACACGGCCTCCTCGGCTACCAGCTGTTGGTACCAGGTGACGGACGACTGCTCAACCTGTTGAAGTGGGACGTACCCGTTGCCCCCGAGAGGTGGCAGCCACGACAAACGGTCTTCGAGCGCGCTGCACTCGCCGCGGTGTCGACCACGCACGTGTCGCAGGCGGCATTCCGGGATGGCGGGCTGACCCGCGCCGCACTGCGCGGTATGCAGTTCCTCGCTGCGGAGACTCCCGAGGAACTCGCCGCTCGCACGATCGAGGCCCTCGCAGTCCCCGAGCCCGCTCTTGTCTACGCATATTTCGGCGCCATCGACCGCGCCGGCCACATCAACGGATATGGCAGCGACGAGCAGCTTGGGCAGCTCGCCATCGCGGACCACGTTGCAGCCGCGATCGCCAGGGCGATGCCAGCGGGCACGGCCCTCTACATCACGGCCGACCACGGCATGCTCGCGATCCCCGCCGACCGGCGAATCGACGCGGACAGGACGCCGGAGCTTCTTGAGGGCGTCGCAGCGCTTGGCGGAGAGGGCCGAGCACGCTATGTCTACGCCGTCGACGGCGCAGCAGCGGAGGTCCTCACCACCTGGCGCGAGCTCCTCGGTGACCGCGCCTGGGTGCTTCCCCGCGCGGAAGCGGTCGAAGCCGGCTGGTTCGGTCCAGTCGCAGACTGGGCGTATCCGCGGATCGGTGACGTCGTCGTGGCCTGTCGCGAGGACTGGGCCGTCGTCGCAACGGTTCGGCAACCGCTGGAGAGCACGTTGCAGGGGATGCACGGATCCCTCACCCAGGCCGAGCTGGCCGTGCCGCTCCTTGAGTTTCGCCCGTGAGCTGCATCGTTGAGCGGCCACCGGCGAAGCTCGCTGATCAACGTCGCTGAGCTGCCCAAGATCCTGGACGCAGAGGTGACCTCGAGCTCATGAGGCGATCGGTCGGCGACCGCCGAACCCGTGGTCGGGGCGATGCCACCAGCCGAGCTTTGACTCGCCCTCCAGCCAGCAGAGCAAGGCCGGCTCGCCGTCAATCTCCGACGGAAAGTCGAGGAGGAGCGGCGCAAGACCCTTCGGCTCCAACCCCTTATCCACGAACCACTCGATCAACTCGTGTACCCGCGCCTCCCAGCCCTTGACCTCAGGCATACCGCCGAGCGACGAACGGATGCCTGCGTTTATGGCCGCCGCCACCTCGGTGATGTCGGCACGCAGGCTGATGAATTCTCGCGCCTTGTCCTGTACGTCGGGCAGGAGGGCGCGGGCTTCCTGCAGGGTGAATGTTCGGCTCACCGGCCCACCAGACTTTCTCTTCGGCGCGCATCGTCGAGG
>DASYTV010000225.1:0-2270 GCA_036001885.1 Actinomycetes bacterium
GACACGCACCAGGTCGGCGTGAACTGCCACCGCGCGCCGCAGGATCGTCTCGATGTCTTCGGGTGACGTCAGGGGTCCGCCCGCGGGCTTGCCACCCTTGACCGGGAGCTGCTTCTCTTCGTGCATGGCCACGCCGTTGAAAACGACCGGTTGGCCGTTGAGCAGGAGGCGAGGCGCGTTGCTGTCGACCCGCACCTGCCTGAGGCCGAAGCTGGTGTAGAGGTCGTCGACCGGCTGACCGTCCTCGAGGACGGTGACCTGGAGGACGTAGAGGGCGGGCAAGCGCGGACTCCACAGGTCGGCCGGTCGAATCGAGAACGGCGCTCCGATCCGAAACACCGACTCGCCGCTGACCGTGCCGATGTCGATCTGATGCTCGAGCAATGTCTCGGCGTCCAGCGGAATGAGGGTCCTGGCGTCCGGACTGATCCGGTTGCGGTCGTTGACCTGCGCCGGCCACAGGCGCACGTCGACCACGCCGGCGGTGCTGCCCTCGCCGCGATGCTGGATGACGATCGAGACGTCGGCTCCGTCGAGGTGCGGAGTGACGTCGGCGCGGACGACGCTCAACGGCGGCAGCGCCTCGAGCCAGACGTCGCCGACGATCCCGCCGTAGTTCCACCAGTCGGCGAGGCCCCACGGCACGATGTCGTCGCGGGTGCCCCACTCCGGGTTGTCGACCCGGACGAGAACGCTGTTGTAGCCGCCTGGGATCAGGGCTTCGGTGGCGTCCAGCGCAAACGGCGTGTCGCCTCCCTCGTGGTAGCCAAGGTAATGGCCGTTCAGCCAGACATCGGCGACGTAACGCACGGCGCCGAATTTCAGGAGCGCGTACTTTCCGCTCCAGACGGTGGGCACATAGAAGCTTCGCCGGTAGTAACCGCCGGTCGTGTCACGGTGCGGTGGAGGATTGAAGGTGCCTGGAACGTCGATGCTCGACCAGCTCGAGTCGTCGTACAGAACGCCGGCGCGTGGACCGACCTCGGCGGTGAGCTCTTTCAGCGAGCTGTTTCGGTCGGTGAGGGTCAACCCGGTGTCAATGGCCTGCGCCTCGAACCTCCATGAGCCGTCGAGGTCGGCCTGCAGGCGAGGCTGCCGGTCGAAGGTTGGGATCGGCTGGCCCGACTGGAAGGCAACGACGCCGCCGGGTTCGTCCTGCAGGGAGAGCGTCGGGGGCAGCGTCGCCTTGCCGCCGGACGGGACCAGGTTGCATGCCATCACCCCTAACGGCAGCAAGAGAAGTAGGACAAGGCACACTCGAACGAGGAAGCTCCTCATCGTCGCCTCCAAGTTACGAGCGCACGTTTGTTCGGGCGCCCAGGCACCTCAATAGGAAGCGCTCCGGGCGATCGATGTAACCAAAGTCGACCGTTATCTCTTTGGAGGTGAAAGTTGGCGACGAAATCGAAGCGCTGGTCGCGCGAGGTGACCGAAAAGAGCAACGCGCTCGACCTCGAGCCGAGCGTGTTCACGAAGGAGAGCCCGCGCGAGATCGCCCAGTCGTTGAAGCGATCGGCAGAGCACAGCACGCGCCGCAAGCGCGACCCCTATCGCTCCGCGATGTCGATGCTGACCTTCTACATCAACCGTGCCGGCAAGAACCTGCCGAGGGCACGCCGCGACCGGCTGGAGGCGGCGAAGGACGAACTGCGGGATTTGTTCGGCAAGAGCTAGCGCGCTACGATCGGGCTGGAGGTGAGATGCAGATGATGTTTGGCACGGTCGCGAGGTACCGGCTCAAGCCCGGACACGAGAAGCAGCTCATGGACGAGATGGGGTCCTTCGAGGGTGACCCTCCGCCGGGCTGGGTTTACCACACGGTCTTCCGCAGCACCCAAGACCCGAATGAGCTGTGGCTCAGCGTCGTCTTCGAGAGCGAAGAGGCTTACAAGAAGAATGCCGACAGCCCGGAGATGGACAAGGAGTACCGGCGCATGCTGGAGCATCTCGAAGGCGAGCCGGAGTGGCACGACGGCCACGTGATCCACGAGGCGATGAGACAGCCGGCGAAGAGCTAAAGACGGCTGCGCCTGCCGCGACAAACTGTGCCAATCTGGGCCGTTCGATGCCGCGATTTGCCCATTTTCGGCACAGTTTGTGTTCCTGGCGGAGATTCGTCCCAGTCGCGTCGTTGGTCGGGCGGGCGAGATTTGAACTCGCGGTCTCCTGGTCCCAAACCAGGCGCTTTTCCGAGCTAAGCTACCGCCCGATCTCCTGCAGCGCGCCCGACTCTAGCAGCGCGCGCACCGCGGCGGCCCGGTGGCTGTACT
>DASYTV010000226.1:0-4049 GCA_036001885.1 Actinomycetes bacterium
GAGGCAAGGCGTTGTCTCGTTGAGCACCGAACCGGTCGGGACATCGCCGCCCGACGGCGACTCGGGGAGATGATGGACATGCAGATTGCGTACTCCTCGATCAGCTTCGAACCGTTCGAAGGCTCAGGTCCGCGCGAAGCGAGTAGCGAGGTCACCTTTGCGAACCCAGTGAGCGTCGTCGGCTGCTTCCTCACTGGTTTCGAGGTCAGCTACGCACAAGGAGATGGCGATCATCACCTTGGCAACGTCGAGCTCAAGCTTCGCGCCGATCGACTCGACCCATGGCGCACGCTGGTCACGGCGAGATTCGGGCTGCGCGATGCGTCAGGCGATTGGGACGACAAGTACCAAGGAACCGTGTACTTCAACGTGGTCGGTGACTAATGAATGCATTCGACGTTGGACTGACGTTCCAAGTCACCAAGGGCAGTGGCCCAGCCCAGGCGCAGCAGCACGTCCTGTACGACGCGCCGGTGACATCGGCGATTGCCATCCTCAGAGGCTTCGAAGCCGCCTACTTGCCGCAGACCGACCACCACCTCGGCAACCTGCAAGCAGAGGTCGAGACCATCCTCGATCCCGCTGACCCACGTCTGGTCCATGTCACAGTGACCCTCGGCCTCCGGGACTGGTCAGGGAATTGGGACGACTCCTACTACGGGCGGGTGGAGTACACCCTGATCACGTTCTGACGGCGCTGCCCCGCGGTCAGATTGCGGCCATCGCGACGCGTCGCTTCACTTCGCTCCTTAGTGCATCCATCTGAGTCCCAAATGTCCGCTTTCCTGATGCAGCCGGGGCACGAAGTGATGCCGCGAGGCACGACGTCGCAGCCCGCGACGCTACGACAGGGGGTGGGTCGGTGGTGGCCTAGTGTCCCGGTAACGAGGGTCTTTGACGGATACCCGAGGACCGCTAGACGCATGGCAAGGCCGCAGCGAGCGCTCGTAGTGGAGCTACGTGGGCGAGCGAGAACGCGGCCAGGCGCCAGCGGGACCGGGCAGACGCAAAGGTCCCTCGTTACCGGGACACTAGGGTGGCGGGCATGGAGCGCGCCTATCCCGAGGCCGAACGGCTCGACCTCGTCGAGGAGATTTCCGGGCACCGCGTCGCCGATCCCTATCGATGGCTCGAGGACGCCGACGCGGAGCAGACCGAGCGCTGGGCGAACGCTCAGGACGCGCTCTTCGCGGCGCACCAAGCCCGTTGGCCGGACCGGGACGGGCTACGCGCCCGGCTGCTCGACCTGCTCGCCGCCGGTGTTGTGTCGCCGCCGGTGTGGCGCGGCGAGCGGAACTTCTTCCTGCGTCGTACGGCCGACCAGGAACACGCAGTGGCGCTGACCACCGACCCGGTGGACGGGGCAACCACGCCGCCGACCGGTCCTGATCCGGCCCGCGAGCGGGTCCTCATCGACCCCATGGCACTCGATGCGACAGGAACGACCACGCTCGACGCCTGGCAGCCGTCCAAGGAGGGCCACCTGCTGGCGTACCAGCTCTCGGCAGGCGGCACCGAGGAGTCGGTGATCAGGGTGATGGATGTCGCGACCGGTGACTCCGTCGACGGGCCGATCGACCGCGCACGCTACTCGCCGGTGGCCTGGCTGCCCGGTGGCAAGGCGTACTACTACGTGCGGCGGCTGCCACCCGAGCAGGTCCCGCCTGGCGAGGAGCAGTACCACAGGCGGGTCCTGCTGCACCGGCTAGGCGCCGATCCAGCCGACGACGTCACGGTCTTCGGCGCAGGATTGGACAAGACCAACTACTACTCCGTGCAGGTCAGCCGGGACGGCCGCTGGCTGGTGGTGGCGGCGTCGGCCGGCACTGCACCCCGTACCGACGTGTGGATCGCTGATCTGTCGGCCAGCTCCCCCGAGACGCCGGAGTTCACCGTCGTCCAGCAGGGCGTCGACGCACAGACGTCCGTCGAGGTCGGCCGTGACGGCCGGCTCTACATCTCCACCGACCGCGATGCGCCGCGCGGGAAGCTCTGCGTCACGACGCCTGACCGGCTCGATTATGACGATTGGCAGGAACTGATCCCCGAAGATCCAGAAGCGGTGCTTGACGGCTACGCGATTCTCGACGGTCCTGAGCTTGCCGAGCAGTCTGTGCTCCTGTGCTCCTGGACCCGCCACGCCGTGGGTGAGATCACCGTCCATAGGCTGCGGACCGGGGAGCCTACGGGCACAGTCCCGCTGCCGGGGGTGGGCTCGGTCGGCGGCATCGTGGAGCGAATCGAGGGCGGCCACGAAGCATGGTTCGGCTATACGGATCATGTCACGCCGTCGTCGGTCTACCGGTACGACGCGCTAACCGGTGAGACCACTCTGTGGACGTCCGCACCGGGGACCGTGCAGGCCCCGGACATCACGACAACCCAGGTGACCTACACCTCATCGGACGGCACCGAGGTCAGGATGTTCGTGATGTCGCAGGAGGCGAGCCCGTCCGCGCCACGACCGACCGTCCTCTACGGATACGGCGGCTTCGGCTTGCCGCTCACCCCGGCATACTCCGCCACGATCCTGGCCTGGGTCGAGGCCGGCGGCGTGTACGCGATCGCCGGCCTGCGCGGTGGCGGCGAGGAGGGCGAGGACTGGCATCGCGCGGGCATGGGCGCCACCAAACAGAACGTCTTCGACGATTTCCACGCGGCGGCCGAGTGGCTGATTGCGACCGGCTGGACCACGCAGGAGCAGCTTGGCATCGCTGGTGGATCGAACGGCGGCCTCCTCGTCGGGGCGGCGCTGACCCAGCGACCGGAGCTTTACTCGGCTGTCGCATGCGCTGCGCCACTGCTGGACATGGTGCGCTACGAGCACTTTGGGCTGGGCGCGACCTGGTCCGAGGAATATGGCACTGCCTCCGACCCTGAGCAGCTCGGCTGGTTGCTCGCGTACTCGCCCTATCACCATGTGCAGGACGGGGTCGACTACCCTGCCACGTTGTTCACGGTCTTCGACGGTGACACCCGGGTCGATCCGTTCCACGCCAGGAAGATGTGCGCGGCGCTGCAGCATGCCGTGTCCCAGCCGCCCGCGGATCGTGGCCCCGACGTCCGGCCGATTCTGCTGCGCAGAGAAAAGGACGTCGGGCACGGCGCGCGGGCGGTCAGCCGCTCGGTCGAGGTGTCAGTCGACACGCTCGGATTCCTCGGCGCGGAGACGGGCCTACGCTTCGGTTAACACCCGTCAGGGACAGCCTCCCGAGACCGCGACACGAGAAGGGGCAGCGGCGACGTGACGGCAGCGGCCGGCGTACGAACTGACAGCCTCGTCGATCAGATCGGCGACTGGTTCGCTGACCGCGGGGACGAGATAGCGGCGTCGGCGGGGAAGATCGCCTTCACTGTCGTGCTGGCCCTAGTGATCAACTATCTCCTGCGCAGGACGATCAGGCGTACGGTCGCCAAGATCTCCGCGACTGGAGGACACGAGCGGCCGAGTCTGGACCAGCCTCGCGCGGCCACGGTCGACCCCGCGCGCGCCCTCGCCGGCGAGCGGCGGATCCAGCGGACCCAGGCACTCGGCTCGGTCCTGAGCAGCAGCGTGTCCATCATCGTTTTCACGATCGCGATCGTGATGATTCTCGGCCAGATGGGGGTATCGCTCGGACCGATCCTCGCCTCGGCCGGAATCGCAGGCGTGGCCTTGGGATTCGGTGCGCAGAACTTGATCAAGGATTTCCTGGCGGGCATCTTCGTGGTGGTCGAGGACCAGTACGGCGTGGGCGACGTCATCGATGCGGGACTCGCCACCGGCACAGTCGAGGAGGTCGGCCTGCGCATCACCCGGCTGCGAGACCCGAACGGCGTCATCTGGTACGTCCGCAACGGCGAGGTTGTCCGCGTGGGCAATATGACGCAGGGATGGGCGATGGCGACGATCGACGTGATGGTCGCCTATGACGAGGATCTCGGCAAAGTGAACTCGATCATCGAGCGGGTCACCGACGAGCTCGCCGAGGACGAGAAGTGGAAGAGCAAGATCGTCGAGAAGCCACAGATCCTGGGCCTTGAATCCATGGCCGCCGACGCCGTCACCA
>DASYTV010000227.1:0-13354 GCA_036001885.1 Actinomycetes bacterium
CTGATCCAGGAGGGCAACCTGGGCCTGATCCGGGCGGTGGAGAAGTTCGACTACGCCAAGGGCTACAAGTTCTCCACCTACGCCACCTGGTGGATCCGGCAGGCCATCACCCGGGCGCTGGCCGACCAGTCCCGCACCATCCGCCTCCCGGCGCACGTGGTCGAGGTGATCAGCAAACTGGCCCGGGTGCAGCGGTGGATGCTGCAGGACCTGGGCCGCGAGCCCACGCCGCAGGAGCTGGCCAGGGAACTGGACATCACCCCGCAGAAGGTCGTCGAGATCCAGAAGTACGCTCGCGAGCCGATCTCGCTGCACACCCCGATCGGCGAGGACGGCGCTAACGAGTTCGGTGACCTGATCGAGGACTGCGAGGCGGTTGTGCCCGCGGACGCGGTCAGCTTCACCCTGCTCCAGGAGCAGCTGCACTCGGTGCTCGAGACACTTTCCGAGCGTGAGGCCGGAATCGTGTCGATGCGGTTCGGCCTCACCGACGGGCGGCCCAAGACGCTCGACCAGATCGGCAAGGTCTACGGGGTGAGCCGGGAGCGGATCCGTCAGATCGAGGTCAGGACCATGTCCAAGCTGCGCCACCCGTCCCGGTCGCAGGAGCTGCGCGGCTACCTCGACTGATTCCCACGGCGGCTTGGCCAGCCAAACCAGTCGCCTGCACGCGGAGCTGACCGGGAAGATCCGCAGAACACCCGAGGATAGCCGACAGACGTACGCTTCCGCAGCCCGCCGCGAGTCCGCCCGACTCTCGCGGTGGGGTCTACTGGAGGTAGCGACCTCCTCGAAACACGGCGCCGGGCCGCGGGGGGTCTGATGCAGTGATCGTGGCGGTCATGGCCGTCGACTCGCCCGAAGTCGCTTGCTGGTCGGCTCGGCCTGCCACCGTGAGGCGGAGGGGATTGTTGCCGACCAGCCCGCGGTATCGGACACATCGTGAGTGAGTCCCCGGATGGGCTTGTCGATTACGATGCTGAGCTGCAGCTGCACAACCGGGTCCTCCGTCGCGCCTACGCTATTCGCCGTGACGACCGCGTCCTCGATATCGGCTGTGGAGCCGGCGAGACGACGCGGGATGCGGCGCGGATGGCTGCAGCCGGAAGCACGCTCGGGGTGGACTGCTCTCCACAGATGATCAACCGAGCCCGCGCCCTCAGCGAGGCGGAGGGACTCCACAACGTCACCTTCGAGGTCGCCGACGCGCAGATCCACAGGTTCCCTCCGGAGTCCTTCGACGTCGCGATCAGCCGATTCGGGACGATGTTCTTCGCAACTCCCGTAGCGGCGTTCGCGAACCTCGCGCGGGCGATCCGTCCCGGCGCACGCCTGGTGATGATGGTCTGGCAGGCTCACGACCGCAACGAGTGGTCCGTTGCGATCCAGCGCTCCCTCACCGGCAGTGCGGCGTCTCCTCGGAATCGGCCGGAGACGGATCCGTTCTCGCTCGCGGAGCGGTCCACCGTGGAGGGGATCCTCAGCGAGGCGGGCTTCACCCGGGTGAGCTTCGCCGATGTGCACGTGCCGGTCTACTACGGGACGGACGTCGACGCGTCGCTGGAGTTCGTCGGCCGTTTCGCGTCCACGAACGACGTGTTGGCCGAACTGGATCCCGCCTCCAGGAAACGCGCCCTCGAGCGATTGCGTGAAGTCCTCGCAGCGCACCACTCGCGAGGGGGCGTGTGGTTCGACTCACGCGCTTGGATCGTCAACGCGCGTCGCGGGGACCATCGCGGATGACGCCGCACACCCGGTTGGATCAAGGGCGGCCGCGGTCAGGATCTCCCAGAGGCTGCGAAGATCACTGGCGATCGCTCAATGCAAGCAGAGCCACCTGGCCTCCATTGATACGGCTCGTGAGCGTACGCTCGGCAGCGTGGATCAAGAAGACCGAATCGCGCTGTTTCTCGACTACGAGAATCTCGCGCTCGGAGCGCGCGAGCACCTCGGTGGCCCGTTCGACTTCCGCCCCATCGCCGACGCGCTCGCCGAGCGCGGCCGGGTGGTGGCACGGCGTGCGTACGCCGACTGGTCGTACTTTGACGAGGATCGCCGGACCCTGACCCGGTTCCATGTCGAGCTGATCGAGATACCGCAACGCATGGGCACCTCCCGCAAGAACGCCGCTGACATCAAGATGGCCGTCGACGCCATGGAGATGGCCTTCGAGCGCGACTACATCTCGACGTTCGTGCTCTGCACCGGCGACAGCGACTTCACACCATTGGTCCACAAGCTTCGCGAGCTCAACAAGCGCGTGATCGGGGTCGGAGTCGAGGAGTCCACTTCCGCGCTGCTACCGCCGGCGTGCGACGAGTTCCTCTACTACGACCGGCTCGAGGGCGTCGACGTGCCGCCGCCGCGCGTCCGGCGCCGCCGGGCGGAGGGTCCACCCGTACCGGTGGCACAGCGGGTGGACCAGGAATCCGCGCCCGAGCCGTCGCCTCCCGCGGAGGAGATGGCCGGTGAGGCTGCCGGCGACATCGACCATCTCGCGGTACTGGTCGCCCAAACTGTGGCGGGGCTCCAGCGCAGCTCCGACGGCGCGGTCACCGCTTCCACGCTCAAGCGGACCCTGCTCCGGAAGGACCCGACGTTCAACGAGGCCGACTATGGGTTCCGGGCCTTCGGCGAGCTTCTGCGCAACCTCGCGGAGCGTAATGTGGTCGAGCTAGCCGAAGGGCCGGCGAAGGGCGACCCCGAGGTCTCCCTCCCGGAGCACGGCGACCGGGAGGCGGCCTTCGACCTGTTGCGCTCGGTAGTTCTCGACCTGGCCGGGAACGACGGCGCGGTGGCGCTGTCCGGTCTCAAGAACCAGCTACGCCGGGTGCGCCCGGACTTCAGCGAAAAGAAGCTCGGTTACCGCAGCTTCCTCCAGTTCTGCAAGGCCGCGGCGGCTAGCGGAGCGGTCGGCCTCAGATGGAACCCCGACGCCGACGACTACCTGCTCACCATCCAGCCGGAGCGCTGACGACGCCGCGCCGTGGGCCGCGGCGACAGCGCTCGCGTGCCGCTTGACCGCCGTTCTGTCGAGGACGTCAACGCATGCGACGTGGGCCGTGTCGCGGTCGGTTCGGATGCGCTGGGCAACCGGGTCGAGGGTCGCTTCTGTGCGGCCGGCGAGATGCACGTTGGCGCCCTCGCGCGCGTACGCGCAGGCGACCGCGCATCCGATCGCTCGACTGGCTCCGTAGATGATGTGGTCTTCTGGTCGAGCAGGATGTGTCCTCCGTCTGTGGGGCGGGGCGCTTCAGTGGCCCGAGAGGTCGGGGTCACGTGAGGCGGCCGGGGCGAGGTGAAGGTCGGCCTCTTTGAGGGCGCGAATGGTGACGCCGATCTGGCGGACGTACTCGACGCACCCGTCGCAGCCGGCCAAGTGGGTCTGGAATTTGCCCTTGAGCTCGGGTGGGAGCACGCCGTCGAAGTAGCCGGTGACGAGTTCGACGAGCTCCTTGCAGGCGAACTCGTCCGGCTGGGGCGCGCTCACCGCGACGGGCCTCGGGTGACGGCGCAGGACAGGAGCGATCAGCAGGAACGCAACGAGCAGGGCGGCCGCGGTCAGGAACCAGCCGGCCTGCTGCACTCCGTGGGCGCGGGCGAACCAGCCGAACACGAGCGAGAACGGCAGGAACAGCACCCAGGACAGCGTGCCGACGCCCGAGGACACGCCCGCTCGCAGGTTGGACGGTACGCCGTCGTGCAACAGCTTGCCGGCCCGGATGCTGATGATCGCCAGCAACAACGCGAGCACCACCTGCGCGGCGATCACGGCGGCGAGCGCGTCGGTCTGGGTAAGGGAGAACGCGGCGGCCGGCGCGGCGAGGGCGAGCACGCTCAACGCAGCGCGGCGGTCCAGGTTCAGTCTGCTGGTGAGGTAGCCGCCGACGCCGAGGGTGGAGACGAGGGCCGCCCAGTAGGGGCCGAATAGCGCGGCCGGAGCGGCGAGGGCGACCAGCCACAGCGGGCCGAACTCGAACACGGCTTGGGAGAGCAGCCCAACCAACGCGGCGAGCAGCATGACCTGCCGCACCCCCGGCTCGCGGATCATCGTCCGATATGTGAGGGCGACATGGCGTCGCAGCGCGACGGGTTCTGCGACGCGATGCAGGCGTGGCTCGTCGAAGCGGTGGAACGCTGCGATCGCGACCGCGGCGAACGGCAGTGACGCGAAGTAGGTGAACCGGGCAGAAGACCAGCCGGCGAGCACGCCACCGGCGAGCGCGCTCGCGACGAACGCCCCGCTCTCGACCATCCGGGTGCGGCCGATCCATGTCTCGTATTGGTCGCTCGCGCCGGTCTCCTCGAGGACCGCATCGTAGACGATGCTGTCGACGGTGCCGGAGTTGAGCGCGAAGTACACGCCGAGGATCATCGCCGCGGCGATGTAGGTCGCAACGTTGGTGCTGAGGCCGCCCAGTAGCGTGCTGGCGAGCAGCGCGACACTGGCGCACACCATGATCTGGTTCCTGCTCCAGCGGTCGGCCAGGATGCCGGATGGCACCTCGAGCAGCGGGACGACGGCGGCATAGGCGGCGGCCATGATGCCGACCGTGCGTGGTGTGAACCCGATCTGCGTCATGAATAGCTTCTCGACTGGGACCCAGAGGATGAGGCCCTGCAGCCCCACCGCGATCTGCAGCGGCACCAACCGCCGCGCCAGCGTGCGCGGCACCGCAGGGAGCGCGACGACCGCTGTGCTCACCGGTTGACTCCCGGCGTGAGGCGTCGAGCGAGGTGTTCCCGCAACCTGGCACGGGCCCGGTTCAGGATCGCCCGCTGCTGGCGCAGTGTCAGGCCGAGTCCCTCGCTGACGTCGACGGCGTCACGGCCGAGCCCATCGCGGGCGATGATCACCTCGCGCCAGGTCGCGGGCAGCTCCTCGATCGCGGTGGCGAGCGCGTCTCGTACTTCCGGGTCGGCCGGATCGACTGTCGCCCACGGCTCGGGGAACCTGCGCCAGTGTCGTGGGAACGGCTCGCCGGCGTCCTGAAACCGAGACTCGGGCACTGTGGGCGTCGGTGCGTACCACCGGGCCGGCTGACGGGCGAACCGAGTCCGCGGCTCCTCACCGCGCAAACTGGTGTTCGCCGCCGCCCGCGCCAGCCACCTCTTCATCGGGAAACCAGCCGGGCGAGGTTGTCGAAGGACCCCTCCCAGCCGTCGCGGTGCGACTCTCGCGACTGCTCGTCGGCCAATCCGCGGTTGGTCATCACGACGGTGGTCGTCCCGTCCGGATGCTCGGTGAAGTCGACCTCGACGAGTTGGGTACCCACGGCGACGTCCGGTCGATCCCACGCCCAGGTGAACACAAGCCGCGACGGCTCCGTGATCTCGCGGTATTCGCCGCCGCCGCCGAACTCCTCGCCGCTGGGGCTGCGCATCACGATCCGCAGCCGGCCGCCGACGCGGAGGTCGACCTCGGCGACAGGCGTGTCCCAGTCCGCGCCCGGCGGGTACCACCGTCGCAGCATCTCGGCGCTCGTCCACGCCTCGAACACCACCTTCGCCGGTGCGCCGTACGTGCGCTCGATACGGATCGCCGTTGGGTCTTGTCCTTCGGCCTCGGTCACGGCTGCTCCTTCCGAGAGTTGAGCAGGTCATCGACGGCGTCGAACATCCGCGTCCAGACGACCCGCTGCCGCTCGAACCACTCGGCCGCCTCGTTGAGCGGCGCGACGTTCAGCTCGAGTTGGTGGGTGCGGCCCTCGACCGTGCGCACGACCACGCCCGCACGCTCGAGCACCTTCAGATGCTTAGAGATCGTCGGCTTCGAAACCCCGAAGCCGCGGGTCGCGACCCCTACCGTTGCCGAGCCCTGCGCCAGCCGCTCCACGATTCCGCGGCGGATCGGATGCGCGACCGCCCTGAACGCATCGTTAGCCATTCAGCTAACGATGCCAGCTCAAGACCCGGCACCGCAATCCGAACGCGGCGGCACGTCGAGGCTTCCTCCTAGCAGGAGTGCCGCTCCTGCATCCCGATGATGCCGTGACCGCCAGCACCGTCCCCCGCGATGCTCGACACGGCGGGGACGGCAGCGCCCGCGACCGTCGTCCACCACCTCGATGATGATCCCGCGTCTGTCGCTGTGAGCTGCACCTCGGCGTGAGACCGGGACCGGCGTGCTTGAGCATGTTGGTGAGCGCCTCCTGGACGATGCGGTACGCGAACCGGTCCACCTGTCCGCAGGTAGCCGCCACGTGTTGAACGATAGGGCTACCGTCGGCTGAAGGAGAAAGGGAGAGGTGCTCAGATGGCGAACTTCCCGATCGCCGCGCCGGTCGAATGCACCGACGGGCCCTGTGGTAAATCCACCAACGTCATTGTTAATCCGGTCACCCGCCAGGTCACCCACGTCGTGGTTGAGGACAAGAGCCTTCCGGATTACGCGACGCGCGTGGTCCCGGTGGCCTTCGTGGCAAACGCGACCCCGCAACGCATCGAGCTGAGCTGTGCGAGAGCGGACGTGGCGAAGATGGGGCCGTTCATCGTCTCTGACTTCATCCCTGAGTCTCCGTACGGCGGCGCCTACGCGACGGGTGAGGCCTGGACCGCCCAGTACGTGGTCGATGACACCGCCTACGACGAGGTCCGCGAGGAGGACGTCCCGGCCGGCGAATTCGCCTTGTACAGCGGCATGCACGTCGAAGCGCGCGACGGCCGCGTTGGCCGGCTCGATGAGCTAGTGCTGGACCGAGGTAGGGGCGTGATCACCAACCTGCTCATGCGCAAGGGGCACCTATGGGGCACAAGAGAGATTGCCGTGCCGATCGGGCAGGTCGACTTCGTCGACGGCAGTACGGTCTACCTCAAGATAGACAGAGCCTCAGTCGGTGCCCTGCCGGCAGCGAAGATCCAGCGGAAATAGCCTTCGGGCGACAGCCCTCGCCTGCCGCCGGTTGAGCCGGGAGCCGGCAGTGAAGACCCGGTCGGACCGGTCTGCCCCCAGCACCCGGCGGACCCGCTCAACATGCCGCGAGGGCAGGCGGCCGGAGCACCCTAGGCGCTCCTCCGCCGAATGGTGCGGTCACGGCGTCCATCCGTTCACGATGGCCGGAATGATGCGGTAGTCACGCTGGAAGACCAAGTTGTGAAGATCGGCCGAGGCTACCGCGCGCAGGACTGGCAATTCCGCGGTCGCCTGGGTGTCGTCGAACACATTGAGCGGCCAATCACCAGTGGTGCCTCCCTGGAGGTGCGGGTGGTGAGCTCCAGCGCTGTAGTAGGCGCGGATAACTATTGGGCTGATCCCCGCAGCCCGCTGCTCGGGCCACGACAGAGCCCAAACAGCCTCGATGCCACCGCGGTGGCGCCGTACACCCGTTGCAGTAACCTCGCCGGTGTCAAGCAGCAAGTCTGTGTTGATCTCCCCCAGTGACTGCCCAGCGTGCTGATCGAGCAGTATTACGGCCGCCGTAAAGAGGCGTTCTTTGTCCTGCCGAGAGATGGCGCCGCCGTGAGTGCCGTCTCGCAGATCAGCGAAATGGCGCAGGAGTTCGGCGGTGTACTCCAGGTGAGGGCCTTCCATGTTGCCTTCCTTTCCCTGGGACGGGCATGCGGGGCAGGTGCCAGATCCCGGCCGCAGAGCCGGCAGCGCTAGGGAGGCTCGACGATTCAAAACCAGACCTCGTGTTGCTGGTCAGATCGTCGCGGCTGCCGGCTCCGCCAGGAAGTCCGCGATCACCGGCCCGACCACATCGGCCTGTTCGAGGAGGAAGAGGTGGCCGCCGCCCGCGACGACGTGTAGGCGGGCGTCGGGTATGCGCGATGCGAGGAGACGGCCGTTGGCTAACGGGACGATGGGGTCGTCGTCACCGGCGAGGACCAGCGTGGGCTGGCGGATCCGATGCAGCCACCAAAGGCTCGTCCAGCCAGCCGCGGCATACAGCTGATGCACGTAACCCGTGATCGACGGCGGGTGGCTGAACCGCGCCGCTGCCGCTGCTTCCGGGTTGTGCCGGGACACGCCGCCGAAGACCTTCGGCGCGATGCGGTGGTAGTAGGCGGGGTCGAAATATCTCCGGGGCGTGGCTAGCGCCAGCAGGGCAGCGGGGTGACCGGGAAAGCTCAGCGCGCCGGTCGAGGTGGCGGCGAGAACCAGCCTGCGAACCCGGGAGGGCAACTGGAGGGCGAGCTGCTGTGCGACTCCACCGCCGAACGATACGCCCAGGACGTCGACCTCACCGACGCCCAATGTGTCCAGCAGCCGCTGTGTCGTGCGGACCAGCCGTCCGATCCGGTGGGGAGTCCGGTACGGCTGAGAGCCGCCGGTGCCGGGAGCGTCGTACGAGATCGTCCTGATGCCCGACTGATGCAGGATGCGCTCCAACGGGACCCACATGTCCAGATGGCCGCCGATGCCCATGATGAGCAGCAGCGGGGCGCCGCTTCCGCCGGTGCAGACCCGGATCGCGAGGCCGTCGGCCGGCACGGTCCTGACCCAACGATCCCCGTCGGCCTCCGGGGCGGAGTGGCCGGTCATTTGCACCGACCAGAACGGGCACGCGACAGCCCAATCAACGGACATCCGGTTCGAGTCGGGTTCGGGTGCTCCGACACTACGGTCTGGGAGCGTCCACGGCTCACGCGAACGCGCCGACGCCAGTGATGTCGCGGCCGACGAGCAGCGTCTGGATTTCCGCCGTGCCTTCGTAGGTGTAGAGCGCCTCCATGTCCGCCATGTGGCGCACGACGTGGTAGTCGAGCAGGATCCCATTGCCTCCGAGAATCTCGCGGGCCAGGCGGCAGACCTCACGGGCCTTGACGGTGTTGTTCAGCTTGGCCAACGCCGCGATGGTGTCGGTGAACCTTCCATCCTCGATCAGGCGGCCGAGCCGCAGGCAGTACAGCTGCATGGCGGTTACTTCGCAGAGCATCCGGACCAGCTTGTCCTGAATCAGCTGGAAGCTGACCAGCGGCTTGCCGAACTGCATGCGCTCCTTCGCGTAGGAAAGCGCGATCTCGTACGCCGCCACCGCATGACCCAGCGACGCCCAAGCCACTGTGTTGCGCGTGCCGGAGAGCACCGTGCCGGCGTCCTTGAACGAGCGGGCGGCTGCCAGCCGGTTGCCGTCGCGGACGCGGCAACCGGTCAGCTGGATCTGGGCGTTCCAGACCGAGCGGAGCGCCACCTTGCCCTCCATGACCGACGCCTCGAATCCCGGCGTCCCCTTCTCGACCAGGAACCCTTTGACCTGCCCGTCCTCGGTGTCACGGGCCCAGACGACCACCACGTCGGCAATGGAACCGTTGCCAATCCACCGCTTCTGGCCGTCGAGCACCCACTCATCACCGTCTCGCCGAGCCGAGGCCTCCAGGGCGATCGAGTCCGAGCCATGCTCGGGCTCGGTCAGCGCGAACGCGCCGATCTTCTCTAGCCGGGCCATCGGTGGCAGCCAGCGTTCCTTCTGTTCCGCCGAGCCGAGCAGCGCGATCGACTTCATGGCCAGCCCGCAGTGCACGCCGTAGAAGGTGCCCACACTCCCGTCGCCCCGGCTAAGCTCCATGTTGATGAGACCGGCCGCGATCGGGCTCATCGGCGGGCAGCCGTAGCCCTCGATCCCGTCGCCCACCAGATCCAGCTTGGCGAGCTTCTCGACGAGCCCGAACGGGAATTCGGCTCGCTCCCAGTACCGGTTGATGACGGGCAGCACGTCGTGGTCGACGAACTGCCGGGCGCGCAACAGGTAGTCCATCTCCGATTCGGTCAGCTGCTCTGCGATGAGGAAGTAGTCGGTGCCCCGGGCTCGGCCGATGTCATCCGTCGTCATCGCTCCTCCTACTTCTCGAGGACGTACGTGCCGGGCGCATCAACCAGCGGCTCCAGCCCGCCGCCGCCCAGCACCGCCGGTGCATCGATCTCTGGACCGCACCGCTCCCTGAGCCAGTCGACATAGTCGGTCCACCAGGTGCCGTCGACCCGTTGTGCCGTCTTGAGGAAGTCCCCGGGCGCCTCAGGATTCTGCTCAGACACCTGAAACTTGGCCTTCGGATTTCCAGGCGGGTTCACGATGGCCGCGATGTGCCCGCTGGTCGAGAGAACGAACCGGGTCTGGCCGCCGAGAGGTGCGCCGTTCGGTAGCAGGACTCCCAGTCGCACAGATGGTCCGCTGAGCCAGCCAGCACATAGGAATCGGTCTTGACCTCACGCAGGTCGACCGGGTTGCCGAGCAGCTGCGCCTGCCCGGGCGTCACGAGGGCATTCTCCACGGCAAGCTCGAGGAAGTCCCGGTGCAGCCGTGCCGGCATCCTGGTCACGTCGGAATTCCAGAAGAGAATGTCGAACGCCGGCGGCGCTTTGCCGAGGAGGTAGTTGTTGACCCAGTAGTTCCAAATCAGGTCCCCCGGTCGCAGCCAGGCGAATACTTCCGCCAATGTCCGCCCGTCGAGATAGCCCCTGCGGGCCGACACAGCCGCGGCTGCCTGGGCCGTACGCCGGTCGACGACAGAGCTCGCGAGGCCGGCTCGGGACTGGTCGAGAACAGTGACGACAAGGCTCAGGCCGGCCAGGCGTTCGGACTCACCCCCTGCCGCGAGGTGGGCAGCTGTCATCGACGAGACGATGCCGCCCGAGCAAGCGCCGAAGAGGACCGTGTGATCGGCGCCGGTGACCTGTTGGACACCGTCGAGAGCATCCAGGATGCCGAGGGCGTAGGTGTCGATCCCCCACTCTCGATGACGTGCATCCGGATTGCGCCAGGAGACGACGAAGACCTGGACGCCTTGCTGCACGAGGAACTCCACCAGGCTGCGCCCCGGCGCCAGGTCGATCACATAGAACTTGTTGATCATAGGCGGAATGATCAACAACGGCGTGCTCATCACGGTAGGGGTGGCGGGCTTGTACTGGATGAGCTCGAAGACCTCGGTGCGCAGCACCACCGCGCCCGGGGAGGCGGCAATGTTCTGGCCCACGCGGTACGGCGCGGCGTCCACCATGCTGGGGATCCGTGGCGGTGCGGACATGTCGCGCAGGAAGTTTCCCGCACCACGCACGAAATTGAGTCCAGCCGTGTCCACCGCCGCTTTGAGCGCCTGCGGGTTGGTGAAAGGAACATTGGACGGCGACAAGGCCTCGACGAGGTTGTCGGTGATGAACTCCATTCGCTGCGCGGAGTTCCAGTCGAGCTCGGCATCCTGGACCAGGGTCTGGGCCGCTGTGCTTGTCGCGACATAGCCCTGCGCCAGCCGGCGCAGCAACGGATTGGCCGACCACGCGTCATCGGCGAAGCGCCGGTCCCTGGGGGATGGCTTAACCTGCGACGTTCCCACCACCACCCGTCCGAGCTCGGCTGTCAGCCCCCAGATGCGCCGAACGAGTGACCGAGGGCGCGTCGCAAGCCCGAAGGCGAGCTTGACCCCGGCCATACCCGGGAGGAAGCGTCGGCGGGTACCGAGCGCGGCCTCCGCGAGAAGTACGTCGAACGGCTCCGCCCTGGCGCCGGACCGGTCGTCGACAGGAGTGCTTTCCTTGAGCTGGCGCCGCTCCGCGGTCAGCTTGGCCTTCTGCCCCTGCTCGGATACAGGCACGGCTCTTAGCCGCCCGCGATATCGGGCGGCGGTTGGATCTCCCTTTTGACTATCTTCCCCGTCGGTCCCTTGGGCAGCGCATCGACAAGCCACACATGCCGCGGGTACTTGTAGGCCGCGAGCCGGTCCTTGACGTATTGGCGGAGCTCATCGGTGGTGGCCGAGGCACCGGGCAGGAGCACGACGGCGGCTGCGACCTCCTCCCCATGTGTGGGATGCGGCACCCCGATCACCGCGGCCTCGCTCACCGCCGGGTGCTCGTACAGCACCTCCTCGATCTCGCGGGGATACACGTTGAACCCGCCGCGAATGATCAGGTCCTTCTTCCGGTCGACGATGAAGTAGTAGCCGTCCCCGTCACGGCGCGCAATATCGCCGGTGCGGAACCAGCCATCCCGGATGGCGTCGGCCGTGGCCTCCGGCCGGTTCAAGTACCCCTTCATCACGTTGTGCCCGCGGATCGCGATCTCCCCAACCTCCCCCTCCGCGGCATCGTCCCACTCGTCGTTGATCAAGCGGAACTGCACCCCCTCGATCGGCGTACCGATCGAGCCCGCCTTGCGTTCGCGGTCGCGATGGTTGAACGACGCCACCGGCGAGGTTTCCGACAGTCCGTACCCCTCGAGCACGATCGCGCCGAACGCCTCCTCGAAGCCGCGAAACACCTCCACGGGCAACGCCGCCCCGCCAGAGACACACAATCGCAGGGCCGAGGTGTCGTACGCAGCGCGGTCCGGCGCCTGGAGCAGGGCGACGTACATAGTGGGCACCCCCTCCATGATCGTGACCCGGTCGCGCGACAGGACCTCGAGTGCCGCTCTCGCATCGAAGCGAGGCAGCAGCGTCAAGCAAGCACCAGCCAGGACAGCGACGTTGAGCCCGCAGGTCTGGCCGAACGAATGGAACAATGGCAGGCCACCGAAGATCACATCATCGGGCCCGGCCGCCAAGAGCCGCGCGAACACTTCCGCGTTCGTGCGCATGTTGGCGTGGGTCAGCTCCGCACCCTTGGGCTTTCCGGTGGTTCCCGAGGTGTAAAGGATCAGAACGGTGTCCTCGTCGACCCGTTCGGCGACCTCGGGGTCCGGATCCACCGCGGCCAGTGCAGCCTCGAACCCATCCGGCGTGACCACGACACAGTCGACCCCGGCATCGGCGGCGCCGTTGCTCGCCTCCGCGGCGAAGTCTTCAAAAGCGAAGATCATCTTGGCGCCCGAGTCGCCGAGATAGAAAGCCACCTCGCGCGACTTCAGCAGCGGGTTCATCGGGACCACGACGCCGCCGGCGCGCAGGACGCCGTAGTAGACGATGGGGAATTCGACCCGGTTAGGTATCATGATCGCCACCCGGTCGCCGGGCGAGATGCCCCTGGCACGCAGCATCGCAGCTGCGCGCGCGGTGATCTCGTCCAGCCGCGAGTAGCTCAAGACCAGATCACCCTGGCGCAGTGCCGGGCGATCGCCGTAAGCCTTGGTCGTCTCAAGAAGTCCGAGCGCCAGATTAGCCACAGCCACCTCCGGGAGAGTCACACCCGCGAAAGTCATCAGCCCTCGGCTCAACGTAGTGCGAACTGCGCGCCCCGCCCAGGGGCCTCGAAGTCGCTCGGCGGGCCATCGTGTCGGTCTGGTGACGGGAAGGGGCGCTAGTGTTCCCGGGTCCATCTGCTTGGCGCACGCGTCACGACCGGGAGCGCAGGTCGGCGATCGTCTCGTGCAGCGCGTCGTCCAGCGGTGCCGGACGGATACCGAACGCCTCCGTGGCGGCCGTGGAGTCCAGCACGAACGGCTTCCGGAACTGGTACTGGGTCTCCCGCGCCGCGCGG
>DASYTV010000228.1:0-4288 GCA_036001885.1 Actinomycetes bacterium
ACTCGCGACCCGCCGTACCACCGGGCCGGACGCCGCGACTCGGTCTCGAACCAACTACGAGGTCTGGGGCGAGGCCCGCAACGATGCCGGCGAGACAGTCTCGGCCACCTTGGTCTGCCCCAACGGCTACGACCTCACCGCGGACTCGGTGGTGCGAGCGGCCGCCCGCCTCGACGCGGCCGCCGTCCCACCTGGAACGCACACGCCCGCCACCGCCTTCGGCCCCGACTTCGTCCGTTCACTCCACGGCGTAACGATGTCGACGGTCACCCGTTCGAGCCGCACGTGATTTCGCGCGTCGACCAAGATCATCCGCTCAGCTCGCCCAAGGTGCGGGAAGACGACATCTCTCTTCCTGCCGCTGCGCACGGCGGCCTCGATGCGGTCAACATCCTTCTTGCTAACTGCAGTGTCTTCCTCGACGTGCGCCTCCATCGCCAGCAGCACCCGGATGCGACCGCGCGCCTCCGCGCGACGGCGATTGCCGGGCATGAGGAGAGTCTGAATCTGGCTGTGGTCCTCATCGATGAGCAGCTGGATGTCGCGCGGAGGTTCGGCCGAGATCGGCAATACTCGTACCGGAAGGTGATCGACTAGGCGTTTTTTGAACGCCCTGGCAAGTAGATCGTCAAACAGTGTCACGGCGGCGCGGGTATGGGTGTAGAGCAGACCCTCGCTAACACCGTGAACCAGTGCTGCTCCTCATCCCGCAGCGCGTCAATCGCTCGCAGTGTGCCTGTGGGGTGTCAAAACTCTGTCACACGGTTTGAGCTGGGCATTTGTGCGACTGGTTGGTCCTCGGATGATCTACGGTTGCCGCTTCAGCGCGCGATCAGCTGAGCTGCCTGATCACAGCCGTGTCTGCGAAGTTGCACCCCACAGGCTCGAGCGACACGTCGGCGCCAGGACCCTCCCGCGGGCGATCGGTAACCAGCGATCGTTAACCGCAGCGGTCAGAGCCCCTCGCGATCACCTCAACACGCATTGTGATCGGCGACCCCGGGTGGACGACGATGGCCAGACTCGGCCGCTGGGCGCCGGCCCCCACCCCGTTTGGGGTGGTCGCTGCGGTCGTCGGCTTTGCCTCTTTCGACGAGTTTCGATTTCGACGAGGTCGTCCCCCACAGGAGCTTGGTGGCGGCCTCCGCGGTAGCCGTACCAGTCGCGCGACGTGGGGGAATCGGCATACTGTCGTGCCCTGTACCTCGATTGCGGGCATCTCGACGATGGACGGTGTGACCTGTGGCTCGCGATGAGTCCGCGATTGGTGCCGTGGGCGTTCTGACCGTGAGCACTCGCGGACCGGCTGGCCCAGGCGAGGTGCACGTCAAGATCCGCGGGGGCTCGGAGTCCTTCATTGCGTGGTCTGAGCGCCCGCTGCCGAAAGGCGCGACGGTCCTGATCATCGACTGGCGCGGCGCCAGAACCGTTGACGTCATGGAGTGGGATGACCCTTCGCGTATCGACACTAACGATCTCGCGTGGAGATGAGTGATGTTCGGTTACCGGGTACCGGCGCCTGACCAGGCCATGCTGATTTCCGGCGGCCGTCACGGAGCCGAAGGCGCCCCGTTCCGGGTGGTCATAGGTCACGGCAAGTTCATACTCCCGATCTTCCGGAAGGTCCGCTTCCTCACGCTCGCGATGCGCGAGGCGGAGGTCGCGGAAACCTGTGTGACTCGGCAAGGCATATCGGTGAATGTGCGTGCGGTTATCGCGTTCAAGGTTGGCAATGACACGGAGAGCATCGTGAATGCCGGGCAGCGGTTCCTCTCCGACCAGGATCAGATGTCGACGCTGACCGGCCGGATTTTCGCCGGTCACCTCCGCTCGATCGTTGGATCAATGACGGTGGAGGAGATCGTCACCGAGCGGCAGAAGCTGGCCACCGAGGTTCTCGACGGCTCCAAGGCGGAGATGGCCAAGATCGGCCTGACCGTCGACGCGTTGCAGATCCAGTCCATCGATGACGGGGACACCGGTTACATCGACGCAATGGCCGCACCGCACACCGCGGCGATCCAGCGCCAGGCACAGATAGCGCAAGCCCAGGCCACCCAGGCCGCCGCCGAAGCCCAGCAGGAGGCGCAGCGCAAGCAGGCCGAGTACGCACGGCAGACGGCGATCGTGCAGGCGCAGTACAAGGCCGAGGTGGACCGCGCGCAGGCGGAGGCAGCCCAGGCCGGACCGCTCGCGCAGGCCCACGCCCAGCAAGAGGTGATCGCGGTGCAGACCGAGTTGGCACAGCGCGAGGCCGAACTCCGCCAGCAGCAACTGGTCGCCGAAGTGGTACGTCCGGCAGAGGCCGACGCCGAGCGAATTCGGATCTTGGCGCAGGCGGATGCGGAACGGATCGAGATCCAGGCCGAGGCGGCCGCCTCGCACAACCGGGTTGCGCTCGACCGGATGCTGATCGACCAGCTGCCCCAGATCGTCAAGGAGGCCGCGGCCGGCCTCGCCGGCGCGAAGGTCAGCATCCTGAACGGCGCCGACGGCCTCAGCGAGATCGCCGCGGGTCTGGTCGGTCAGGGTCTGACCATCCTCGACTCGGTGAAGGAGAATCTTGCCGCCTCACCCCAGATCGCGGCGCGAGCGCCGGTCCGGCGTGCGACGCAGTCGGCGGCCAAGGACGAACCCCCCAGCTAGGAGCCTGAGCGAAGGTGCGCCACGCCGCCGGCCACAGCCGGTCGAGGACGCGCGGGTAGGTGGCTGCGCGATCGGTGATGACCCCCTTGGCGGTGTCGGTGGCGAACGCCGTCACCCGGTGCCCGTCGGTGTCGCTGATGCACAGCTGCGCACCCGGGTGTGGGCGCTCCTTGCGGACGATGACCCTGAAACGCCAAGGACGTGGAGATCGCCGTCCTCCGGCACCAGCTCGCGGTTTTGCACCGGCAAGTCAGGTGGCCTCGGTACACGCCAGGCGATCGGTTGTGCTGGCCTGCCTGGCGCGGCCGCTGCCACGCCGGCGGTGGTCGGTGTTCGTCGTGACACCGGCGACGTTGCTGCGCTGGCACCGGGAGCTGGTGACCGGTCGGTGGACCTATCCGCACACCGGCCGGCGTGCCTCGCGTGGCCTGGACCAGGAGGTGGTCGACCTTGTGGTCCGGCTGGCGCGGGAGAATCCCCGCTGGGGCTACATGCGGATCGTGGGGGAGGTCCGCATGCTTGGGATCACGGTCTCGGCGACGTCGGTACGCAGGATCTTGCGCCGCTATGGTCTCGGGCCGGCCCCGAGGCGGCACAGCGGTCCGACGTGGGTGCAGTTTCTGCGTGCGCAGGCCGCCGGGACTCTCGCGTGCGACTTCTTCATTGTGGAGACGATCGGTTTGACCCGGCTGTATGTGCTGTTCGTCATGGAGGTGCAGCGCCGGCGGGCACGTGGTGGGGATCACCACGTGCCCGACGGGGGAGTCGGGGCTCTGTTGCATTGAGCGATCGCAAGTGATCTTCGCAGGAAGGTTTGCGGTCGGCACCCTGCCCGTAGCACCCACGCCCGTGCGATGCGACCTCGCCAGCACCGGCAGGAGGCATTCCGACGGAGTTTCGCAGGAAGATTTCCAGTCAAGATCGCTTCGCTTGCCTCAATGCAACAGACCCGCTGGCCGCGCGGTTCTTCGATGCGCTCCGGGCTGGCGACATCGAGGGACTAAGGGGCTGCTCGCTGCCGACGTCCAGATGGTCGGGGACGGGGGAGGCAAGGCGCCCGGGTTCGCCAGGAGCGTGATCGGTGCCGACAACGTGGCCCGGGTGCTCGCCGCGATCTTCCCGCCGTTCGCCCGGATCGGCGGCGTAATGGAGCCACGCGAGGTCAACGGCTAGCCGGGGGCGATCGTTCGCGATCGGAACGACAAGGTGGTCGGCACGTTGACGCTCGACATGCTCGGCGAGCGGATCCAAACGATCCACGCGGTGGCTAACCCGACAAGCTCGGGCACCTGGGTCCGGTGGCGGACGCCTGGGCGATGGCCCGCCAGGTGAAGCAGGCTCGCCGGCCCAGGGACTGACCCTGCACACTCACTTCGGCACGGTCGGCGGCTACTTAGGCTTCCTCGCAGGCTCGGTGTCCGGCCAGACTCGATCCAGGTGCCCGGCGAGGCGCTCTCTCACTGCGGCTGCCCACCGGCGTCTTTGGTGTGGCTCTCACATGGCATGCGGTCTCGCTGGGCACTGCGCGAACACCCGGATGAGGAAATCAAGACCTGCGGATCGGTGTGTCACACGACTTGCTGATCACCTCACTGGTTTCCCGTCGGGGCGTTCGACGAGGTGCCTTTCTCGTGCGCCGGCC
>DASYTV010000229.1:0-20737 GCA_036001885.1 Actinomycetes bacterium
GCCGAAGGTAAAGAAACACACCGAGCGCGGTCAGTGCAATTCCGATAAGTATCAGGATGATCGGGCCCAGTGTGCTCTCGGCGGGCGATCGTTTGCTCGACTGCCCTGGCGCATCTCCGGTCGTGCCGGTGTTCGGCGGAATTAGGACGTCGCTTCGATATTCCTGGTCACCGGTCTGAAGCAGGACTTCGGCAACAGTTGGCAGCTCGCCTGGAACCGTGAACGCCAGTAGGTATTGGTCGCTCAGTGCAGTCGCCAGGCCTGCGTAGGACTTCACAATCTGACTGGCGGCGGTGCGTACAACGGTGCCACCGGTGCGGTCCACGACCGATCCCCAGAACGGGTCGTCACCGGTCTGCACGACGTTGAGGACCGCCTCGGCTAGCAATGTCGCCTGACTGAGCCGCTCCGCCGACACCCCGTGGTGGTCGAACCCGCGCGCGTAGACGATGATCGCCCGCGGCCCGGGCGGAGCCGCCCGAAGTGCCTCGGCGGCGAGCACCACGGCCGCTGCCACAGAGCTGGATCCCCCAGTGCGCACGGCGCTGACCGCGCTTAATGCATCGTTAGGCTCCGGGCTCAACGGTGCGACCACCTCTGGTTCCCGCCCGGCATCGACGACGACTGTGTGCGCGCCTTGTGGCAGCCGCAGCAGGAACTCGGTCGCTCCGCTCTGCACCGCGGCAAGTTCTTCTGCCGTCACGTCGGACCCCGTGTCGATCACCAGAGCAACCGACAGCCGGTTGGACGCCAGCGGCGTCACCGTTGTGGCAACGGGCTTTCCGTCGACCGTCACCGACAGGTCTCCCGGCGCCACAGCCTGATCCCGCAGTGAAGGCGGCGCCGCTACGACCATCGACACTCGCGGCACGGAGGATGTGTTCAGAGCGACCACTTGCAAGTCGTCGGCAGTCGCGTGGCCAGTCGCACTGGCCGCCGACGTGGTCTGCACGGCGAGCAGAAGGCTAACTGCGCCGAGCCCGACCCGCGCTGCGCCGCGCCGGTTAGGAATTGCGGTTCTCGGCGAAGACAACCAAGTTGTCACGGTAACGTCGCGTAGTCGGATCGATTGGGCCCCCGCATGTCACCAGTCGGAGCTCCGATTTAAGGGTCGGGTAGTAAACAAGATCGCTAGGAAACTGGGTCTTTTGGTAGGTACCCTGCCGGGTGATTTCAAATCGTGCCGTCGAGCCGTCTGAACGGTCGACGAACACGTCGTCGCCGGGCTGCAAGTCGCCGAGCCGAAAGAAGACCGCAGGCCTGTTATATGTCACGTGCCCGAGGATGACGGCCGGGCCTGCCTGTCCCGGCCGCGGACCCTTTGCCCACCAGCCGGCGGACATCGGGTCGCTCGGCTCCTCGATGCTTCCATCACTCGCCAGCCCAAGTTTCTGCAGGCCGGTGTCCACGCCGATCGCCGGTATGCGCAGCCGAACTGGCAGCGCAACCTCGGTGTGGGTCCGAGATGAGCGGTACGACGACAGATCCGGATGAGCGGACCCAGTCGGCGTCGCCGTCGCCGAGGCCGCCGGTGGTGCGGCCCCGTTACCGGCGTCGGCGGCTGCGCAGCCGCCGACAAGGAACCCCGCAAGTAGGCAGCCCCACGCCGTAGCGCTGGTCAACTGACGTCGTACGCGCACGTTACCGACCCGTGTGGGACGCCGCCATTCCGCCGACGCCCGTTTCCGCTGGGCCCTTCGGACTCTTGGCCATCATGGTTTCCCCAATCGCGGTCGCAGCCTGCGCCGCAACAGCGAACATGTGTTTGTACGCGTCGTATGCCACCTGGTGCGCTGTGCTGTAGTCCTGCTTCGCGTACGCGTTGATCTGTTGGAACAGCAGGTCTTCGTGCATGACGAATGCGTCCGCCAGCGCGGGCGTGGCCAGTCGCCCGTGCGTGGACGTGGACAGGAACGTCGCGAAGTGCGCGTTGAAGCGCTCCAGCCGCTCCTTCGCGGTAGCCTCAAGGGCAGCATCGTCGGTCGCGAGTGCCTGCGTGTACGTCACGAAGTCGTCGATGTGGGCTGACCAGAGCGTCTGAAACGAACGCGCGCTTGCTGCGCCGAACACACTCTCGATCATGCCCGTGAGCTCACGGGTGTTCTGGTCGAGTGCCGCAGCGGCGGCCGGAAAGTCCGCGAAGTTGGAGAACCCGGAGCGCATGGCGTCCACGGCAAGTTCGGCGTGTTCGCCCAGCAGCATGCCCAACTGAGACTGCAGCTCACGCTCCGGGCTGTCAAAGTCGGCCGGCAACGCCGTGCCTTCTCCGGTCACAATGCCGGCGGCTAGCGCCTTCCCCAGCGGGAACATGTGTGCGTAACTCTCCCGCTCCACCGCAAACGCTCGCTTGTAGTCCTCGGCGGCGTAGGCGTCGACCTGTTCCAAGAGCTGATCCACGTGCATCTGCAGCTTAGGGGCCAACACCGAGGCCGGAATGGCCTTCTTGGTGGCCGTCTCGACAAACGCGCTAAGGGCGGTCGTGTATTCATCCAGCTGGCGGCGTGCCTTCGATTTCACCGCCGCGTCGTTGTCAGCCACCCCTCGCGCGTAGTTGAACAAATACGTGACGTGGCGGAACCACAGCTGCTCGAACTGCTCCGCCGCGTCCGCACCGTAGACCGAGCCAATCAACTCCCCCAGGTCGGCGGTGTTCTTACTCAGCGCCGCATCCGCAGACTGGGCGAGATCTTCATCACCGCGTAGCCGCGACCTGGTCAGCCGAACGGCCAGGAACGCGTGCTGACCGAGCAACTGCTCCAGCTGGGCCCGCAACTCGACGGCGGTCAACTTGGCAGCGGCCGGCGGCTGCTCTTGATGTTCGTGAACATGGGCCGCTTCAGCCGACGGCCGACCCACCGATTCACTCCGATCGACAGCCGACCCCGACGAACAACCCACAAGTCCGGTGACAGCCACACTGGCGGCCACCCCCACCGCAGCCACCGTCGTGACCGCAGAACGTCGGCGAATCAGACGAATTCCCATGAAACTTCTCTCCAGCACAGAGACGAGACACGTTACATGGCTCGGCCGCCGCGGACACGTAAAAGTTCGCAACTCAGCCTTCTCGGGTGTCATCGCCTCCTCCCTGCGGGCGACAATCCCTGGTAAACGACGACCTCAGCCCGGCGCGCCAGTCGATCACCGACAACCGGAGCCAGGCGGTGAACCCGTCACGCGACCACGGCGGGCCGTGCGCACCGAGCGACGCGGCATGGTCCTCACACGTCGAAACATGAGGATCGCTCCACGCCTTCTGCGCGACACCGGGGAGCCGCGGCATGACAGGAAACGTCAGGTCCTCGAAAGGGTCGCGGTGAACCTTGATCCGCTCGCCCTTCGCCATCTCGCTTGAGTTCTCACACTTGATGCATCTCGCTTCTGCAGAAGTTCCGGCGAACCGGCCAGGCGGTCTGGCTCGGCCCGGGTGCGCATCAGAGCGGGCCAGTCACGGTCGAGACCGGCGGCTCGCTCGACCTTGAGGGCGCGACGGTAAGCGGACCCGTACGGTCCGCAAGCGCCCCGGCGTCGTTCGGCTCTGCCGCGCATTGATCTCCGACCCGCTCTCGGTCAGTCGAGGCGCGGGCCTCGTGCTCATCGGCGGCGACGCAGCGACGGGGCGCCATGCGCAGGGAACTCGATCACAGGCCCGGCCGACCTCGTGGGAAACGCCGCTGGCGTAGAGATCAACGGCAATGTCATCTCCGGCCCACTCACGATCAGCGGCACCTCGGGGCACTCTGCCGCCGCCCGATACAGGCTCGGTGCACGCAAACCGGGAACACGGTTCGCGGGCCCGTGCGGATCACGACATAGCGGTATGCCATCCGCAACCCTGTCGGCCTGCACCCGGCTGGGTCGGACCGCCGGGTTCGAGTAACACCCCTTAGGTCTCGCTGGAGTGGAGCTAAGGGGATTCGAACCCCTGACCCCTTGCCTGCCGAGCAAGTGCTCTACCAGCTGAGCTATAGCCCCGAGAACGCGCGGACAGTGTATCCGAAACGTCACCCTGGCCTGAACTTGATCGATCGCCCTCGCGGTGGCTCGCCCACCGCTACCGGACGCAGACCTCGCCTTGTGGTGCATGCATCCCGATCTTGCCCACCCGACTACGTGTGGCTACGCCTGAGCCGGTGAATGGGCCCTGCTGCGCACGGCGGTTGCCGTCACCACGGCGGCAACCGCTGCGGTGGCCGCGAGAAGGACGTATCCCCAGGTGTAGTCCTCGAAAACACTGTAGATCGCGCCCATCACGAGCGGTGGGAAGAATCCGCCCAGTCCTCCTGCGGCACCCACCACCCCTGTTACCGAGCCGACTCGCTCGGGAGGGACGAGACGGGCGACGAGCGCGAAGACCGCGCCGGCGCCCGCACCGAGCGCCGCTGCCATGCCGAGGAAGGCGATCGTGCCGTACGGGATGAGGGCGAGCTCGAGCGAGGCAACGAGGGCAAGCACGGCCACGACGGCAAAGACGCCGATCAAGACCGGGACGGGGTGCAACCGGTCGGACAGCCAGCCGCCGACCGGTCGCCCCGCGACGGCGAGGAGGACGAAGCCAGCCGTACGGTAAGCAGCGTCGGATCGGGTCAGGTCATAGGCGTTGGTGAGATACGTGGGCAGATACACGCTGAACGCGACGAAACCACCGAAGGACACCGCGTAGAGGACGGAGAGCAGCAGTGTGCTAGGGGCCTTGAGCGTCTCGATCGTTCGGCGAAGCACGGAGCCTGACGCTACGGCCCGACCGGAGCGATCCCGCAGGAGCCGCTGGGCGACGACGGCGTACACGGCCAGCGCGACCGCCACCAGGGTGAACGGGAAGCCTCGGCCGACGGCATCGGCGAGCTGCACAGTGGTGAACGCCGAGATGGCGGTACCGCCCATCCCGACACCGAAGATGCCGAGGGCCAAGCCGCGCCGCTCGGGCGGGTACCACGCGTTGACGAAGGGCACTCCGATCGCAAAGGTCGTACCGCCGAGGCCGAGAAAGAAGCCGCCGCCAAGATACTCGGCGAACGAGTCGGCCAGATACCCGAGATAGAGCACCGGCAGGATCGTGAGGCTTGCGACGATGGGGAACATCCGCCGTGCTCCCAGCCGGTCGGTGAGTGCTCCGACCGGGATTCGCCCGAGCGACCCGACAATCACCGGCACCGCCACGACCAGCGCTTGTTGGAACGACGTGAGCGACAGCTCATCCCGAATCGTGGCGCCGAGCGGTGAAAGCAGCGCCCAAGCCCAGAAGCACACCGCGAAGCCGATCGTCGCGAGGGCCAGCATCGCTGCCGGACGTGGGCCCTTCTCCGCCGCAGGCTGCGCGATCTGATCGCTCACGATCTTCCTCATGGTCATCGGTGTCGCCGGCTTGGCCATACGTACCTCAAGTTCTCAACGTCATACCAGGAATGCGACACCGAACGGGCCGCTCCCACCAATCGTGGGCGGCAAACCACCGCACTGGCAGGGCTATGCGGCCGGGTGCGATAGGACTTTGGTCCCGAAGACGGATACGGCTATCGAGCAAATGACTCGGGCATGACATGGTGTGGAGAGTCGGGCTTAGCAGCATGTGCTTCGCGCGAGGTGACCAAAGTGCCAGATGACTTAAGGCACCCTGAGCAGGAAGAAAGCGGAACCGACGGCCCCGCCGTGGACGCCCTGCTGCGAGCCGGTCGGTTCTTCACCCGTCGTGCAACCTCGCCGGACCTGCGCGCGGTGTTCCTCGAGGGTGGCCGCGAGGGTGACGTCTTCTACCGGGATCGCTGGAGCTACGACAAGGTCGTCCGATCCACACATGGGGTGAACTGCACGGGCTCATGCTCATGGAAGGTCTACGTCAGGGACGGGATCATCACCTGGGAGCAGCAGCAGACGGACTATCCCTCGGTTGGACCCGACTCTCCGGAGTACGAGCCGCGCGGCTGTCCGCGCGGTGCCGCTTTCTCCTGGTACACGTACTCACCCACCCGCGTGCGCCACCCTTATGCCCGCGGCGTTCTCGTCGAGATGTACCGCGAGGCGAAGGCGCGCCTCGGCGACCCCGTGCTCGCCTGGGCCGATGTCGTCGGGGACCCCGAACGGCGCCGTCGCTACCAGTGGGCGCGCGGCAAAGGCGGCCATGTGCGCGTGTCCTGGGAGGAGGCCGTCGAGATCGTCGCTGCCGCACACGTGCACACCATCAAAGCGTGGGGACCCGACCGGATTGCCGGGTTCTCGCCGATACCGGCGATGTCGATGGTGTCGCACGCAATCGGGTCGCGGTTCATCGAGCTGATCGGTGGCTGTATGACCTCCTTCTACGACTGGTACGCCGACCTGCCCGCCGCCTCCCCGCAAGTGTTCGGTGACCAGACCGACGTCCCGGAGTCAGGCGACTGGTGGAACGCGGCCTACCTGGTCATGTGGGGGTCGAACGTCCCAGTCACCCGTACACCGGATGCGCACTGGATGGCCGAGGCGCGCTACCGAGGCCAGAAGGTCGTTGTCGTGTCTCCGGACTACGCCGACAACACAAAATTCGCCGACACCTGGCTGCCCGCCCAGCCCGGCACCGACGGCGCCCTGGCCATGGCAATGGGTCACGTGATCTTGCGTGAGTTCTTGGTCGACCGCCGGGTACCGTTCTTCGTCGACTACGTCGCGCGCTACACCGATCTGCCGTTCCTGGTGACGCTGGAGGAGCACGATCACGCCTACGTTCCGGGCAAGTTCCTCCGCGCGAGCGACCTCGGCGAGAGCGGGGAGGGCGCAGAGTGGAAAACAGTTCTCATCGATGGCCGTACCGACGAGCCTGTCGTGCCTGCAGGAACGTTGGGGGAACGCTGGACAGAGTCCGGCCAGGGACGCTGGAACCTGGATCTTGGCGATCTCAGCCCGCAGTTGACGCTTCTCGGGAGCGCCTCCGCTGACCATGTCCAGGTCCTCCTGCCGTGCTTCGATAGTCCCGATGGGGCGGGAACTGTGCTTCGCCGTGGCGTCCCAGCGCGGAAGGTCAGTGGCCGGCTGGTCACCACGGTCCTCGACCTGATGCTGGCGCAATACGGCGTCGCGCGCCCCGGGCTGCCCGGTGAGTGGCCGACCGGATACGACGATGCAAGCCACCCGTACACCCCGGCCTGGCAGGAGGGTCAGACCTCAGTGCCGGCCGCCGCAGCAATCCGGGTGGCCCGGGAGATGGCGCGCAACGCGGAGCAGTCCCATGGGCGGACGATGATCATCATGGGCGCCGGAGTCTGCCACTGGTTCCACGCCGATGCGACCTATCGCGCGATCCTCTCCTTGCTCATGCTGACCGGCTCGATAGGAAGGAACGGTGGTGGCTGGGCGCATTACGTGGGGCAGGAAAAGTGCCGTCCGCTGACTGGCTGGTCGACGCTTGCGATGGCGACAGATTGGCAGCGTCCGCCCCGCCAGATGATCGGCACGGCGTACTGGTACACCCACACCGATCAGTGGCGATATGACGGCTACCGCGCCGACGCGCTGGCCTCCCCACTTGCCCGCGGCGGACTGGCTGGCCTGCATACGGCCGACACGCTGGCCCTCTCGGCCCGGCTCGGTTGGATGCCGTCGTACCCGCAGTTCGACACCAACCCGCTCGATCTCGCCGACGAGGCTGCCGCAGCGGGGGAGGAGGCGCCGGCGTATATAGCGCGCCGGCTGGCTAGCGGCGAGCTGAGGTTCGCTGCTGAAGATCCGGACGCCCCAGAGAATTGGCCGAGATGCCTGACCTTGTGGCGGGCCAACCTGTTCGGTTCCTCGGGCAAGGGCAACGAGTATTTCCTCAAACACCTGCTGGGAACGCACAGCAGCCTCCGCGCCGAGGAGACGCCACCGGACCTCCGGCCACGGGACGTGACCTGGCGGGACGAGGCGCCTGAGGGCAAGCTGGATCTCCTGCTTGCGCTGGACTTCAGGATGACCAGCTCGACCCTGCTCGCCGACGTCGTGCTGCCGGCCGCAACCTGGTACGAGAAGCACGATCTCTCGTCGACGGACATGCACCCGTTCGTCCATGCGTTCACCCCCGCGATCGATCCGCCCTGGGAGAGCCGCTCCGACTTCGCCGCATTCACCGCGATAGCTCGGCGCTTCAGCGAGCTGGCCCATACGCATCTCGGCCTCCGCCGCGACATCGTCGCGTCGGCGGTACAGCACGACACGCCGGGCGAGACCGCACAGTCAGGCGGGGTTGCGCGGGACTGGAGGGCCGGGGAAGCGGCACCGGTGCCCGGGCGATCGATGCCCGGCTTCACCGTTGTCGAGCGTGACTATCCCGCGGTGGCCGACAAGCTTGCCGCGCTCGGCCCGCTCACCGAACGGCTTGGCCTGACGACCAAGGGCCTGACCTTCCAGCCTGACGAAGAGGTCACCCTTCTCACCCACATCAACGGGGTGATGCTCGGCGGTGTCACGGACGGACGCCCAGCGCTCGACACGGACGCCAAGATGGCCGAGGCGATCCTCGCGCTCAGCGGAACGACCAACGGTCGGCTCGCAGTGCAAGGCTTTCGGGCGCTCGAGCGCAGCGTCGGCCGGCCGCTGGCTCATCTTGCGGAGGGCAGCGAGGAGCGGCGGATCACATTCGCTGACACCCAAGCCGGCCCGGTACCGGTGATCACATCGCCGGAGTGGTCGGGAAGCGAGTACGGCGGCCGGCGTTATGCCGCGTTCACCACGAATGTCGAGGAACTCAAGCCCTGGCACACGCTGACGGGCCGGATGCATTTCTTCCTCGACCATGACTGGATGCATGAGTTCGGCGAGGGACTGCCGATCTACCGGCCACCGTTGAATATGCACCTGCTGTTCGGCGAGCCGGAACTCAGTGCCCGTCAAGGCATGTCTTCGGGCGCCGATGGCGAACGGCAGGTGGTGGTGCGTTATCTCACCCCGCATTCGAAGTGGTCGATCCATTCCGAGTACCAGGACAATCTGATCATGCTGACGCTGTCGCGCGGTGGCCCGACCGTATGGGTCAGTTCCGTGGACGCCGCGGCGCTCGACGTCCACGACAACGAGTGGGTGGAAATGGTCAACCGCAACGGTGTGATGGCACTGCGAGCGATCGTGTCCCATCGCATGCCCGCGGGCACCGTCTTCGTGTACCACGCTCAGGAACGCGTCGTCGACGTCCCGATCGCAGAGAGCAGCGGTCGGCGAGGCGGCATTCACAACTCGCTGACGCGCATTCTCGTCAAGCCGACTCACCTCATCGGTGGCTACGCCCAGCTGTCCTTTGCGTTCAACTACTTCGGGCCGACCGGCAACCAGCGCGACGAGGTGACGATCCTCCGACGGCGCTCACAGGAGGTGCGGTACTGATGCACGTGATGGCTCAGCTGGCCATGGTGATGAATCTCGACAAGTGCATCGGCTGCCATACCTGCTCGGTGACGTGCAAGCAGGCGTGGACCAATCGCAGTGGGATGGAGTACGTCTGGTTCAACAACGTCGAGACCCGTCCTGGTCAGGGTTATCCACGGCGCTATCAGGACCAGGAGACGTGGCAGGGCGGCTGGGTACGCACCCGGCGTGGGCGGCTCAAGCTCAAAGCGGGCGGCCGTTTCCGGAAGCTGTTCACGATCTTCGCGAATCCGCTGTTGCCCAATATCCGCGATTACTACGAGCCGTGGACCTACGACTACGAGAACCTCACTGCCGCGCCGCTCGGTGAGGACTTCCCAGTGGCGCGGCCAAAGTCACTGATCTCAGGCGAGCCGATGCGCGTCGTGTGGAGCGCGAACTGGGACGACAGCCTGGCCGGCGGCGCCGAGGTGGCCGACCGCGATCCGATCGTGGAGCGGCTGCGACGGGAGGCCGAGGACAAGGTGCGATTCGAGTTCGACCGCACCTTCATGTTCTTCCTGCCGCGCATCTGCGAGCACTGCCTGAACCCGTCCTGCGTCGCCTCCTGCCCGTCTGGAGCCCTCTACAAGCGGGCCGAGGACGGCATCGTGCTGGTCGACCAGGACCGCTGTCGAGGTTGGCGGATGTGTGTGACCGGTTGCCCCTACAAGAAGATCTACTTCAACCACCGCACCGGCAAGGCCGAGAAGTGTCACTTCTGCTACCCGCGGGTGGAGGTCGGTCTGCCGACCGTTTGCTCAGAGACCTGCGTGGGACGGCTGAGGTACATCGGGCTGATCCTCTATGACCTCGACCGGGTCACCGCGGCCGCATCGGTGGCCGACGAGCGGGGTCTTTACCAGTCCCAGCTCGATGTCTTCCTCGATCCGGCCGACCCGGCAGTGATCGCGGCCGCCCGCAGAGACGGCATCCCGGACGATTGGCTCGACGCTGCCCGTCGCTCGCCCGTCTACGCGCTCGCCAAGACGTACCGTCTTGCGCTCCCGCTGCATCCCGAGTTCCGCACCATGCCGATGGTGTGGTACGTCCCACCCCTTTCGCCTGTCGTCGAGGCGCTGACCGATACGGGGCACGATGGCGAGGACATCGGCAACCTCTTTGGTGCCATCGACTCGTTGCGCATCCCGATCGAGTACCTCGCCGAGCTCTTCACCGCCGGCGATCCCGAGCCTGTCCGACGGGTGCTTCAGCGGCTCGCTGCGATGCGGTCGTACATGCGGGCCATCAATCTCGGCGAGCAACCGGACGAGTCGGTGGCCGCCGCTGCGGGGATGACCGGCGCCGACGTGACCTCGATGTACCGGCTGCTCGCCGTCGCCAAATATCACGATCGCTACGTCGTGCCGACCGCGTACGAAACGGACGGACGGCAGCTCGAGGAGATCGGCTGCAGTCTCGAGTACGAGGGTGGACCGGGCATGTACGAGAGCGGGCCGTTCGGCGAGGCGTCCGGCCGCCCTGTCCCGGTCTCGGTGGAAACCTTCCACGCACTGCGCGAGCGGCAGCAGACCGAAGGTATCGCCGACCCGGGGCAGCCGCGGGCGCGGGTCAACCTGCTCAACTGGGATGGCAAGGGGCGCCCGGCGGGACTGTTCCCACCTCACCGCACAGACGGGCAAGACCAGTCATGACCAGTCGACGGGACACCGCGGTGATCTGCCAGGCGGCATCGATGCTGCTCGAGTACCCCGACGACGTGGTCCGAGACCGCCTGCCGCTCATCGCGGCCGCGGTGTCAGGTCTGCCGGCCAGCCCGGCCCAGGCGGCTCTCGCCGGCTTCCTCGGCCATGTGGCGGCGGTGGATGCGCCTGAGCTCGCAGAACACTACGTCGCCACGTTCGATCGCCGTCGCCGATGCTGCCTCTACCTCACCTGGTGGACAGATGGCGATACGCGCCGGCGCGGTGAGGCGCTCGCCGCGCTTAAAGGCCGCTACCGCGCCGCCGGACTTGAGCTCCGCTCTCGGGAGCTGCCCGACTTTCTCCCTGTGGTGCTCGAGTACGCGGCGACCGCGGACCTGAAGGATGGCCTGGCGCTCCTCCAGCAGAATCGGGCTGGCCTGGAGCTTCTCCGGCTGGCCCTTCGGGACGCGAGCTCGCCTTATGCCGCGGTGGTGGAGGCAGTATGTGATCTCCTGCCTGGCCCGTCACCTAAGGATCGTGCGGCCGCTGAACGACTTGCACGCACCGGTCCACCGCGGGAGACCGTCGGGCTCGAGCCCTACGCCGTCGCGTCCGGCCCGGTGAGGCACCGATGAATGCCCTGGACATCATTCTCTGGGCGGCGCTGCCCTACGTCACCATCGCGATCCTGGTCGCCGGCACCGTCTGGCGTTACCGTTACGACCAGTTCGGCTGGACCACGCGCTCGTCGCAGCTGTACGAGTCGCGGCTGCTGCGAATCGGTAGCCCGCTGTTCCACTTCGGCATCCTCGTGGTGCTCATCGGCCACATCATCGGGCTGGTCGTCCCGGCCAGCTGGACGGAGGCCACCGGCGTCAGCGAGCATGCCTACCACGCACAGGCCCTCACGCTGGGCGGGATCGCTGGCGTCGCCACACTCGTCGGCGTGGCGATCCTTATCTACCGGCGTCGTACGACCGGACCGGTGTTCATGGCCACGACGAAGAACGACAAGACTATGTACGTCGTCCTTGTCGCCGCGATTGTCGCCGGTCTCGCCACCACGCTGCTCGGCACGGGGGTGGTCGGAGCAGAGCAGAACTACCGGGAGACCGTATCGCCCTGGTTCCGCTCGATCTTCATGCTGCAGCCGGATGTGGACTCGATGAGCGAGGCATCGGCGGCCTTCAAGGTCCACACCCTCATTGGCATGCTGCTCTTCGCGGTCTGGCCGTTCACCAGGCTGGTGCACGCCTTCACGGCACCGGTGGGCTACCTATTCCGTCCGTACATCGTTTATCGCTCGCGGACCCCCGGGCCGGGGCGCTCTCGGCGTCGTGGCTGGAGCGCCTGAGGCTGTCGTGGCATGAGGGAGACCGTGCCTACGCTCGGCGGAGCGTCACGCAGCAGTCGCCCGGTCTGGACTCCTGCAGGGCCCGGACCGTGTCGTTGCCGAGGCCTCGAAGAAGTCCGTCGACGAAGGCGTGGTTCATCCGGCAGATGATCTCCGGTGCCTCATGGGCAAGCTCGCGGAAGGGACAGTTGCGGAGCGCCACGCTGTCGGGCCCCGGCCGGTAGTGTCAGGGCTCTAAAGGTCACAATAGCTGGCGTTACAGAGATGCTGGACTACCGAGCGCGGCTGCAATGATCCACGCTTCCCGATGAAGACATGCGAAGCCGCTGCTCCTCAACGAGGCGCTGTCTGATGAAGAGGTGAGACACGAGTGACGGGCGAGCCGGAGATACGGATAGCACCGCGCCCTGAGGACAGGGTGGGTCTGATGCAGGCCGTGGGCGATCCAGAGGAGGTCACCCTCTGGGAGCACATCCACCCTAGGAAGGTCGACGATCAGGACTGGAGAAGGTTCGAGGGCTACGTCGCAGAGATCTTCCAGGCCCTCGGCATGGATCTCGACACGCCGGCGACCAGGGACACCCCTCGGCGGTTCCTGCTTGCTCTGTTCGACTCCACGTCGGGGTACGAGGGCGATCACAAGCTGCTCACGGCCTTCCCCACCGAGTGCCGCGGCGGCCCCGATTGCAGGATCAGCCAGATCATCGAGGGACCCATCTCCTTCTTCGCGCTGTGCGAGCACCATGCGCTCCCGTTTTACGGAGTGGCCCATGTCGGCTACATCGCCCACGAGCAGATCATCGGGATCTCCAAGCTGACCCGCCTGGTGCGACTGTTCGCCCGGCGGTTCACCGTTCAGGAGCGCATAGGCCAGGAGGTGGCCGACCACCTCGAAGAGCTCATGCAGCCCCACGGCGTGGCGGTGTTCCTCGAAGCCACCCACCTGTGCACCCAAATGCGCGGGGTGAGGGAGGAACGGTCCAGCACGTGGACATCCTTCTGGCGAGGGGCCTACGAGGACGATCCCAGTCTTCGAGACGAGTTTCTCCGAGCCGTCGGACGGCGGTGAGCGGCGTGCTCGGAGTGGTGACGGGCGCCGGCGGGGTCCTCGGTGGGGCGGTCGTCGCGGAGCTGGTGAGCCAGGGACATCGGGTCGTTGCGGTCGGCCGCGCGATGGAGGATGTACGGCCCCTCGAGGAGGCTCATCCGGGTGCGGTGGTCGGCGAGGCGGCAGACCTCACGGACCCGGACGCCGTCGACGAGCTTTGGCAGCGACTGGATAGCCATGAGGAGCCGGTCGACTTTCTTGTCAACGTCGCGGGCGGCTTCCGCGGCGGCACCCTGGTCGAGTCAAGCCCGGGGGACTATCGCCACCTGCTCGGGCTCAACCTGGACACCGCGTGGTGGTCCTGTCGTGCGGCGGCCCGGCGGATGCGGGAGTCGGGTGGCGGCGCCATCGTGAACGTCGCAGCTCGCTCCGCGCTGGAAGGGGGAGCAGGGTCGATCGCCTACGCCGTTACCAAGGCCGCCGTGGTCAGGCTCACCCAGGTCCTCGCCGGAGAGCTGAAGCAGACGGGGGTGCGGGTGAACGCGGTGCTCCCTTCCCTCATCGACACTCCGGCCAATCGGGCGGCATTCTCGGCCGAGCGCATGGCCAAGGCCGTCGCACCGGAGGCCATCGCTCGCGTCATCACGTTCCTATGTGGCGAGGATGCCTGGCCGATCAGCGGTGCCGCGATCCCCGTCTACGGCCGCAGTTGAGTGGAAGCCATGTCCGCCACCCCAGCACCGAGGCTCGAGACATTTCTCGAGACATCGGGGGGGCCCAGGTTCGATCTCCCCGAGGCGCTTGAAGCGAGCTACGGACCGTTCGGACTCCCGGAGCGGGTGGTATACGCGAACTTCGTCGCATCTGTTGACGGCATCGTGGCGGTGCCGGGGAGGCCGAGATCGTCGGCGCTCATCAGCGGCGGCGACCCAGCGGACCGGTTTGTCGTCGCACTGCTGCGAGCGTGCGCTGACGCGGTGGTCATTGGCGCCGGCACCTTCCGTGCTCACGGCGGCCCCTGGACCGCGGAGAACGCGTACCCCGACGCCGCGGAGCACTTCGCCGAACTCCGGCGGAGAACGGGCATGGATCCGGCGCCGACGCTCGTCGTCGTCAGCGGCTCAGGACGCCTCGAGGGACCCGAGTCGAAGCTTCGCGGTGCAATAGTCGCCACCACCACACGCACGGCCGAGAATCTGCGCGGACCGGCAAGCGGCGCAGCCGAGATCTGGCCGGTTGGTGAAACCGACCCGCTGGACCCCGCCAAGGTCGTCGCGGCCCTGTCGGAGCGCGGCTACCGCCGGATCCTCACCGAGGGTGGACCAACGCTCATGGGACAGTTGCTGAGAGCGGGGGCGGTCGATGAGCTGTTTCTCACGATTTCGCCGGTCATGGCTGGCGGCGGCGAGAATCCTCGGCCGACGCTGGCCGCCGGCGTCGACCTGCTCGCCGCGGACCCGCCACGCGCGCACCTGCTGAGCGGCCGAAGCCACGGGTCATACCTGTTCCTCCGCTACGCCTGCAGTCCGGGGGACCAAGAGGTCCAAGGTCGGCCAGGGACCCGATGACTGACGAGATGCCCGCCTGTCAGCCGCCTTGACGAGTTGCGATCGATCGTGCGGCGATCGCGCGCAGCCAGCGGCGGCGGATCAGCGCGGAGAACGGGCCGATCGCGAGCCAGTAGATCCGGAACGCCAGGCGTGACTTCCCGTCGAGGGCAAGCACCCGCGTCTCTGTGGAGATGCGCGACTGCCCATCGACCACAGGCACAGTCTCGAAATCCGCGGCAATCTGGATCCCGGTTGGTCCCCAGGCACGCCAGCTGGTGACGTCGGCCGCTCTTCTCGGCTGCCCACGAAGTCTCAGTGCCATCCCGAAGACGAACGCCGTGGGTGTCTCCTGGAGAACAAGAAACCCATGGTGCGCGAAGTACTCGCCGATCGACTCGGTCGGCGCGCCAAAGCTGCGAAGCCGGAAGAGCAGCCGTACGAGGCGGTCGGGGCAGACGGGCGTCGCCAGCGCGACGGCCAGTGCTCGCTCCGGCTCGAGCGGGACGACCCGCTGATGCCGCTCCCGCACGTCAAACCGAGGAAGCCACGTTCCCACGCCGGCCATGGTCCCTTCTATCAGGTCGGACCTCCGAGGGCGCGAGCCAGGATGGCGGTGCAGCTCCGCGGGCAGCGGCAGGACATGTGAGCGGCCGGGAAGCCCACCGGCTGCTCAGTTGGGGGCACAGGACGCCGTCGGCTGCGCTTGATTTCGTCCACGCATCAGCGCAGGGGATCACCCCGTTTCCATCTGTGAGACGGCCCATTCGGCGGACGCTCCACGTCGCCCGCGCACAGCGGACGCAACGATCACATTTTCGTGCCCAACGCTGCAACGAAACGGCCCGCGATCGCATCCAAGTGAGTGTGGTGGGCCGTGGAGGTGCACGATCGGGGACGGCCCACCGGAAACCGAGCGTGCCGGTAGGGCCGGCCTGCTGTCACCAACATCCAGCGTGTGGACCGGGAGGCCCATCAGAAGGAGAGTCATGACCACGAGTCGTCCGTTCGCAAGACAGGTACCGAGGGCGGCTTTAGCGGCGTTGATCAGCGCCGCGCTAGCCGTCACCTGGCTATCCACGTCCACCGCACATGCTGCTCCAGCCGACCCTTGTCCCGCGCCATTCCCGGTTGCCGATCTGGTCCCCGGCATGGTCGCTAATGGGCTTACGGTCGAAAAGGGCAACACCGCCGACCCGTTCACTGCGACCGTCGTCGGTGTCGTGGCCGACGGGATCGCCTCCGGCCTCGACCTGATCATCGTCGAGACCGACTCACCGGCGATCACACGTGCCGGTGGCATCTGGGCCGGGATGTCCGGCTCCCCGGTCTACGCCGCCGACGGCCGTCTGATCGGCGCGGTCGCGTACTCACTGTCCTTCGGCCCGTCGCCCATCGCCGGGGTGACCCCGGCCGCGGACATGTATCAGATCCTCAGCCGTCCCGGCGCGGCAGCGGCCTTGAAGCCAGCCAAGACGGTCGCGCTGCCGGCCACGATCAAGCAGCGGGTGGTTGCCTCGGGTGCGGCGACGGCGACCGAGGCATCGGCAGGTCTGCAGGCCCTGCCTATCCCCTTGGGCGTCTCCGGGGTGAACCCGGCCCATCTAGACAAGGTGAGCCAACGGCTGCAGGACAAGATCCCCGGTGTGAAGGTGTACGCGGCCGGCGCGGCATCGGCCGTCGCCGCATCGCCCGCAGACATCTTCCCTGGCAGCAACTTCACCGCCGCGATTTCGTACGGAGACTTCACCGTGGCCGGAATCGGTACGACCACTGCGGTCTGCCCGGATGGCGTGCTGGCTTTCGGTCACCCGTTCAACTTCAGCGGCGCTTCCTCGATGAGCGTGCACACTGCCCAGGCCGTGTACGTTCAACCGGACCCCACCTTCAGCGGCTTCAAGGTGGCCAATCCAGGTGGCGTGGTCGGAACGCTCGATCAGGACAGGCTGGCGGGGATCCGCGGCCAGCTCGGCCCGACTCCGCCGTCCGTCCCGATCTCGTCGGACATCACCTCGCTCGACGACGGATCGATGCGATCGGCCACGACCCAGGTCAACCTTCATGATTTCGTGCCGATCATCTCGGCGTTCCACCTGCTGAACAACCTGGACCGGGTCGCCGATCGGATCGGCGGCGGGACAACCGAGATCCGCTGGATCGTCCAGGGGAAGCGGGCTTCCGGCGCGCCGTTCTCGGTGAACGTTCGCAACAGGTACGCCGACCAGTTCGACGCCTCCATCGTGTCGATCTTCGACTCGCTTTTTCACCTTGACGCCCTTGATACCAACCCGTTCGAGGACTCGAAGATCACTTCCGTCAGCTACACCGGCTCGATCGGCAGCACTTACACGCAGTATTCGATCGAGTCGATCCGGCTGCGCAAGCCCAGCGGCGCGCTGGTCCCGGTTCCCGGACCGAACGACGAGCCGCTGGCGGTGGTCGCGGGGAGCAGGCTCAACTTGCGGGTGACCCTGATGCCCTACCGGAACATCGGCCCCGCTCGTGACGTCGACCTGTCCGTCGTCGTGCCGGCCGACACGGCCGGGGCGTCCGGGGCGGTCAACGTCTTCGGTGGAGCCGAAGGCGCAGGCTTCGGCGACGGCGACCAGGCCGGCCCGGGCAACTTCGACGAGTTGCTGAGCCAGCTTCGCGGGCTGGTAACCAACGACTCGGTGAACGCCACACTCCAGGTCGGGCTGGAAACGCCGACCGGGTTCACGGAGAAGACGACGAAGACCCATGCACTGGTCGACAAGGTTGTCTTCGGTCAGACTTTCGTCCCGATCACTGTCGTCGAGCCGCGCCGCGCCAGGCCTGGTGTCGTCGACGGCCCGGTATGGAAGCTGCGATCAACGCTGACGAGCGGTCCCCCCACGACGACGTTCACGTTCGGGCAGCTGAGCACCGACCGCAAACTGATGGGTGACTGGGACGGTAACGGGACCCTGACGCCAGCGGTCTTTAGGAGCGGCACCTGGTTCATCCGGAATAGCCTGACGTCCACCACCTCCGTCACGTTCGCCTTCGGACAGGCGGGTGATCTGCCGGTCGCTGGGGACTGGGACGGCGACGGACGCGACACTGTCGGTGTCTTCAGAGCCGGGCGATGGCTGCTTCGCAACTCGCTGAGCAGCGGCCCGGCCGACCTCGACTTCACCTTCGGATCCGCCACGGCTCGTCCGGTGAGCGGGGACTGGAACGGCGACGGGGTCGACTCGGTTGGCACCTTCAGCAGCGGCAGTTGGCGGCTGCGCAACAGCAACTCTGCGGGACCTTCGAGCTACGCGTTCAGCTTCGGCACAACCGGTGACAAGCCGGTGGCTGGCGAGTGGGACGTCGACGGCCGTGACGAGGTCGGCGTCTACCGGAACGGTTCCTGGCGGCTGCGTAACTCCCTCAGCAGCGGCCCGCCGTCGCGCACCTTCACCTTCGGCGGCACGACGAGCTCCCCGGTGGTCTGGGGGTAAGCCAGTCCTCATAGTCGCCGATGCCGCGTAAGGTTGGCCGGCTCCCGCATTCGCGGGAGCCGGCCAACCCGCTTGGCTACGATCTTGGAGGATCAGAGTTCGTCCGTCCTGTCTTCCCAACGGCCAGGTCCTCTTCGCCGGCGGCCGCCGGGTCACCTACTGCGGCCAGTACTCCTGCGACGAGCCCTTGGCCCAGCCGAGCTATACACCCCTAGTTCTAGTTCTGCGCGAGCGCGTTCTGGACGATCTGGATGATCTGGGGCGCCGTGTCGAAATCGAGGCCGAGCCGGTTCTTGGTCAACGCGAAGCCAATACCGGTCGCAGCGTCACCGTAGGCGAAGCTCCCGCCGGCGCCACCGATCCCGAACGCGGTGGGGTTGGCTTCTGCCGAGGAGCCAGGCAGCCCGAGCGCATAGCCGAGGCCCCAGGTCGACGGCATGCCGAAGACCTCGTCGATGCCGCTCGTCGACACCGCTGTCACTTCGCGGAGCCGCTCCGGCGTGATCAGCTGGACACCGTCGACCTCGCCAAGCAGGGAGGCGTACATCCGGGCGATGGCCCTTGCTGATGTCTTGCCCCCGGCGGGGATGTCGGCGCTGAGGATGTCGCTGCGATTGCCCAGCGCCGCAGTGGGGAACAGCGCCGCCGGCCCGGCTTTGAACATGGGGAGATCCGGCGGCATCGCCGCCGCCATCTCCGCGCTGCCCGGCGCATCCTCGAGCGGTGCCAGCCTGCCGTGTTCGGACCGCGGCATCCCGAAGTAGAGCTCGTCCGCCACACCGAGCGGTCCGGCGACGTCCTCGCGGAGGATTTGCGAGATCGGCTTGCCGGTGGTCCGCCGAACGATCTCACCCATGATGTAGCCGAAGGTGTAGGCGTGATATCCCGACGTCGTCCCCGGCTCCCACCACAACTCGGCATCGGCGATCGCCGCACACATCTTGTCCCAATCGCAGAGATCTTCCGGCGTGGTGTCCAGCGGGATGCCGGGTACGCCCGCCGAGTGGTTGAGGACGTGCCGGATGGTCACCGTGTCCTTGCCGTGCGCGCCGAACTCGGGCCATAGCTCGACGACTCGCGTGTCGTACCCGTAAAGTCCGCGTTCGGCGAGTATGTGCGCCACGGTCGAGGTTGCGCCCTTGACGATCGAGAAGTTGTAGAACGGCGTCCCCGGGGTCACCGGACGTCCAGTCGACGGGTCGGCGACGCCGGCAACAGCGTCGACTACGAGCTCGCCGTTCTGGTAAACGGCAACCTGCATACCTCGCTCGGTTCCTGACTCGACCAACTGATCGATGGCTTCCTGAACCTGCTTCTGGACCGCAGACATGGATCCTCTCCTTGCGTGCGTTCCTGGTTGTGTCCTCGCCGGCGTCCTTGCCGGCGTTGACGTCGACTGCACGAGGATAGACCGCGCCGCGGGGCAGAACTCGTCGCTTGACCGCAAGCACCGCGCTCGGCCAATGCTCGCCGGCACCCCGACCCTCGACAGCCGTCCAGAGCGAGGTTGGCGCAAAGCCGCCGGATGTCGCATGGCCGATTCAATTCTTCCGGCCGCTCAATTTGATTGACATTTGCATTCAGAATTTGGCAAGTGAAATGTAAAACCGGAGCAAAGTCGTGTGGTGACCAAAAGAGCTTCACCAAAGCGTAAAGAAAATGCAAAAACGCCTCGTTAGAACGAGGTTCTCAGTCGGTGAGTCGCGTCAATCACTCTGCTTGAGGACAACCGCTGGGTCACGAATTAACGACAACCTATTCCGGTGCATATTCTGCGTCACTTAGTGAGCCATAACGTGCAGAGTACTCGGCCATGTCGGTCCACCGGCCCGTTCGACTGGCGATCGGCCGAGTTCGGCTGCCACCCGGCGGTCGGAACGCCACGATGGAAGGCGGGTCGCCGCAATGGTGAACGTCCGTAGTTCGGCCAAGCTTGCCGCCGTCGCTGCTGCCGGTGCGCTGGTCTTGGCCGCCTGCGGTGGCGGAGATGACAACAACGGGGGCGGCGGCGGGAACAGCGCCGCCGCGGGTTTCAACCTCTCCACCAGCGCAATCGTGAATCCTTCTGATGCGACGGGAGGGACAATCAAGCTGGGGTCCGGAGGCGATTGCGATTCGTGGGACCCCGCCCGCGCCTATTACGGGTTCTGCTGGAATCTGCAGCGCCTCTATGCGCGAGATCTGATGGGCTTCGCACCGGACCCCGAGCACGCGTCCAAGGTGGTGCCGGATATGGCCACCGCCCCGGGGAAGGCAAATGCCGATTTCACCGAGTTCACGTACACGCTCAGGGATGGCCTGAAGTACGACGACGGGACGCCGGTCAAGTC
>DASYTV010000230.1:0-6875 GCA_036001885.1 Actinomycetes bacterium
CGGATCCCCGTCGTGTCCAGCGTGGGGCGCGGCGAGGACGGTCAGATCTACAACCTGAACGCGGACACGGCCGCTGCCTCGCTTGCCGGCGCACTTGGCGCGGAGAAGCTCGTCATCCTCACCAACGTGGCAGGGCTTTACCGCAGCTGGCCGGCCACAGTGAACGGCTCGACCAGCCGCCCAGACCGGCAGCACGGCGATGGGATCATCCCGCGCATTCGCGCAGGGGACCTGGCCAAGCTGTTCCCTGCCATCGAGGCGGGCATGGCGCCGAAGGTGGAGGCCTGCCTGCGAGCGGTACGCGGCGGCGTCCCGGCGGCTCATATCGTCGACGGCCGGCTTCCGCACGCAGTTCTCGTGGAGATCTTCACCGACGCCGGAATCGGCACAATGGTGGTTCCGACGTGACCGCCTACGGCCGGCTGCCCGGCTGGCCGGCGCGGTACGAGGCGTCGGTCATGGGGACCTACGGGCTGCCGAAGCGGCTGCTCGTTCGGGGCGAAGGCTGCTATGTCTGGGACGAGGAAGACAACCGATATCTCGACCTGCTGGCCGGGATCGCGGTCAACTCACTCGGCCACGCCCATCCCAGCCTTGTTGCGGCCGTCACCGAGCAGATCGGCGTGCTGGGCCACACCTCGAACTTCTTCGCAACGGCGCCGCAGATCGCGCTTGCGGAACGGCTGCTCACGCTCACGGGTGTCGGCTCCAACGGCCGGGTCTTCTTCTGCAACTCGGGGGCGGAGGCCATCGAGGCGGCGTTCAAGATCTCCCGGAAGACGGGCAAGCGGAAGCTGCTCGCCGCCCGCGGCAGTTTCCACGGCCGGACCATGGGGGCACTCGCACTCACCGGCCAGCCCGCCAAGCAGGCGCCGTTCGCACCCCTCCCACCCGAGGTCGTCTTCATCGAGTACGGCGACGAGGCAGCGCTGTCCGCCGAGATCGACGAGGACACCGCAGCCGTTTTCCTCGAACCTGTCCAGGGCGAGGGGGGCGTCGTACCGCCGCCGCCCGGTTACCTCGCGGCCGCCCGCGAGATGACAGCTGCTCGCGACGCGCTGCTTGTGGTGGACGAGATCCAGACGGGGATCGGCCGCACCGGCCGCTGGTTCGCGTACCAGAGAGAAGGCATCACTCCCGATGTCGTCACCGTCGCCAAAGGCCTGGCGGGCGGATTCCCGATCGGCGCGTGCATTGGGACCGGCACGGCGGCGACCCTTCTGGCGAAGGGGGAGCACGGGAGCACATTCGGCGGGAACCCGCTCGCCTGTGCCGCTGCGCTGGCCGTCCTCGACACCATCGAGCGAGAGGGGCTCGTGGACTCGGCCGCAAAGGTGGGTGAGCACCTCACGGCCGCCGTCGAGGCAATAGCCGACCCCCTCATCACCGGCATCCGTGGCAGCGGCCTGCTGCTCGGCATCACGCTTGCCCAGCCGGTCGCCGCGCGGGCCACCGCCGCCGCGCTCGACGCCGGCTACATCGTGAACGATGTCGCACCTGACGTGATCCGGCTGGCTCCGCCGCTCATCCTGACGACGACACAGGTCGATGAGTTCGCCGCGGCGCTGCCGGCGATCCTCGACGCCGCCGCGGCTCCCGCGGTCTCGGACAGCACGGCACCCCACTCGCTCAGCTCGCCTCTGGAGCAGCTATGAACGACCACAAGCGGCCATTCGAGGCCACCGTTGCGCCCAGCGTGATTCCGCAGACGAAGGCAGCCCGGCAGCGCCGGATCGTCGAGCTGCTCACGAGGACCACGGTGCGGTCGCAGGCCGAGCTGGTTCGGCTGCTGGCCTCCGATGGCATCGAGGTCACTCAGGCGACCCTGTCCAGGGATCTCGAGGAGCTTGGTGCGGTGAAGATCCGCGACTCCTGGGGCCAGCTGGTGTACGCCGTGCCGGCCGAAGGCGGGGACCGGACACCGCGGCTGGCTCCAGAACCGGGCACCGGCCAGACCCGGTTGTCCAGGGCTGCGGGCGAGCTGCTTGTCGCCGCCGAATCGTCAGCGAACCTGGTGGTGCTGCGTACCCCGCCGGGCGCGGCGCAGTTCCTCGGTTCCGTCCTCGACCAGTCGGCCTTGGCGACCGTACTCGGCACCATCGCCGGCGACGACACCGTCCTCGTGGTCGCCCGGGAGCCGGATGGGGGGCCCGCACTCGCCGCGCACCTGCTCTCCCTTGCTCAGTCCAACCGATGACCGGTACGCCCGCCGATCGAAACGATCTCGGGAATAAACGATGCCAGCTCGTGGCGATCGCAGCCCGTTTGATAGCAGCCGCCGACGATCGAGGCCGCAACGACGCAGCCCGCACGATCCAAGCAGGTAAGGAAGGAGCACCACAGTGACCAAGCGCGTCGTTCTCGCCTACTCCGGTGGCCTCGACACGTCCGTCGCCATCGGCTGGATCGCCGACGCGACCGGCGCTGAGGTCGTGGCCGTCGCGGTCGATGTCGGGCAGGGAGGTGAGGACCTCGAGGTCGTGCGGCACCGTGCACTGGCTTGCGGCGCGATAAAGGCAGTCGTGGTCGACGCGCGCGATGAGTTCGCCGACAACTATTGCCTGCCGGCATTGCGCGCCGGAGCCCTCTATATGGACCGCTACCCGCTGCTGTCCTCGCTGTCGCGACCGCTCATCGTCAGGCACCTCGTGGCCGCGGCGGACGCGTACGGCGCGGATGCTGTCGCGCACGGGTGCACCGGCAAGGGCAACGACCAGGTGCGCTTCGAGGTCGGTGTCGGTGCGCTGGCCCCGGGTCTCCGCGTGCTCGCACCGGTCAGGGACGCGGGCATGTCCAGGGACAAGGCGATCGCGTTCGCCGAGGAGAACGGTCTGCCGATCGATCAGTCCAAGCGTTCGCCCTACTCGATTGACCAGAATTTGTGGGGTCGGGCTATTGAGACCGGTTTCCTCGAGGATCCATGGAACCCACCGGTCGAGGACATCTTCGCCTACACGGCCGACCCCGGCGTTCCGCACGATCCCGACGAGGTCGTCATCGCCTTCGAAGCGGGCCGACCGGTCGCACTAGACGGGGAGATACTGAGCATGCGCGAGCTCGTCGCGACGCTGAACGAGCGCGCCGGCGCGCAGGGTGTTGGACGCATCGACATGGTGGAAGACCGACTCGTCGGCATCAAGAGCAGAGAGGTGTACGAGGCGCCTGCTGCCATGACGCTCCTCACCGCCCGCGAAGAGCTGGCCGCGCTGACGGTCGACCGCGACCTCGCCCGGTTCGCACGGACCGTGAGCCAGCGATGGGCTGAACTGATCTACGACGGACTCTGGTTCTCCCCACTGCGCGAGGCACTCGACGCATTCGTCGTCTCGGCCAACGCGCATGTCACCGGCGAGGTCAGGGTGGTCCTTCATGGCGGCCGCGCGGTTGTGACAGGTCGACGCAGCGACCAGTCCCTCTACGACTACGGCCTTGCTACATACGATTCAGACGACACCTTCGACCAGTCCCTGGCCAGAGGCTTCGTCGAGCTCTGGGGCCTCCCGACCAAGATCGCGGCACGGCGGTCGGCGCGCAGCTCAGCGTGACCAGCCTGCCGTGGCCGAACCGGTGACCTGTCGGACGGCGAACCGGTTCGGCCGGTTAAGGCGAGGAGGTCTGGATGCGACTGTGGGGCGGGCGGTTCGACGAGGCGCCGGCGAAGACAGTCGCGCGGCTCTCGCGCTCGGTTCACTTCGACTGGCGGCTGGCGCCTTACGACCTCGCCGCCTCGCGCGCGCACGCGCGCGTACTGAACAAGGCGGGACTGCTCACCGATGCGGAGCTAACGGCACTGCTCGACGGACTGGCCCGGCTGTGCGCGGAGGTCGAGTCTGGCGAGTTCGCTCCGATTGCGACGGACGAAGACTGTCACACGGCACTCGAACGGGGACTGATCGAACGGGTCGGGGCCGGTCTGGGCGGCCGACTGCGAGCGGGACGATCGAGGAACGATCAAGTAGCGACGCTCTTCCGGATGTACCTTCGCGATCACGCTCGGGACAGCGCCGCCGGCGTCACCGACGTACAAGATGCGCTGATCGCGCAAGCGCGGGTCCATCAGCGGGCTGTGATGCCGGGGCGGACTCATTTCCAGCACGCTCAGCCGATCCTTCTCGCGCACCACCTGCTCGCGCACGTCCACGCGCTGAGTCGTGATGTGCAACGGCTGCAGGACTGGGACAAGCGGTCAGCGGTATCCCCTTATGGCTCTGGGGCGCTGGCCGGATCCTCACTCGGGCTCGATCCCGACAAGGTTGCCGCCGACCTCGGCTTCGACTCGGCCGCCGACAACTCGATCGATGCGACGGCCTCCCGCGATTTCGCCGCCGAGCTGGCCTTCGTCCTCGCGATGATCGGCGTCGACGTGTCGCGGCTGGCTGAGGAGATCGTGATCTGGGCGAGCGTGGAGTTCGGCTACGTAACGCTGGACGATGCGTACGCGACCGGCTCCTCGATCATGCCGCAGAAGAAGAATCCCGACGTCGCGGAGCTCGCGAGAGGGAAGGCGGGTCGGCTGGTCGGCAATCTCACCGCGCTGTTGACCATGCTCAAGGGGCTCCCGCTGGCCTATGACCGAGATCTGCAGGAGGACAAAGAGGCATTGTTCGACTCGCTGGACACCCTCGACCTGGTGTTGCCGGCCTTGGCCGGCATGGTGGCGACCCTGGAGTTCGACGCCGAACGCCTGGCCGCGCTGGCACCCGCCGGCTTCTCGCTGGCGACCGACGTGGCGGAGTGGCTGGTACGCCGCGGTGTCGCCTTTCGCGACGCCCACGAGATCGCCGGTGCCGCCGTCCGCCGGTGTGAAGAGCTGGGGCTCGCCGATCTTGCCGGGTTGACCGACGAAGAGTTGGCGGCGCTGTCGCCTCATCTGACCCCCGGCGTCCGTGAGGTGCTGACTGTCGAGGGGTCTATCGGCTCACGCGATGCCCACGGCGGAACGGCCCCGGCACAAGTAGCGGCTCAGCTCGCTGCCCTCGAGCGGGAGGTCGCAGCGCAGCGCGAGTGGGCCGGTGCTCGCCCACACGACCCGCGTTGCGGAGAGCCACTCGGATAGCGCGCAGCCACGTGCGCAAGGAAGGTCCTTCGCCGCCAGTCTTAACGCTCGCAGGAGCGATTGCTGCCGTTCCCTCTCTCGTCGTGATCCTTGTCGGCCCGTCCGATGGGGCACCGACGGCCAAGACGGATCAGGCGAGCGTGCGCCTGCCAGGAGGATTCGCAGTTTGCAGATGGCGAGCGTGTGAATACCTGATCACAGTCCGGGCCTCGAGCCCTCGGCTAGTTGTCGTTACAGAATCGGCCCGACTGCCGTCGTGCCCGCCGGCCTTCGTCAGGCTTCGGAGAATGGCGATGTTGTGGCGCTCCCCATCAAGCCGATCCAGTGACGGGGGAGGATGGAGGGGTGACTACAGAAAGTTCACCCGTCGAAATCATGCGTGGGCTTGCGGAGAACGACGAAGAGCTGGTGAAGGTCCTGGCACGGCGTGAGCGGCTGCTGAGGGCATCGGCCGCCGACCCGTCCGGCCCGCTGCCGCAGGACCCCGAGGAGCTTGCGGCTCGGGCGCGGAATCTCGCCCTCGTCCACGGCCTCAATCCGAAGGTTGCCGAGCAGGTCTGGCAGGCGATGCTCGAAGGATTCGGGGGCATCTATCGCGGCGAGTTCGCCGGCTCATGATCCGCGGACCGGGCCGTCTCTCCCGGCGGCGGACTCGCCGGCGGCCCGTCCAGGACCCCGGCGCTACAGCTCCGGCGATCGGCGTCGCCTCGGCTGACGCCGCCGGAGCCGTCCCTGCTGAGGCCACTGGTGTCGGGCCCGCTGAGGCCGCGGGCGCCGTCCCCGCTGAGGCCGCCAGAGCCGTCCCCGCTGAGGCCACTGGTCTCACCTCTGGTGTGGCCACCAAAGCCGGCTTTTGCCCCTTCGGCGGGCCGCGGTGACTCCCCTTGACGCCCTCGGTCTTGGCGCGGCCGGAGTCGCCGCCGGTGCGATCAACACCGTCGTCGGATCGGGGTCGCTCATTACCTTTCCGACCTTGCTCGCGCTCGGCTATGCGCCCGTGCTCGCTAACGTCACCAACACCGTCGGGATCTTCCCCGGCTCGGTGAGCGGCGTCGTCGGCTATAGGCGTGAGCTGCGGGGCGGCGTGGGCCGCGCCGTGCGCTTCGGAATGCTGTCCGCCCTTGGCAGCATTGCGGGAGCTTTGCTGCTTCTCCAACTCCCCGAGTCGGCGTTCGACGCGATCGTACCGGCCTTGATCCTGATCGCCTGCGTACTCGTGGCCGTTCAGCCTCGCCTCAGCGGGTGGTTGAGCGCCCGGCAGCGGCGAGGTCACCAGGGAGGCCCGCTGCTCTGGCTCGGGATCCTGCTGACCGGGACCTACGGCGGCTATTTCGGAGCGGCGCAGGGCGTCCTCCTCATCGCGCTGCTTACGATCTTCATCGATGACGATTTGCAGCGCCTCAACGCCCTCAAGAATGTGCTCGCCGGCGTGGCCAATGGGGTTGCCGCGGTGGTGTTCATCTTGATCTCGGAGGTCGCCTGGGGAGCCGCCGCCTCGCTTGCCGTGGGCGCCATCATCGGTAGTCAGATCGGAGCGACCGTCGGCCGCAGACTCCCACCGCCGATCTACCGGACGACGATCGTGCTCGTCGGCGTTGTCGCCGCGAGCGTGCTGATCCTGACCTAGTGTCGCGTGTCCGAAGTCTCTTTGCGCTGGCCCGGTCCCGCTGGTGCGCACCCCACGCAAACGCTCCGCGCTGCTCCACGTTTCCGCGGGGACCCCGCAAAGGACACACTGGCTGCGTTCTCGGTCGCCCGCGTACCTCCGGCACGCGGGGCTCCCTGCGTCCTTGCCAGTCATCCAGCGGTCCTCGGGCCA
>DASYTV010000231.1:0-6280 GCA_036001885.1 Actinomycetes bacterium
CCCAGCAGGCCCGCAACCTAGTCGCCGGCCTCGGCGAGCAGGCCACCGCGTTCAAGTTCCTGATCCGCGACCGGGACGCCAAGTTCACCAGGGCGTTCGACGACGTGTGGCGCTCGACCGGGGCCGAGGTGATCCGCACACCGGTGCAGGCACCCAACGCCAACGCCGTCGCCGAACGGTGGGTCGGGACGGTCCGCCGGGAGTGCCTGGACCAGCTGCTGATCGTCGGCCGCCCGCAGCTCGTTCGCCTGCGACGCTACGTTGAGCATTACAACCAACGACGGCCGCACCGCAGCTTGGCCCACACGCCGCCGGTGCCGTCGGTGGTTGCTAATCCGATGAGTGCAGTCGCTGTTGGCCAGTTGCGCCGCCGCGACGTCCTCGGTGGACTGATCCACGAGTACGAGTACGCACCATGACGCCCGACTTATGGCACCCCACGGGCGAGGGCCCGGCTTCGCGCGGAGAGCGCGGGATACCTTATTCGCGCGGATCCGTCGCGGACCTCCCAGGATCGACGCCGCGGAGGTCCTCCAAGCGACCGAGCAGCTCGGAGGCGTGTGTCGGTACATCGCCTCGATCTCCGCGGCGTACGTCGGGGCGAATCGCCCGCTGCTTGAGCGTCGACGTCGGCGTCCCGATGGGCTCGGCGCTCGGCCGCGCGTTCGGCGCCAGGTGCGAGGCGATGCCCGCGTGCTCGGTACTCGGGCGACTGCCGCTAGGCGTGCACTGGTAGTGGCGCCTGCGGGGTGTACGCCAGCACGCGGAAGACCTCGGCAAGCGACGAGCGCGACCCGGTGAGGATCGTCGCGCGGCCATCCTTGAGCGCCTGCGACGGCGTCAGCTCACGAAGCGCGAGGTCCATGAACGTCTGAAGATCGCAGGCAATCCGTACCGTTGGGTCGGTCGGCGACGGGCCTGAACGGGGCAGGAACCTGCCGTGCCGGAGCTGGAAATGAAACACCTCGTCGCCGACGTGGAACTCGAAGGTCTCGCCGCGACTCGGATCCAGGAGTTTCGTCTGGGTTCCCGCCAGGCACAGCGCGACGAGCTCCGCGCGAGCCGTCTCCGGGTCGATGCGATCGTCGACAGGGAGATCGAGCCCCCACAACCCGAGGGCGATCAGTGGATCGCGCAGTCGTTCTCCCTCCTCGGTGAGCTCGTAGACCGCGACGCCGGCGGGAGGAGGGAGCGTGCTCTTGCGGATGATCCCTGCCTCCTCGAGTCCTCGCAGTCGCTCGGAGAGCCGGTTGCTCCCGATCGCCGGGAGGACCGCGAGGAGGTGCTTGAACCGCTTGGGACCAAGCAGCAGCTCGCGGATCACGAGCATCGTCCAGCGCTCGCCGAGGACGTCGAGCGAGCGGGCGAGCGGGCACATCTGCCCGTAGGTCTTCGTTGGCACCCCCCAAGCATAGCGAGGGGTGCCGTCGATCGCCATACGATCCGTCGCCACGCGCCATCTGTTGCGTATAGCGAGGGTTGACATACGTCTAGGTTCCCGCCACTATACGATTCGTATAGTAAACCCCCAGCACCTCGAAGGCCGCCCTGGGCGGTCAAAGGAGAAGCAGCGATGACCAAGGTCCAGGCGCCCCAGGGTGCTGCAGTGAACACGACGTGGGAGGACACACCCACCCAGACCATCAACGTCGGCGGCGTGGAGTTCGCCTACCGACAGCTCGGCCCAGACACCGGCGTGCCGGTGGTCTTCCTCACCCACCTGGCCGCAGTCCTGGACAACTGGGACCCCCGAGTCGTGGACGGCATCGCGGCGAAGCATCGGGTCATCACCTTCGATAACCGAGGTGTCGGTGCCTCCAGCGGGTCCACGCCGACGACCATCGAGGAGATGGCGAGGGACGCCGTCACCTTCATTCGTGCCCTCGGCTTCGACCAGGTCGACCTGTTCGGGTTCTCCATGGGCGGCATGATCGCCCAGGTGATCGCGCAGGAGGAGCCGCAGCTCGTGCGCAAGATGATCCTCGCCGGAACTGGCCCTGCGGGGGGCGAAGGCATCGACAAGGTGACCCGCATCACCTACCTCGACACCGCGCGAGGACTGCTCACCCGCCAGGACCCCAAGCAGTTCCTCTTCTTCACCAGGACTCCGAACGGGCGCCGAGCCGGCAAGGAGTTCCTGGCACGGTTGGAGGAACGTACGAACGACCGCGACAAGGCCATCTCCGTCGGCTCATTCCGCGCCCAGCTCAAGGCCATCCACCGATGGGGTCAGCAGAAGCCTGCGGACCTGGCGAGCATCCACCAGCCCGTGCTCGTCATGAACGGTGACAGCGACAAGATGGTGCCCTCCAAGAACACCGTCGAGCTCGATCAACGACTCCCGAACAGCCAACTCGTCCTCTACCCCGACGCCGGGCACGGCGGGGTGTTCCAGTTCCACGAGGACTTCGTCAAGCGGGCTCTCGAGTTTCTCTGAGAGGTCCCGCGCCGCCGCACACCCCTCGGGCGGACCGGGCTCCGCAGCTCGTCCGCGCCGCGGCCGACCCGTTGGCGTCCTGCCTCGACCTGCGAAAGGCTCGGCGCTCCCAGCGCGAGCGACGACCCGGAGCCAGCGAGCGTACGGGTGGCCTATCGCGCGTCGCCGCAAACTGGGGCGGTAACGCACCCGACGGTGTGCGGCGTCTCAGAACCGGCCGCAGCGCGCGTGAGAACACCTCGGGCGTTGGCGCTGAACCCGGGAAGGAGCCGGACCCGCAGTACGGCACCCGCCGCGTCGTCCTCGCCGCCCTGCGGAGCCACGGCAGCAACACCTGCGCCGGAGAGGTGCGGCGAGCGCGCGCGGCCCACCAGCCGGACCGCGACCCCATCCACGAGCGCCGGCTCGTCGAACCGACGGAACCCCGACCCACGACCCGAAGCTTCGGAGAGGGCCCGATCATGAAGGCCTACGTAGTCAGCAAGTACAAGAGTCCGATGCAGGTCGGCGAGGTCGCGGAGCCGGCGGTCGACGACCGCGACGTGCTTGTCGACGTCCATGCGGCCGGCGTGAACATGCTTGACGCGAAGATCCGCGACGGAGAGTTCAAGCTGTTCCTCCCCTACAAGGCGCCATTCATCCTCGGGCACGACCTCGCCGGCGTCGTCGCCCGCGTCGGGTCGGCCGTGACGCGCTTCACCGTGGGCGACGAGGTCTACGCGCGACCGCGCGACGGCCGCATAGGCACCTTCGCCGAGCGCATCGCCGTGGACGAGGACGATCTCGCGATCAAGCCCGCGAACCTCTCCATGGCCGAGGCGGCCTCAGTGCCCCTCGTCGCCCTGACCGCCTGGCAGGCGCTCGTCGAGCGAGCGAACTTGCAGCCCGGCCGGAAGGTGCTCGTCCACGCCGGCTCCGGGGGCGTCGGCGCGTACGCGATCCAGCTGGCCAAGCACCTGGGGGCGACGGTTACCACGACGACCGGCACCAGCAACGTCGAATGGGTCCGCGACCTCGGTGCCGACGTCGTCATCGACTACCGAACCCAGGACTTCGAAACGGTCGCGCACGACTACGACATCGTCCTGGACTCCCAGGGCGGAGACACACTCGCCAAGTCGCTCCGGGTCCTGAAGCCCGGAGGGACGGCCATCGGCATCGCCGGCCCGCCGGACCCAGACTTCGCCCGCCAGCAAGGACTCCGCCTTCCGCTGCGGCTGGCCATGACCGTGCTGAGCCTGAAGACGCGCCGAGCGGCGCGCTGCCAAGGCGTGCGGTACTCGTTCCTGTTCATGCGCGCCAGCGGTGCGCAACTCGACGAGACCACCAAGCTCATCGAGACCAACGTCCTCCGACCCATCCTCGACCGGGTGTATCCGTTCGACGAGGCCCCGCAAGCCCTCGCCCACGTCGAAGGCAGCCGGACCAAGGGCAAGGTCGTCATCACGATGGTCTGACGCGCAACGCGTGCGGTTGTCCTGTAATCGAATGCTCGCTTGCGTCCGCGGCCGGCTGACCTACGCCGACGTCATCGCAAGCCTCGCGCTCTTCTCGGCTGCCCGGCCGCGACGCATCGACCAACCCGTCATCCGCAGCTCCACGAACCGACGCCGCCACTTCCCGACCGTTTCCCCCGATACCCCGAGACGGTCGGCGACCGCCGTGTTGGTCTGCTCATCCGCGCACGCCAGCACGATCCGGGCGCGCTCGGCGATCGCCTGCGGCGTCGACGGCTGACGCGCGAGCATGCCATGATCCGGCGTCATGACCGACCTGGCTGACAAGCTCGTCCCTGACGCCCTGTGGGCGCTCGTGGAACTCCTGCTGCCGCCCCCACCGCGTCCACCGTACGGTGGCCGGCAGCGCAGCATCCCTGACCGCAACTGTCTCGCCACTATCGTCTTCATGGCCCGCACCTCGACCCCATGGCGGCTGCTGCCAGCGAAGGAGCTTGGTTGTGGCTCGTCGGCGACCGCTTGGCGCCGGCTGGACCAGTGGGCCAAGGCGGGCGCGTTCGATCGGCTCCACTTGGAGGTCCTGGACCGACTCGGGCTCGCTGGCCGGCTGGACTGGTCGCGCGCCAGCGTGGACTCGGCCAGCGTGCGCGCCAAGCATGGGGGGACCACGTTGGCGCAAACCCCGTCGATCGTGGCAAGCCGGGGTCCAAGGTTCACCTGGTCAGCGAGCGCCGCGGCCTGCCGCTGACCGTCGCCGTCACCGCCGCCAACGTCAACGACACCCTGCTGTTCGCAGCGCTGCTGGGCGATGTGCCCGCAGTGCTCACGCCGGCGCGGCGGCGGCGATACCGGCCCGACAAGGTCGATGCCGACAAGGCCTACGACCATGCTGCCAACCGTGCCTACCTGCGGCGCCGCGGGATCGCCTCACGGATCGCCCGGCGGGGGATCGAGTCGTCGAGCAGGCTGGGCCGGCACGGGTGGCGGATCGAGCGGACGCTGTCGTGGCTGTCGTCCTACCGGCGCCTGGCGGGGCACTGTTGCATTGAGGCCGACGGCGTCGTCCAAGCTGTGCGGAGTGGAGGTCCATCCCTATTTCGAACCGTTGAGAACGGCTCCGGCGAGGCAGACAGGAGCGCAAGCGCGGCCTTTGAGCGCCCAAGTGGAGGGCATCAGCTCGGTCGATGGCTCAATGCAACAGCCCGTCCTGTGTCCTTGGCGCACCGCCGCGTTGGAGCGCACAACCTTGTTACTCCGACTCGAAGATCAAGGGTGACGCCTTGGCGGGCGTCACCCTCAGCGGCGTCCGATCGAGGCCGTGCTTCTAGGTGCGGATGACGGCGTTGTGGCCGCCAAGGCCGTTGGGCTCGAACGCCTCGGCGGTGTCGTCGTCGTGCCAGCGGCCGCCCTCGGCGAGGTAGCGGAACGCGAACCGGCGTCCAGGCGGCAGGGTCACTACCGCACTGCGGGTGCCGTCTCGGCGGGGCCGTAGCGGGTGCGCGAACGGGTCCCAGCCGTTGAAGTCGCCGACCACCGAGACGTTGCCGGAAACCGCGTCCTTGGGCAGGACGAAGTTGACCTTGACGGCCTTACGACCCTTGACGGGTGCCTGCTTGACCACTGGCAGCTCTCCTCCCGGCGTCACTGGACCGACAGTCCAAGGTGTCGGGACGACAACGGTCGCGCTTGAGCAAGAACGCTGGCGGGCTCAGGCGGTGAACGCACCACCATGGTCATCTCGTGGTGGAGGTTGGCGTGCGCGCGTACGGGCTCTCTGTCGAGCAGCAGGACGAGGTGTGGCAGCGGTGGCGCGCGGGGGAGGCGCTGCGCAGCGTCGCCCGCGAGTTAGGTGCTCCGGTACAGCACGTGCGCCGCTACGTGGCCCAGACTGGCGGGGTCCGGCCTCGGCCGGCCGCCCGCTCGGCTCGTCACCTGTTGCTGGCGGAGCGGGAGGAGGTCTCGCGCGGCCTTGCCGCGGGGTGGAGCCTGCGTCGGATCGCTGCCCAGCTCGGCCGCCCGCACTCGACGCTCTCCCGGGAGGTGGCGAGGAACGGGGGCCGCGAGGCGTACCGCGCGCACGATGCGGACGCCGCCGCGTACGAGCGGGCGCGGCGGCCGAAGGCGGGCAAGCTGTGGTGCCGGCCCGAGCTGCTGGCGGCGGTGCAGCGGGGGCTCGAGCTCGAGTGGTCTCCGGAGCAGGTTAGCCAGCGGCTGCGCCTGGAGTACCCGGACGACCCGAGCATGTCGGCGCCTGTCAACCTTTCTGAGGCAGATTCCTTCGGGAATCACTGGGTCGTCGGGGTGTCCTCCTTCGGCTCGTTGATCCACACCGCCGTTGGCAGGGCGGGCGGTTGGGGTGGCTTGCGGACGAAGCGCTCTGGGTGCT
>DASYTV010000232.1:0-13967 GCA_036001885.1 Actinomycetes bacterium
GATGGGCAAGCACAAGAGTCCCGGGGACGGATCGCTGCTGTGCTTGCAGGGTCGTGTCATGCTCCGCGCCGACCAGTCCAACACCGAGCTCGGACCAGGTGACCTGGTTGCGGTACCGCCGCAGCGGCACGCCGTCGAGGCCCTTGAGCCCTCCGTGCTGTTGCTGACCGTCGCGCTGCACTGAGTCACTGCCCGACATCCGCTTATGTGAAGGCCGGCACTGCGATCACCGAGAGTGCCAGCCTGACGAACCTGCTTTCTCCACGTTCCGATGACCTGCTGGGCGGATGACACCGGGCTTGTTCTAGACCGACTCGGACTGATCCTGAAGCTTGTGCCATATGCGCTTGGCGACGGGTGGCAGGTGGTCGAGCTGCTTACGCGCGCAGCGACCTGACCATGCCCACCTTGACCGGAGGCGCTGTGACGGCGACTTGTACAGCGATCGTTCGACGGCTGTCGCGAGGACGACGCCTGTGTATCACGAGCGATGCATGCGCCTCTATGTGAGGCAGAGGCGGTTCACAGCACTTGGCCGGGGGCCGAGGTGCGCCGCGCAGCTGGGGGATCCGTGGGTGACAAGCGGAGCGAAAGGTGGTTCTGCCGTCAGCCTGTGGCCGGAGCAGGCCTGAGGAAGGGCTCCCGATGAACGGCGGATATGTCGGATTCGTCGCGGACCATGACCCGCTGTACGACTTTCTAAGCAAGATCGTCCGCGAGGACATGAGGGTGCACGAGACGCGGCCGGCGTTCCGCGCCTTCCGGTTGTCTGGCAGCAACGTGGTCTACGCGTACGAGGAGAAGTCCAGCGGGGCGAAGATCATCTGCAAGTTCTACGGGCCGAGGTTCGGGTCGGACCGGGACAAGGCTGTCTGGATGGCACGCTCGGAGTACGAGGCGCTCCAGACGCTGCGCCAATACAACCTGGTCGGGTCGCCGCACCATGTGATTCGCCCGTTCGGTTTCAGTCGCGATATCAACGCTGTGCTGGCTGTCGAACACTATGCCGGCGAGGAGTTCAGCCACGCGATCGCGCGCGCGACGCACCAGGGGGACGACGCGCACCTCTACTGGCGGCTGAAGGCGCTCGCATACTTCCTCGCCACGCAGCACATTCGCACGGCGAACGGGGCAGGCGTCGATTTCGATCCCGACTGCCGGTACTTCGACAGCGTCGTCGGCAGGCTCAAGAAGGCCAACCGCATCGGACAGTCGGACATCGACGAACTCTCGTTCTTGCGCGACCGCTGGCGGGACCGGCCGCAGATGTGGTGTGACAAGCAGGTGTGGCTGCATGGCGACGCGACCCCGGCGAACTTCCTGTTTGGTGATGGCATGGACGTTGCCGCGATCGATCTGGAACGCATGAAGCGGGGAGACCGGATGTTCGATGTCGGGCGGGTCGCCGGCGAGCTCCAACACGCCTTCATGCGCACCGTCGGTGACTGGCGCCGGGCGGAGCCGTTCATCGGGCATTTCCTCTGGGAGTACAGCTGTCACTTCCCCGACCGCCAGCGGACATTCGAGTCGATCACCGCACGGGCGCCGTACTACATGGCGTTGAACCTGCTGCGGATCGCGCGGAACGACTACATCGGCTGGGAGTACCGGGGCAGGCTCGTGTCGCGCGCGAAGAAGCTGCTGCGAGCTGCGTGAGCGGCTCGCGGTAGCGGAACCATCGAGCACACAGGGTGACACGCGAACCGCGCGCCTGCGGCGAAGCGAACGGACTCAATTGGTTGGTCGATTCCAACCGCGGGGGCTGAGGGCGGGCAGATGTCGGCCCGTCCACGGCTCGTTCGATGTGCCGATGCGGCGACGAGCCGCGCCTGCCTCTTCGTATCATGAGCCTGCCTGGGTTCCCCCATGCCAACGACTTCGCGCTTCGCCTTGTCGATCAAGGAGTGCTGACGGCAAGCATGGAAATCAAAGCGGTTGCCTTTGACGTGAACGGCACCCTGGTCCAGATCCTGACCGATGATGGCATGGATCAGATCTTCCGGTCCGCGGCCCACTTCCTGTCCTACCAAGGCATAGACCTCCGCCGAGAGCAGGTCCGAGATCTCTACTTCCAGATCATGAAGGAGCAGCAGCGGACCAGTACGGAAAGGTATCCCGAATTCGACGCCGTCGACATCTGGCGCCGCATCATCGACGGGCACCAGACCGACTTCACCCGGAGCCTGCCGGCCGCGAAACTCGGCCAGATGCCACTGTTCCTGGCGGAGATGTCCCGCGGCATCTCACGCCATCGGCTCAATCTCTTCCCGCACGTGCGCGAGGTGCTCGATGTACTGCGTGAGCGCTATTCACTTGCCGTGGTCACAGATGCACAGAGCGCCTATGCTCGCAGCGAACTGCACAAGGTCGGCCTGCTCGACTACTTCGACCCGATCATCGTTTCCGGCGACCACGGGTACCGCAAGCCCGACCGGCGGCTCTTTCAATTAGCACTCGACGGGATGAAGGTGGCGGCCGAGAACGCGATGTACGTCGGCAACGACATGCACTGCGACATCTTCGGAGCGCGGGAGGTCGGCATGACGACCGTGATGTTCGACTCCCAACAGGGGACGAAGGTTCATCTCGATTGCGTGCCCGACTACACGATCACCGACTTCCGCGACCTCTTGAAGATCCTTGACTGCCCGGCCCCCAGTGGCTCCCCCGTCATCGCTCAACCGCCAGGCGGGCGCCTTGCCGAATGAGTCGGAGTTCGGCGCGGGCGCCGTCGGACAAGGCAACGCACCACCCGATGGATCTCGCAGTCCATGGGGCGTCCCCAGGTACCTCCACCCCGCCATCAACGATCTCAACAGCACCATTCCGCCGCCTCCACCGAGCAAACTCGGCGCCTGGCCTCATACGGCGGGACGAACCCAGTGATCCGGTCCATGCGGAGAGTGAATCCACCCGGCAGGGATGCTCAGGAAGCCCGCCATCAACACCAACTTCGCCACGGTAATGACGCGAACTCAATCGTCGGAGGCAAGAGAAGGGTCAGTCCGAGACTGCTTCGGTCTATGACCACAAGTTCGTGGAACCCCCTGCACTCCGACAACCCAACCCCAGAGGTGTTCGGCGGTTCCTCGAAGGTCCGGCAGTCGGAAGATTGACTCCGCGCTCACCCAGGGGCAATACCTCGCTCGCCAGCATTGCCTCGACCTGGGGACCGTGTTCTTCGTGGACCTGTAGGTGCCGAGAACCATGTCACACAGTCTGATCTGCCTCGCAGCACTGTAGGGGAGCCGTTAGTTCGACGTTCGGCTGCGCTTACGCGTTACGCCCGGGCACTGTTGGCCTCCGCGACCCTACGCTTCGCCTACCTGGCAGTGCTGCGCTTACTCGGTTGGATGGCGCTGCTCGCGCGATCAGATCTGGCCAAAGACGCCGAGATCTTGGGTCTTGCGCCATCAGGTCACGGTGCTCCAGCGCCACGTCGACACGCCGAGACTGTCCTGGGCCGACCGCGCGATCCTCTCCGCGCTGGCCCGGCGGCGCGTACCGGCACCGCAACGAGCTTCGCCTGATCGTCTCACAGGCCGAGCAGCCGGATCGGCTCTGCGGTGCCCGCCTTGGCCGGGCCTCAGTAAACCGGCCGAGCAGGATCGGCCCACCCGGCCCACGGCGGAACCTCGCGCCAGGCGGGTCGGGGACCTTCGACCCTGCTTGCGGGCCACGCCGGGCCTGTTCATCCCAGTCGCGGCGTATCAGCGGACGCGGCATCTCCCTCTGTTACGCAGGTATGAGTGACGGAGGGACCGCATGATTCTCCTTATTAACACCCAGACTGGCGCGCGGGAGGTCGTCAATGAGGTCGATCCGGCCAAGATTGCGGACACGATCAGCAGGCAGCTGCGGAAGCAGTTGCCGCCCGTGCGGGTGGGCAGCGTCGTCTGCCCTAAAGGGATCAAGCTCACCGAGGGGGTGACCTTCCAATGCACCGCCGATGTGGCAGGTGATCAACTGCCCGTCACGGTGACCCTGAGCCACGTGGACACCGACACGGGATCGTACGAAGCCGACTTCAAGCAGGCCAAAGCTCTCCTCGACGCTAACAAGGTCGTCGAGGAGATCCAATTGAGGCTGCCGGAGCAGGCTGCTGGCGCGACGGTCGACTGCGGCACGTGGCGCTTGCGGGTCGTCGAGGTCGGGGGGTCGGTCGAGTGCACCGTTTCTTTGGGGAGCAAGCGTCGGGTCGTACGCGTCGTGGTCGACGACGTTAAAGGGACGGCTCATTTCGAGCCGGCCACCGTGTGGCCGCTGACGCCACCGAAGGTCGTCAAGATAGGCGACAAGCTAACCGTTTAACCGCGATGCTGGTGACGCCGAGCTTGAGGTCACCGTCGTCCGCCTAAAGTTCTCGACCGGCGGCCCGTTCGACCAGCCCGAACATGGCCTGACGTGGGCGCGTACGTGCGGGCGCGCGCACTCTCCGACGGGGAGAACCTTATCGACATCTACGCGATTGTCGGCGGCCACAACTACAACGGGGACGCGATCACCGGCTCGACCGCGTTCGATCCCTACCTTGAGCCGGTCCCGCTCAACACCTGGCTGGGCACTCCCGACCGCGGTCGCGCGCCGTTCGACCTGAGTTCGACAGCGGCCGCTGGGGTGCTCGCACATCCCGGAAGGTCCGTCACGCACCTCTTCAATCCTGCTTCAGCTCCGCGCGGTCTAATCCTGCTCGCCCCCGGCGGCGGCCAGGACCACACCTCGCCCGGCGTCGTCGCCCGCGCCACCCGCCTCGCCGACGACGGGTACGCCATCGCGGTCGTCCGCTCGCTCGACGAGGTTCCGGCCGTGCTGGCCGAACATCCCGACCCGGTCGGGTTCTGGGGCATCTCCTAGGGCGCCCGGGTCGGGCTGCCGCTGCTCGCCGCCGAGCCGCGGATCACCGCCGCGGTGCTCGGGCTCGCCGGCGGCCCGGTCGCCTCGGCGCCGCTGGTCACTGCCCCGGTGCTCTTCTACGTCCAGTCCGACGACGACCTGGTCCAGCCCGACGCCTGCCGGGCGCTCTTCGACGCGCTCGGCTCGACAGACAAGACCTTGATCGAGAACCCCGGTGGTCACCTGGACCTGCCGCGGACATCGGTCGAGGAGTCGGTTGTCTGGCTGGACCGGAAGCTGGCCGAGCAGTCACCGACCTCACCTCCCAGGAGGCCCAGATCGCCAAGCTGGCCCGGGACGGGCGCACTAACCAGGAGATCGGCAGCAAGCTGTTCATTAGCCCCCACACCGTCGAGTGGCACCTGGGCAACGTATTTACCAAGCTCGGCATCACCTCACGCAAAGGCCTCCGCTGACGCCATTGCCGCGATCCGCGCGGACCTCCGGAGCAGTGGTCAACTCGCCGCAGCGCCTGCCGGGCCGCTGGGAGCAAGCGCACCCGCGGCTCCCCCGGTACCCCGAGCCCCGGGCATAACCAGGGGGCACGACCCGGGTCTGCGCCGGGGACGACACGCGCCGATCGGCGTGACAGTGACTGCATGAACGAGACCTGTGACCGGTGCGGACCAGCGGTCCGCGCGGTGTACCGCGCCGAGCGCACCGGCGAGCTTTACCTGTGCCGACACTGCGGCAATCGGCTATGGCCGGCGTTGTACACGCGAGGCTGGACCATAAGGCCCGTAAGCGAGCATGCGCTCGCCCGGTTGGCGACCTAGCCGACCCCCAGCCCGGGTCGCCCGGTCCCGCCGGGCCACCCGCCCGCGGAGGTGCTTCCGCGCTCGCTTACGGGTGTTGAAGCACGGTGAAGTGGGGCGCGCAGATAGCGAAGTCGTCGACGAGGACGAAGCTCCATGCCCGGATCATTGAGCGGTGTTCTTTCATGATCCGCCTGGTCGATGTGGGCGGTTGCGCCGTCGTCGGCCGCTCCGCGGTGATTGGTGGAAGGAAGGGGACCGAGGGCAGGTGACTGAGGCGCGAATGAGACTGGGAATGAGACTACGTGGATCTAGCAGGCTGGCTGTCAGACAGCGCCCCGCCGGGGAAAGGTGCCGAGGCGGGCGCAGAGTGCCTGGGTGAGGTGGTGATCGGCGTGCCGCGTACGACGATCTGCGGGTACAGGGTGTTCCGTCGCGGGGCCGGGGCAGTCCGGGGCGTGGTTGGTCGTGCCGTTATTGCCCTCGCGCTCGGGTCGCTGGTCCTGGTTGGGTGCGACTCGACGAGTGCTCGCGCGCCGGTCTCGCTCCCGGTGCCTAAGGCCGGCGAGGTCACCTTCTACCTGTCGCTGCCGAGCTCCACGACCGAGCTGGGCAGGGCCGCGGCCGGTGTGGCAACGCCGGGATCATCCCACTACCGGCACTTCAGCCCACTGGACAAGGCTGCCGATCAGTTCGGCGCGACGGATGAGCAGATCAACGCCGTCGCCGAATCCATCAAGGCCCTCGGCCTGAAATTCGTCGCCGACCCGACCAGGCTGTTCGGCCGCGTAATCGGCTCGACCCAGCAGTGGCAGGCGGCGTTGGGCGCTCCGCTGTCCAAGAAGGCGGCCACGGCGAAGAGCCCATTCATTACCTATGGCCTTCCCGAGCAGGTACCTCCCGCGCTACAGCCGCCCGGCACCAGCCTGTTGCTGCCGGAAGTGCTGGTCTACGACCCAACCGCCGAGGGGAGGCGCCCGCCCAGCGGGAACCGTCCTACGTCGAACTCGGCGTCCGCGACCCCGGCATCCGTCAAGGCCGATCTGCCGTGGCCTTCGAACACGGGCACCCCAATCGTCGCCAACTGTTCCTCTCCGCTCCTGCACCAGCGCCGCGTCTACTCCCCGCAGCAGGTGCAGACGGCGTACGGCATCGACACGCTGCGATCCAACTCATCAGGCACGCCGCTGATCACGGTCTTGGATCTGGGGGGCGGGTGGCTGCCCGGCGACCTCGAGCTCGCGGGAAAGTGCTTCGGCTACTCTCCACCCGAGGTCAGCCAGAGCCAGGGCGACGGCGTCGCCACCGCCATCGCTCATGGCGACGACGAGACATCCCTCGACTTGCAGACTGCGGCGGCGGTTGCTCCAGGGGCGCAGGTACGGCTGGTCCAAAGCACCCCGGCAGGAATCCTCGACGTGTTCAGCCGGGCGGTGGGGGACAGTCACGGTGTCCCCGACGTCGTCTCGCTGTCCTACGGTGACTGCGCGCTCGCCGAGATCCAGGAGCTGCCCAAGTACACATCAGTGATCGACGCCGTTCTCGCAATGGCGGCGCTCACCGGCGTCTCCTCGTTCGTCGCGGCCGGCGACCACGGGTCGACAACCTGTGGGACGGGCGTGCCCGGGACCACGCTGTCTTATCCTGCGGTGTCTCCCTTCGTCACAGCAGTCGGCGGCACCCGGCTCACCCTCGGCGGGGGAAATTCCCGGACCTCCGAGGTCGTGTGGAACGACTCCGTGTACGGCTCCGCTGCGGCCGGCGGCGGAGGGGTGAGCCGTCGGCAACCTCGACCGGCCTACCAGGATGGCGCCCACGCGCAACGCACTCGCGCGGTCCCCGATGTCAGCGCGTTGGCCGACACCGTGCCCGGCTGGCCAGTGGTCGTCAACTCCACGCTGCAGACAGTCGGGGGCACCAGCGGCTCGACGCCCTTCATCGCCGCGGCCACTGCGCTGGTGGCGGCTTCGGAGCGCGCGGCCGGTCGCCCACCGGTCGGGCTGGCAAACGGCTGGTTCTACAAGGCCGCGTCGCGCCCGTCGGCCTTCTTCGACGTCACGACGGGCAACAACGATCTCGGGGGAGTCGGATGCTGTCAGGCGTCCGTCGGATACGACGCCGCAAGCGGTCTCGGGGTGCCGAACTGGGCGGTTCTGCCCGGCGCCCTCGCCGCGCCGGGATGACCGGTCGACGGCGCCGACGGGGGCACCCTCGACCGGTTGAGACGGCCGAGTCAGCGCTTTCGGTGGGCGCCGGCGACTGCGGAGCCTGCGACGAGCAAGCCGGCGGACAGGACGAGCTGGACGTAGGTGTACCAGCCCATGATGTGGTGTCCACTGAGCGGGCAGGTCGCCGAGAGGGTCAGTAGGCCGACTGCGGTGACGATGGCCAGGCGCGAACCCCACTGATTACCGACGAGCAGCGCGAAGATCGCGAGGAAGCTGGCCATGACGGTGGCATAGGCAATCACGTCGGCCCACAACGGCGCGACCGGCTGTGGACCATTCGGGCTGGGCTCGACCGCTATCCCGATCACCAGCACGGTGATGACGGCCCCAGCCAGCCACCGCTGCGCCGACGGGCCGCTTGCCGCAGGTCGGGTCCTGCGGGTTTCAGGTGGCCGTGCCTCGGCCGTCCGATCAGTGTCGGTGTGGGCCTGAGAACCTATTACCGCAGATGCTTTAGGCGGCGCAACAAAGGCCGCGGAGTGGTCATTGCGGCTTCCCGAGTAGGTCGAATCCGTGCTGCGCAGATACATAAGATGACTCTAGATCCAGCCTGAGCCTGTGACGACCGCCGCAATCTGGATATCCCGCGAGGCTGGGCTGGTCACCGCCGTTTCGCCAAGCCCTGGGACCCGCGCTCGTCGACGCGCTCGCCGCGCACCGGCGCGTGATCACGTTCGACAACGCCGGCGTCGGCGCCACGACCGGCAGGACGCCGAACACTGTCGAAGCAATGGCCCGCGACGCAATCGCCTTCCTCGAGGCCATGGACCTTCAGCGGGTGGATCTGCTCGGCTTCTCGATCGGCAGCTTCGTCGCGCGAGAGATCGCGCTCATCCGACCCGACCTACTGCGACGCATCGTGCTCGCATCCTCCGCACCGCAAGCCGACCGGACTGGTGATCATTGTGAGATCGCGTGGTCGTCGCCCAGTGCGGCCCTCAGGTGTACCAATTCGTCGATGAAGTCGGCGATCTCTTGTTCCCGCGCCTGGCCGGCATTCAACTTGCGGTGCCGGGAATGGTCGACGCCTTTCTGGTACGCGACGTCGGCTCCGAGTGCCGCTCCGACAGCCACGAGGCCCACGCCGCTGACGATGGTCACCCCCGCCGCGGCCGCGACCAGTCCGGTCGTGGCGGCCCCGCCGACTGCCACAGTGCCGGTCGACCCCTCTGAGGTCAACGGCATCCGCCCGACCCGTCCGTCCGCCTTGTCCCGTATCTGACGGCGAACCTGTTCAAGCGTCCGTGTCGCCTGCTCGTGGCCCCGCTGGGTCCAGTGAAGCGCGTTGCCGCGACGTCCGGTGGCCACTGAGATGATCGCCAGGTGAACCGCCGCCCAAGCGCTTTGCAGGGGATCGACATTCTTGAAGTTCCCGAACGCGGTCGCGAAGCACTGCTCCGCCTCACTCAGATGCCAGGCGGTGCTTGACGGATGGAAGTCGGGACGGTTCATGATCGTGACGTGCTCGAGGCCGGTTTGGTACGGGGTGGCCAGCAAGGCATCAACCCTGTGGGCTAGCCGATTAAGCTGCCTGGTCCGCTTGTCCTCCACGCCCAGGATGCGTTCCGCAGCGGCATTGCCGCCACGGAAGGCAAGTGATGACAGCAATCCCATGGTGATGACCTCGCCTCGTTCCGGACGGCCGCTCACGACTGCACTACTGAGGTCCGAGGTCGACGGCCTGATACAGAGGACGCATACAGTGGACGCGCGGCCCTTCGACGTCGCAACGTGCGCACCAACCTGAGCCAGGTCGGATCAATGGGCGTCAGGGCGTCGTGGGCGCGAGCTCCTGCTGGAGTGCCGCGTCAGACGTCGTCCGTTGCGGTAATGCCCTCTTGCCCACCGCTGGCATCGCCTGTCTGACCTGGTGACTGCGCGTCTCCCATTACAAACAGTTCGGCTGCGGTTACGACTAGACGTACGAACGCACCACGACCATGTACCTTCAAACTTGGCCGTCTGATCGTGGGCTTCGTGGGTCTCTCCCTCTGACACCAGCCTGGTATCAGATGCCTTGCTCGGGCTCGTGCTGCTGTCGGAGCTCCGAGGTGTGCTTGGCCCCTGCGCGCCTCGGCGGGGGAGGGGGCGGCAGGGAGGCAGTGACGTCTCCCGCTAGACGGACCCCGCCGACCGGGCGTCTCACCCAGCGCTGCGGCGGCGACGTGCTACTGGCCTCAGCACTGGGTACACCAGGTAGGCGAGACCGACGAAGATCAGCGCCACGCTGTTTAGAACTTTTCTCGTGGGCTGACCCCTAATCGAGCGGTACCCACCAGCTGAATATCCGGCTGGACAAGAGGATCAGGAACCAGCCATAGGCCCGCGGATCTTCACGCATCCACGGCGGCGCCGATGTCGAACCTGGTCCTCAATAGCATGCTCGCATGCTGGATTTCAGTGATGGCTCGGCCGAGGCAGGGAACCTCGAGGTCAGTTGGCACGCGGGCTGGCCGTCGGCCAAGCACGATCCGGCACCTGAGATCCAGGTGCACGCGTACGATCCGCATACGGTGATTCTGCGTCAGAACAAGTCGGTCAGCCACGAGGCTCCGTTCATGTTCCTGCTGTTCGGCAACTCGCAGGCGCTGTTGCTGGACACCGGCGCCACGGCCAACCCGTCGTACTTCCCGCTGCGCCGGACCGTCGACGAGCTGATCGCCGCCTGGCTGGCCGACAATCCCCGCGACGGCTACGGGCTGACCGTCGCCCATACCCACGGCCATGACGATCATGTCGCCGGCGACGGGCAGTTCGCCGATCGACCAGACACCGTTGTGGTAGGCAGGTCGATGGACGACGTCATCGAGTTCTACGGCCTGGACCAGTGGCCCGACGGCGCGGCGACGCTCGATCTCGGCGGCCGGGTCCTGGACGTGCTGCCTGGGCCCGGGCACCACAGGTCGGCCACCGTGTTCTACGACCGATACACCCGGTTGCTGCTCACCGGAGACTCGGTGTACCCCGGACGGCTCTACGTCGAAGACTGGCCGGCGTTCACCGCCACCATCGACCGGCTGCTGGACTTCTGCGCGACCCGACCTGTCAGCCACGTCCTCGGCTGCCACATCGAAATGACCACGACACCCGGCAAGGACTACCTCTTCGGGTCGACCTACCAGCCGGACGAACCACCGCTGCAGCTGACCATCGACCACCTGCGTGCGCTGCGGGACGTGCTCGCCAAGGCCGGTGGCAATCCCGGCGCTCCACCGTTCGGAGAAATCGGGACCTACCCTCACGACGACTTCATCGTCTGGCGCCTCTGAGGGGTGGTCCTCGCCAGCAGCACGCGTTGATGCCGCGTCGTCCGATACACGACCCGAGTACGGCGCCGCGTCCAGCCCGGGGGTCCCATCTGCGTCGGACGACCACCCCAGCTGGCCCGCAAACCTAGGATGTCCCTGACGCTCGGATATGCCGCTGGTCGCGCGACGTTGCCGAGAGTCGGACGTTTTGCAAACCTGCTGATGAGCGGCGCTCGTAGCATCGGTTCATGCGTCGAGGCCTCCTGAAAGACCTCACCAACACGCCGACGCAGATCGCGTGTGGGTGGCGGCTGCACGGCGACCTTTCTCGACTCTCCAACCAGCGCCGAGCCGTTGTTATCGATCTTCTGAGTGGTCAAGCGACAGTGGAGAGACACGTGGTGTCGCCCCCTCTCGAGGTCGCCGAGGCGGCGCATGGGTGGGTCCGCGACCGGTTCGAGAGGGACGGCGTGCCTCATGAACTCGTCGTTCAGGCGACTCTCACGCTGTCGCCACGGAGCGACAGTCGGGGTGACTGTGCACTGCGCGACCGTCATCGAGACCACGCAGGGAACGTTCACGAGCAGCGACAGGGCGACGTGGGCTTCCGGGGACCGGCGAGCCAACGCGAACCGCACTCTCTTGCCGCCGACAGAACGGGCCGATGACAGCGTGCCCGACGTAGTGAGTGTTGTCGGAAATCGAGGTGCCCCGGGAGTCGATGCAGTGTGAGGATTGAGGCATGCCTGAGCGCGCACTGAGCTTTGGGTCAGTGGCATCGGCATACGAAAGGTTCCGACCCGGTTACCCCGACGAACTCGTTGATGAGGTACTCGCCTACGCAAGTCGGGCAGTCCGCACAGCTCTGGAAATCGGCGCGGGCACGGGCAAAGCCACACGCGTGTTCGCCCGTCGTGGAATTGCGGTGACCGCCACGGATCCAGATCAAGCAATGCTGAGGGAACTGCGCAAACACGTGCCCGAAGCAGTCGCCACCGTGCAGGCCACATTCGAGGATCTCCCGCTCACCCCGGTCTATGACCTGGCCTTCGCGGCAGCTTCTCTACACTGGACTGAGCCGGACCATCGTTGGTCGCGCGTGGCCGCCATGCTCAAGCGCGATGGGATATTCGCGTCGTTCGGTGGACAGATGCACCTGGCCGACTCCGACGTCGAGCGGGCCGTCTGGGCCGCCAGATCCCAGTTCCTTGCAGACGACGAAGTTCCACCGCCTGACGGGACACCAGCGGGCAGCCCGATGCAGTGGCCCGGGACCGAGCTGGCTCAGTCCGACCAGTTCACAGATGTACGCCAGACGAGTATCGAACGTCGCGCGACAATCTCGGCTCGCGACTACGTCGGCCACCTCTCGACGATCTCGGCCTATCTCGAGCTGCCCGACCCGGTAAGGGAGGACGTGCTCGGCCGGATCCTTGAGGTGCTCCCCCAGCGAGTAACGCTGGTGGCCGACATCACCCTTCACCTTGCCCGGGTGGGATGAGCACCGATCAAGTGACGCCCACAAGTGGTCGGGTTCGTCCGCTCACCGCCGCAGTGCGCCGTGACGGACGCAGCGGTCATTTCGCAGCCGCTTTCCATTGATGGGTCCACCGCAAGCGGATTAGGCCAGCCGCTTCGAATTCGTCGATGGCCGCTCCACGAGAGATGCCAAGCAGCGAAGCACAGCGATGATGGCCATCTCATCCGCCGGTGGCCAGCGGTAGTGCTGGTCACAGTCGGTCTGGTTGTTGCTGCTGAAAGCGAGTTCTGCCACGGCGAGTCCGCGCGACGGCTGCTCACTCGTAGACGTCGATGCCGTCGGGATCCGAAGAGCTCGCGGCTGCGTGCTCGACCAACCGCACGTCGTAGCCCGCACAGCGCTTGCGGATCTCGTGGGCGAGCCGGTCCGACCACGGGGAGATGCTGACCTGGTAGGCCCAGCCGTCGAAGGTTCGTCGCTGTGCCACCCCGACCACACGCGCTGACCGCCTGCCCCACCAGCGCGGTCCATCGTCGAAACGCTCCACCAACTGGGACACCGGGTCTTCGTCGTCATCGACGTCGGTGTCCTCAGCCTCCAAGACCCGTCGTACGCGGGCGGCCTCAACCGGGTGCTTGATCGCCCACCAGGGATCGGCCATCGACCGCGCCATCAGGTCGAGCTCCGCCAGCGGCATCCACTGGTCGATCTTGCGGAACGCCTCATCGAGCTCCGCCCGGACCTCCTGATGCGGGCGGCCCCGGGCATGGGCGCCGACCCGATCGCACACCTCCCGCACGCGAGCAGCGAGCATGGCGGGGCTGAGCGGCTCAAACGGCTCGTCCGGCCCAGCACCACGCCTACCCACGACCTGAGCATGCCCGAAACCAACCGGTCCGCGGAACACTAACGTTGCTGTCCGGTCCGCGCGGAGTCCGCACAGCTCCGCGGGAGGACGACAGCCGTCGGGATCTGCCGACCCTCATGGCGCAGGATGTCTCCAAACCGTCATCCTGGATGTCGAGCCGCTGGTCGCGCCGCCACTCACCGATCGCTCGTTGCCGTCGTCCTCTAAGCCGCCTATGGCGCATCGTGCCGATGAGCGCGTGTTCGTGGCAGCCCTGTAACGGCACATCTGCGCTCACCCGGAGTCGCTGTTCGAGCAGTCGCGGCCCGTTGTTATGGCTCCTGGTCCGAGACGGTGCCCGATCCGTCGATCTGTCGCGCCTCCTACGGGCACAGGCGATCAGACAGCGAGCGGTTTCAGCGCGGCGTCGGCGCTCGATCGACGGCTATGACCGGCTAGCAGCGAGTCATTGGGTCAAGGCATCCAGTGTTGGCCACGGCGGGCCGTCGCGCAGCA
>DASYTV010000233.1:0-3459 GCA_036001885.1 Actinomycetes bacterium
TGGATCACCGGCGCCGATGAGCCGCATCCCGCCCACGGTCACCGTCTTGCCGTCGAGCACGACCGCGTTCGGCAGTGCGGCGACGGCGTCCTGAGTGATCAGCGAGTCGTGATTGCCGCGTACGAAGACATAGGGCACGCCCAGCGAACCGATCTCACGGACCAGCCGGTTCTCCGGAGCAGACCCGTGGTCGGTCAGGTCGCCGGAGTCCACGATGAACGAAATGTCGTACTGCCTCAGCAGAGACCTGATGATCTCGAAGGCGGCGGGGTTGAGATGGATGTCGGAGACGTGCAGCACCCGGATCGTGGACGGGTCCGGGGCGGCCGGCAGCGCGCTCGCCGTGTCGTACAAACGAGAGACGTTTGTGACCAGCTTGGCCAGCTCCTGCTCGTAGTTGCCGAAGTTTTGGACGATGTTCTGCGCGCTGCCGATGACAGACGGTGCGCTCGCCAATAGGCCGCTGAATCGCGGCTCCGCGATGGATCGCGGGTTCCAGGTCGCCGCGCCGAGGCCGGCGCTCGCGGCGACCACGCCAAAGGCAACTCCTCCCGTGATCAGAGTCCGCCGCCAGTTGCGGCGCCACAACACCAGACCCACGACAAGGCCGCCGAGCGTGGCCACCAGCAGGCTGCGGAGGATGAGGCGGATCAGCCCGTCCCTCACGTCATGTGTAACGTCCTCACCCAGTCGATCCAGACGGCTGGGATCCTTGATGATCGCCCGAGCCGCCGTCTCGTTCAGCCGGGTGACGTCCACCCGGACATCCACTGGCGCGTTGTGGCTGTTCAGGGTTAGCGACCCGAGTGGTGCGATGTCTATGTCGGTCTGCCCGGTCAGTGACGGCGCGAGCGTCATGCGGGTCTCCACCGGCCCGACCGGGGCATTGACCGTGCCGGCCACGAGGATGCCGAGCCATGCGCCGATCAAGCCGCCGGCAAGGATGGCCAGCACCCGTCCGGTTCGCACACCGCCGAGCGCGCGCCCGAGTCGGCGTACTCGCCTGTTCCGGAACGGCCTCGCGAGCCAGGCTGCCGCCCGACCAAAACCCCCCGCGACTGTCCCCGCGATATCGCGGGTACGTTCCCGCAGCGCAAGCCACGCGGTGGGAGTCCGCTGGACCTCGGTCACACTCCTCCTTTGCCCCCGCGCCGGCTTGCCCTCGTCGGGCATCAGGTCAGCCGCATCTCTCCACGGAACAACGTCGGCGACAATGACGCAATGCTCGACATGCCGCGGGACGAGTTCGAAGGCCTTGTCAGCGAGGCTCTCGACCTAATCCCGCCCGAGCTCACGGCCCTAATGCGCAATGTCGTCGTCCTCGTCGAGGACGACCCGCCGGCCCATGATCCGGACCTGCTTGGCCTTTATCACGGGGTGCCGCTGACCGAGCGCGGATCGTGGTATGGCGGTGTGCTGCCCGACCGGATCCTCATCTTCCGCAATCCCACCCTACGTATCTGCGACACCCGCGCCGATGTTGTCGCCGAAGTGGAGATCACGGTCGTCCACGAGATCGCGCACCATTTTGGTATCAATGACGAGCGGCTACACGAACTGGGATATTCCTGACCACCGTCGGGCCGCTGGCGAGCGTGCCGATGGAGCGGTCAGCGACACCCGTTGATCGGCGGGCGCTGTCGGTCGAACCTTCACTCCCACCAGTTTCTGTGTAACTGTCTTAGACGGGTCAGGTAACGGCTGACGAGCTGGCCTGGACGGGACGGATCGATCCCGTCGGGGGTGCAGGCTCGACAAGGGTGGTCGCAGTGCCCGATGCGCCAGGTGGCTTCTCCGCAGTCGACGATGCCGTCATCTCTGAGCTGACCCGGATCGCTGGCGCGGAGTGGGTGCAGACCGCTGACGGCGAGCTCGAGGCATACTCCCGGGACGCCACGCCGCTCTTCCGGCATCGACCGGACGTGGTGGTCCTGCCGCGTACGCCGGGCGAGATCTCGGCCATCCTCCGGATGGCGACCGCCCGGAGGATCCCGGTCGTTCCGCGTGGTGCGGGATCGAATCTCTGCGCGGCAACCGTGCCGATCGCCGGCGGCATCGTGCTGGGCTTGAGCCGGATGAACCGGATCAAAGAAGTCTCCGCGGGCGAGATGCTCGCAGTCTGCGAACCAGGCGTCATCAACAACGACCTCACCGCCGAGGCGGCCCGCCACGGACTGCTGTACGTCCCCGATCCCGGCTCACGACAGGTATCGACGATCGGCGGCAACGTAGGAACGAACGCAGGTGGCCTGCGTGGTCTGAAGTACGGCGTGACGCGCAACTATGTCCTCGGCATCGAGGCGGTACTGCCGACCGGTGAGGTCATGCGCTGCGGCGGGCGGCTGGTCAAGGACGTTGCGGGCTACGACCTCACCCGGCTGATCTGCGGGTCCGAGGGGACGCTCGCCGTCATCACCGAGATCACGCTGGCGCTCATGCCACTGCCTCCCGCGACCGGCACTGGCCTTGCGTACTTCTCGACGCTCGCAGACGCGTCTCGTGCCGTCGCGGCGACGACCGCCGCGGGCCTGGTGCCCGCCACCTTGGAGTTCCTCGATCAGACCTGCATCGAGGCAGTCGAGGAATATGCCGGCCTGGGCCTCAAGACCGACGCAGGTGCGCTGCTCCTTTTCGGCGACGACGGTGACGGCGAGACAGTGAGCCGCAACCTCGACGTGCTCGGCGACGTGTGTACGAGGGCCGACGCGTACGGCATCGAGATCGCAAGCACGGCAGCCCAGTCGGAGGAACTGCTCGCCGCGCGGCGTTGCTCGCTTCCCGCCCTCTCCCGCCGCGGCAACATCACAATGCTCGAAGACGTCAGCGTCCCGCGCCCGCTGCTCGCACCGATGGTGGATCGGATCGCCTCGATCGCCGCGGATCACGAAGTGCTGTGCGGCACATTCGGCCACGCGGGCGACGGCAACCTGCACCCCACGGTCGTGGTGGACGGCGCCGATGCCGACGCCGTGGGGAGAGCGGAGAAGGCGGTCGGGGCCATCTTCCACGCCGCGATCGACTTCGGCGGCACGATCAGCGGGGAACACGGCGTGGGCTTGGCCAAGCTGCCTTATCTGCAGGCGCGTCTCGGTGCCGATCAGATGGCCTTGCTGCGCCGTGTCAAGGCCGCTTTCGACCCGTCGGGGATCCTGAATCCGGGAAAGCTCGGCTCGTGACCGCTCGCGAGCCGACCAGCGGGTCGGGCGCTCGGGCCGATGACACGTCTGCCGCTGCCCCGATTGGGGAGGCCCCCTTTCTGCCGGCTTCCGTCCTCGAAATGGCGACGATGGCGCGCTCGGCGAGCGCCGTCGACAGCAGCGGTGCGCCCAGCGGTGAACTGCGTGGCATCTTCAGCCCCGACCTGCTCGGCCGGTGCATCTCGTGCGGGTTCTGCCTGCCTAGCTGCCCGACGTACCGCCTGACCGGTCGCGAGTCCTCCTCCCCGCGCGGACGGATCAC
>DASYTV010000234.1:0-6761 GCA_036001885.1 Actinomycetes bacterium
GCCGGCGCTGGTCTCTTCGATGTCGTCCTGCTCGATATCCCGGCCCGCGTTCCCCGCCTCGACCCCTTGCGGCAGGACGAGCGCGTCGTGCGCCAGATCGGCAAGATCGGGATCGCCCGAGTCCATCGTCAGGATCGTGGCGCCGACCTTTCTGGCATCCGCGACGCGCTCGAGCAGGGGATGGGGCGCCTGCTCGATCGTCACCACCATCAGGGTCTCGCCCCGTCTGGCCGCCTCCAGCCGCTCGAGCGGGACCGAAAGGTGGCTCGGCGCCGAGGGCGGAACCGACCAGCGGACCAGCGTCGGTTCGAGCTCGGGTAGCCGAGCCCACCTCGCCTCGTCGGCCATATGGGCGGTGAAGTGCCAGGGCTCGAAGCCGGGTGTACCCACCACGAGCAGCTCACCCTCGCGCCGGGTCGACTGCCGCAGCGAGCCGGCGAACTCGCGTATCCGCTCCAGGCTCCCAGACGGCGCGAGCACGTCGACGAGAAACCGCGCCCGGGCCAGGTCCATACTGGCCATCTTGGCATCAGGCCCGTCGGACTGGCACACCACAGTCGACGACCCGTACGGCACCACTGGCCAGGGCAATCTCGACGATCTCCGGACAACAGGCGAAAGCGGTGGCAAGCTGGCTCCTAACGGATCGTGAAGTCTGCAGTGCCATGAGTGACCATCCGCGAATGGATCGTGAGCGCTGCGTGCCTGTGTTCCGCGCCGCATCCCAGCGTTGCGGACGGGCGGCTCGACACAGCACTATGCGAAGGTGGCCGACGAGGGAGACCGGGTGAGCGACCTCCACGCGCCCGAGCCGCGTCGGATCATCGACGACCTGGCCGATGCGGTTGTCGCCACCGATCGGCTCTGCCGGGTCACGGTGTGGAGCCGGCCGGCTGAGACGCTCTTCGGCTGGAGCGAAGCCGACGCATTAGGGCAGACGCTTTCCGACCTCGGTCTCGCGCCCGAGGGGTCGGAGGGCCTCCTGATGACGCAGCGAGCATTCGCGGGCAAGCCGTGGGACGGCACTTACCCGATCAGTACGAAGTCCGGCGAGGTCGTGTACGTCCGCTTCCGCGCCACGCCGCGGTGGAGTGATGACGGAAGTGTCGCTGGGGTCGCCCTCCAGTGCCGCAATTCGCTCCAGCCGACTGAACAGCATGAGCGCTCGGCGGCGCGGATCGCGCTGCTATCGGACGCCGGCACCGCGCTCGGCGGTTCGCTCAACCTGAGCCGGACGCTCAAGGATCTCGGCGGCCTGTTCGTCCCCGCGTTTGCGGACCACTGCATCATCGACCTGTATGACGAGGAGGGGGCGCTGCGACGGCTTAGTACCGCCGATGCGCCCGGCTTCGACGACCCCGACGCGTGGCTCGCCGACGGCGAGGTCGTCGATTATCCATCGGGGCACCTGTGTGCGCGGGCGATGAGCGCTGGACGGTCGCTACTCCGGCACGTGTCCGAGGACGGTATGTCGGAGGTGGCCGGCACCGAGCGGATCGCCGCGATCTACCGCCGGATCGGCGTCAAGTCGATGATCGCCATGCCGCTGCCGCGATCGGAGCAGGTCAGCGAGCTCACCGACGACCACCGATCGGTGAGCGGTGTGGTGACGCTGCTGCGCTCGGTCACTGGCACCCTGTACGAACAGGAGGACCTCGACCTGGTCGAAGCTGTCGGCCAGCGAGCCGGCCTCGCGCTGGACAACGCCTGGCTCTACAACCACCAGGTGCAGACGGTCGAGACGCTCCAGGAGAGTTTGCTCCCCAAGGACCCGCCGCCGCGAGACGGCATCCGGATCGGCGTGCAATACCGGCCGAGCGCGAAGGCGCGGGTAGGCGGCGACTTCTACGACGTCGTTGAGCTTTCCTCCGGGCGGGTCGGCCTCGTGATCGGTGACGTCCAGGGCCGCGGCGCAACGGCGGCGGTCATCATGGGCCAGCTCCGCGCGTCGCTGCGGGCATACGCATTGCAGGACATGGAGCCGGTACGCCTCTTGGGCTTGATGGATGAAGCGGTCCGGTACCTGGGCGAGGAGCTCTTTGTCACCTGCACCTACGCGGTCTTCGATCCCTTCACGAAGGAATGCAGGATCGCGAATGCCGGGCATCCGCCGCCCCTGTGGGTCAGGCACGTCTGCAAGCCGGCCTACGAGGTGCCGCCCAACGTCCCGCTCGGCATCGGCGGCTTCAACTTCTCCGAGGCCGTGGTCACGCTCAAGCCCGGCGACTCCCTGCTCTTCTATACCGACGGCGTCGTCGAGCGCCGTGACCTCCCTTGGGACGCGGCGATCGAGCGGGTGAATCTGACCCTTGGCCAGCTCGCCGGTCGTGGTCTCGGGCCGCAGCGGCTCGCCGATGCGCTCATCGACGCGATCCCGGGTGCCGCCGGGGACGACGCCGCCGTCCTCGTCGTTCAGTGCACCGACGACGAGCTGCCCTTCACGTCCTACAGTCTCCCGCCGATCGCTACCGCCGTGGGCGACGCGAGGCGGCACACGCGCGACACGCTCACCGCGTGGGAGATGCATGAGGACGCGGATCTGGCCGAGCTCCTCGTTTCCGAGCTGGTGACCAACGCGCTGCGGCACGCCACTGAGCAGAGGAGGTCGACCTCCCCGGCACACTTGTGGCCCGACACGCAGCCGTCGCGGCGAGGGAAGCCGAACGGGCAAGCCCGCATCCCGATGGGGCTACGGCGCGGCTCGACCTCGCTATGGATCGAGGTCCACGATTTCGACGTACGGCTCCCGCGGATGGCCGGTCCGGACAGCGACGCGGAGACTGGCCGTGGGCTCGTCCTCGTCGACGCGCTGGCGAAGCGGTGGGGAGCACGGCCCACTGCAGACGGCAAGGTCGTCTGGGTCGAGCTCGAACCCTCGCGGCTCAGCGCTGCGCTTCGCGCCGCAGTGGCTGCTGGCGTCTGACCGGTGAGAACCTGGGGTTAGATTCCCGGAATACCGCGTGCGTGGAATGCGTCGCGTACCACGCTCGCAGCATTGTTTCCGCCGAGTTCCTGCGCTGTGGCGATCGTCGCCTCGGCGGCGTCGTGGAACGACGTGTCAGGCGCGAAGTCGAACTGTGCCTCGATGATGATCCGGTCCGCGGTCGACGCGCCGAGATCGTTTCTGATGTCCCACAGCGCACGAGACCAGATCTGGCCGTCGTGGTGCACCCTCTCGTTCCGGTCGGCATAGGTCAGGTCGGTATCGACCCGCCGCAGGCAATGGGGGACGTCGCTGGTGTACGAGGTCGAGTCCCAGTCGGCGACGCAGGCGGCGTCGGCGTTGAGCGGCGCGCCGTACACCGCGGCCACGTGCAGACCGACCGTCACGCTGAGGTAGTCGCCAAAGGCTTCACCGATCGACCCGGCCTCGACCGAGCTGCCGAAGCCCGGGACCTGCGAGTCGTGGACAGCGTGGCCGTACTCGTGCACGATCACCTCGCCGTCCTCGGCGTCGTCGACGCCACCTTTGCCGAGCTTGATGTAGTCGTGTTTGTCCCAGGAGAAGGAATTGTCCGCGCCCCACTGGTCGATCCGCAGGTCCTGTGACTCCGCGTTGACGGCCCGGAATTGCCTAGGCGCGCCGGTGAAGCCGAGGGACCGCAGGTACTTCTGCGCCTCCGTCGTCCAGAAGTAGGCCATCACCTGCTCGAACCTGTCGTCGTTGCGGTCGTACACGAACGTGTTCGTGGGGGAGTAGGCGGGGTCCCCGGTCTCGCTGCGGACGTTCGCCCAGTCGCCGACCAAGAAGCCGCTGCCGTCCAGATTCGTGAGGGGGACCAGGTAGTAGCCGCCGTCGGGCACCGCACCTGCCGAGTCCTTCTGGTCAGTTAGCGACTGATCGCCGAGGGACTGGACGGGGTTGGGCAGAAAGACCCGGGCGACACCGGTGCTGGCACCGGGACCCGGCTTGGCGGCGTAGGACGCGGATGGAACCGCTGCGATGGCGAGCCCCGCGACAGCGGCAAGCCCAGCGGCGGACGCGACTAACGGACGGATCCTGGGTACGGGCACGGCGGTGACCTCCGGTATACGGCTGTGCGGACCACTCCATCACACCGTAGGTCCGGCGGTTCGAGTCACCCCCGACGTCCAGCTGGCAGAACCTGGCCGGACGGGATGCACCCGGCGAGAAGAGCGGGCCCCCCTCCGGTCGCGGCTCCATGGGTGGCTCGCCTCTTCCCTGCCCGTACGGCCAGCGCCTCGATACGGCCGAAGGAAGGGCACCCCCGAATGAAGGGCGCCCCCGAATGAAGGGCACCCTTGGCCCATCCCGCGACGCTGAAGGGCACCTTCACCCCATCTGTTCGGGTGAGGGTGCCCTTCATGTGAGGTGGGCGGCGGTGGTGAGTGGTGTTGGCTGGGCGGGAGGCGGTTAGTGGTAGCTGTGCTCCTCGGCGGGGTAGCTGCCGCCGAGGACCTCGGCGGCGAACTGGTGCACCGCATCGGACAGCAGACCGCGCAGGTCGGCGTACCGCTTCACGAACTTCGGCCCAGGCGACGGCGTCAGCCCGGCCATGTCCTGCCAGACCAAGACCTGCGCGTCACATGACGCGCCGGCGCCGATGCCGATCGTCGGGATTGCCAGCGAGGCCGTGACCCTGCCGGCCAGCTCGGCCGGCACGACCTCGAGGACAAGGGCGAACGCACCAGCCTCCTGTAGCGCCTTGGCGTCCTGCATTAGCCGCTCACCGGCCTCGCCGCGCCCTTGCACCCGGTAACCGCCCATGACGTTGACGGACTGTGGCGTGAGGCCTAGATGCGCCATCACCGGAATCCCAGCCGCGACGAGAGCCTCGACCTGAGGCAGCACCCTGCTGCCGCCCTCGAGCTTGACAGCGTGCGCGAAGCCCTCCTTCATGAACCGGGCGGCCTGGTCCAGCGCTTGTGCCGGCGAGGCCTGGTAGGAAGCGAAGGGCATGTCGGCGACCACCATCGCTCGCTTGCTAGCGCGGCTGACAGCGCGAACGAGCGGGACGAGCTCGTCCATGGTGACCGGGATCGTCGTGTCGTAGCCGTACACAACGTTCGCGGCGCTGTCCCCGACGAGCAGCACCGGGACACCGGCCTCGTCGAAGATCCGTGCGGTGAGCGCGTCGTACGAGGTGAGCATGGGCCACCGCTCGCCGCGCTCCTTGGCGGCGGCGATGTCGCGCACGGTGACCCGACGGCCAGGATCGCCGCCGTACAGCGCCCTCGTGGCCGGGCCGGGGGACAGCCCACCGGCAGCCCCAGCCGGGGCAGGTGACATGGACATACTGGGATCTCCCATCTCGAGGCGCCACGGTGGCGTCCCCGGACTCAATCGATCGTGCCACGCCCAACAGCAGACCGGAACACCGCAGCGTTCGGTCGGGCGCCCGGCCCCGACTCGCCGCGCTGTCGAGGCTGCGCGACTACAGAGCGCGCAGGCGAGGGATTACGTCACGCCCGACGAGCTGGATCGCGGCGTTTGGGTCCAGGCTGGCGACCTGGATGGATACGTAGTGGGCGCCGACGTCGGTCACCAGCGGCCGGTAGGCCTCGACGAGCCCGTCCGGCCCGTCGACCACCGTGTATTTGCCGAGGATCTCGGCATGGTCCATGGCGTCGGCCCGTTCCCGCAGCACCGCGGGGTCGGTGACCGAGTCGCGGCCGGGGGCACGCAGCCCGCGCATCGAGCCGAGCGCCCGCCAGGCCTCGTCTTCGCCGGACGCGAGGACGACCCAGCGGGTCGCGACGATGGGGGGATCATTGATGCCGCGCGCTTCCGCTGCGGCACGGAATGGCTCGATCACCCGCTCCAGCGTCTCCTTGGGATCCTTGACACTGGTGAGGAGGCCGTCGGCATGTGAGCCGGCGAACGCCGCGGCTTTCGGCCCTCCGGCCGCCATGAGGACCGGCGTCCGCCGCGGCGGCGGACTGTAGAGCTTGGCTGCTGACGTCGAGTACTAGCGCCCGGCGAAGTCGACCTTCTCGCCGGCGAGGAGGCGATGGATGATCTCGAGCGCCTCATCCATCCGGGCCATACGCTCGGCGAAGCCTGGGAACGAATAGCCAAGCTGAGTCTCGTTGATCGCCTCGCCGCTGCCGACACCCAGCAGGAAGCGGCCGCTCGACAGCCGGTCCACGGTCGCCGCGGCCTGCGCGATCACTGCCGGGTGGTAGCGGAAGAGCGGGCTGGTCACGGAAGTGGCGAGCTCGACTCGGGCGGTGCGCGCGGCCACCGCGCCCAGCCACGCCCAGACGAAACCGGCCGCGCCAACGTCATCGACCCATGGCGTGAAGTGGTCGGACGCGAGCACAAGGTCGAAGCCGACCTCTTCGGCGAGCACGGCCTGTTCGACCAGCTCCTCCGGTTGGTACGACTCGTGGGTGCACAGCCAGCCGAACCTCGTCGCCACTGCGCCCCGCCCCCTTCGCCACCTGCATCTGTGATCTCAGTGCGCGCACCACGCTAGCCCTACCGGTCGTCCGCGCAGCGCCGCCGCATCGGCGCGGGAAGCAGCGAGCAGCTCACGGCGCGATCGCGGTCCTCATGGCGGCTGCTCCGACGGAAGGCAGGTGGTCAGTCCTGATCGTCCACGGCTGCAGTTCAAGATCGAAACTTTACCTAGATTTTAGATACGGATCGGTTGCGTATCGAAATATGCGGCCGTACGCTCGCGTTGCAACGATACGAAACGGACCCGTATTTATTCGGGAGGAATCTTTTGGAAGCCCAGGTCCAGCAGCAGCAGACCGGCCACCCGCGTCGCTGGGCAATCCTCAGCGTCCTTGTC
>DASYTV010000235.1:0-5840 GCA_036001885.1 Actinomycetes bacterium
TGGGATCAAGAAGAACGAGACGCTCGTGTTCACCGTGGACGTGCTCGGCGCCTTCTGATCTTCCAGAGGCCTCACCCACTCGTGGGTTGGCTTGCTCGAGTGGTGAGCAAGCGGGCCGCGTGGCGGCCCGCAGCCGCGACACCGAGGAAGTAGGCATTGTCCTCGTCGAGCCCGCGGCCCATGGTGGACAGGCGCACCGGCGACTCGCCGAGTATGCCAAGCAGCTGATCGGTCGGCTCGAGGATCAGCCGATGGCGACTGGCCAGCGTCTCCGCCGCACGCCATACTTCTGCACCGAATTCGCCGGGCAGTTGCGGCACGACCAGATCGGCCGACGCCAAGGCAACCCGTCCGTACGCGGTGAGACTGTGATGGGAGACACCACGGTGCCGGTCTCTTGAGTCGGCTTCGGAGATCCGCAGCGAGGCCACGGGCCGGCCACCGAGCACCGCGGCCGCGTTGACCGCCTCACCCGATTGCACCCCGGAGAAACCCCACCGTGTCCCGGTGCCGAGGTTTCCTGGGCCTTGGGCGACGACCGCGAGCTCCGCTCGGAGCGCGTGCCTGGCCGCCAGCAATCCGGTGTGCAGCGTCACCGCCTCCAGATCTCCGCCGTAGGCCTGGCCGACGGTGACCGTTCCGGTGAGGTGGTTGTGCGCGGCAAGCTGGGCCACGGTCCGCGAGAACCACAGCGGAAGCGCCCCCCCGTCGGTCATGACGTACGCGATTCGGGTCCCGGCGCGGAATGCCAGCACGGTGGTGGTGATCGCCGGCAAGGCCGAGTGCAGATCTGCGATCACAACCGGCATGCCGTCGATGGAATCCGCGTCGCTGAGCAGATCATGATGCGCGGACCCTTGCTCATCGACACCGGCCACGGTCACCTGCATCGGTGCATATCGGTCCTTCACGAGATGCCCGGGCCCCGTGGGATCGGGGGGCAATCTGTCAGGAATAGCCACGATCATCGCGTAACCGCCCGTGCCGAGTCCCATTGCGAGCGCGGTGGTGTTGAGCAGGACGGTGTCGCCGGGCAGCGGCCGCCCGACCAGCGCCGGATAGGCAAGCGCACGGACGGTGACGCCGTTTTCGCTACCGGCGGCACGGGTGGGAACCTCCGGTGGATCACCGACTGGCTCGCCGATCGTCACCTGCACCTCGAGCGCGCCAGTCCACTCCCGCCCGAGTGCGACCACCCGGCCGCGCCGCCAACGGATCACTGCAGGAGGCTATCGCGGGTGCCGCTCGCCGCCCTCGGCGCAAGGCCTGACGATCTTGCCGGGAAGCCTTCGTCCGGCTCCGCCGTTGAAGCCAACAGCGCCGGGCGGCGAGTCCGCTAATGCGGTACGGTCGGCCGGGGTGGACACCGCGGGGAAGGTGGTGACGGTGGCATGTCGGCGCGCAAAACAGAGCGGCTCCTCAACCTCGTCATTTGCCTGCTGGCGACCAGCCGTTACCTGACAAAGGCGCAGATCAGACGGTCAGTGCCGCAATATGCGGACTGCGAGAGTGACGATGCCTTCGAGCGCATGTTCGAGCGCGACAAGGACGAGCTCCGCGAAATGGGTGTACCGCTGGAGACCGGGAGCCTGCATCCGTGGCCCGACGAGGAGTTCGGCTATCGGATCGACCGGAACCGCTACGCGCTGCCCGAGGTCAGCTTCGCCCCGGACGAGATGGCCGTGCTCGGGCTCGCCGCCCGCGTATGGCAGCAGGCGAGCGTCGCGCATGCCGCTTCCTATGCGCTACTCAAGCTGAAGGCGAGCGGCGTGGAGCCGGACGAGTCCTCGCTCGTCGGCATCGAGCCACAGGTGCGGGCGGCCGAGCCTGCCTTCCAACCGCTGTGGCAGGCGCTGTGCGCCCGACAGCCCGTCACATTCCCGTACCGGCGCAGTGGCGCCGATCACGCGACCGAGCGGCATGTCGAGCCGTGGGGGATCGTGTCCAGGCACGGCCGCTGGTATCTCGTCGGACACGACCGGGATCGGGACGCCACCCGGGTCTTCAGGCTAAGCCGAATCGTCGGCGCCGTTCGTCGAGACGGCGAGCCTGGAACCGTCGAGGTTCCTGACGGCACCGACATCCGTAAACAGGTCATGACCTTCGAGCCCGAAGCGCCACAGGGCGTCGCCACGGTCCTGGTCCGCAGCGGGGCGGGCCACGGTCTGCGACGGCGCGCCCTCACGATCGAACCGGCTGGGAAGAGCAGCCCGGAAGACGACTGGGACGTGCTCACGGTGCGGTTCTGGGACGAAGAGTCCTTTGCCGAGGAACTCGCGCAGTACGGCGACCGGGTCGTCGTGGTCGAGCCGGTCACGGTCCGCAACGCTGTCGTGCGCCGGTTGCGAGACGTCGCCGCCGCCCATAGCGAGCCTGGCGACACAGCAGGCGGCGATGACGAAGGCGCCGCTCCTCCGATCAACCCTCAGAGGTCACATCACTCGCACGGAAGTCACCGCTCGATGGCGCCCGGTTCGGCCGAGGATGCCGAAGCGACAGCGGAGGTGACGGTCTGGTGACCGGTGCCACCGCACGCCTGTCCCGGCTCCTCGCCTTGGTGCCGTATCTCCTTGCCCGTCAGGGCGTCCCCATCGGCGAAGCGGCCCGCGAGTTCGGAATCAGCGAACGTCAGCTCGTCAAGGATCTCGAGTTGCTCTTTGTCTGTGGCCTGCCAGGGCATCTCCCCGACGACCTCATCGAGGCCGACTGGGAGAGCGGTCACGTCTACGTCTCGAACGCCGATGCCATCGCCCGCCCACTGCGGCTGGGCGTCGACGAGGCGGTCGCGTTGCTCGTCGGCCTGCGTACCCTCGCGGAACTCCCCGGGCTGCACGACCGCGATGCGCTCGAGCGAGCGATCGCCAAGCTCGAGCGCGCGGCGGGCGACGCCGCCGCCCCAGGTGGTCAGGTCGCAGTCGAGGTCGACGGCCACGGTCGCGGCGCGATCCTCGCACTTTGGCACCAGGCGCTTGCTCTCGGGCGCAGGTTGCACCTGCGCTATCACGTACCGGCCAGGGACGAGACGACCGAGCGCGATGTCGACCCGATGCGAGTTGTGGTGGTCGACGGCCGGCCCTACCTGGAGGCCTGGTGCCGTCGGGCCGAGGACGTGCGCCTGTTCCGACTCGATCGAGTCGTCGACGCCAAGTTGCTCGACATCCCGGCGGCCGTGCCGGAGGACGCGCGCCAGCGTGACTTCGACGAGGGCGTCTTCCAGCCGTCGCCGGACGATCTATTGGTGACGGTCGACCTGAGCCCCGCCGGTCATTGGGTGGCCGAGTATTACCCCTGCGAGAGCATCGAAGATCTCGAGAATGATGTACTCCGGATCACGCTGCGAACCGCGGACACCCGCTGGGTGGAACGGCTGCTGCTGCGCCTCGGCGGCTCTGGACAGGTCGTCGAGCCGGCGGACCTAACCGAACGCGTCCGAAACAAGGCCATGGCCGCGCTCGCCGTGTACAACGCGGCCTGAAGAAGTCTGTTCTGAGACCTCGTCAACGCAGCATGAGCAACCCCCGGAGTACCCTCAGGCACATGGTCTGGGCGATCGTATACGGCGGGCTCGCAGCCGCCACGGTTGCAGTTATCGCGGTCCCGGCGGTGCGCGTCGCCAAGCAGGCCAAGGGCTTGGCCAAGGTCCTGGCGGCGTCGGGAGCCCGGATCGACGACGCACTCGAGGACATCGAGCGGGCTAGAGGTGACGGCAGCTCGGGGCGATGACCCGTCGGCGGGTGATCCTGCGCTCGTCAACCGGCCTCCGCAGGTGGAGGATGGGGACGACAGGCACGTACCATCCAGGAGGTCCGGACAATTTCGCCCGGTCCTTGAGGCGCACCCACGCACACGCCCTCCGAGAGGTTCCTGATGTTTCGAAACTTCGGCACCGGCGAGATCATCCTCATCCTCGTCGTGGTCATGCTCCTGTTCGGGGCCAAGCGGATGCCGGATGCCGCCCGTTCGCTCGGCCGATCCCTGCGGATCTTCAAGTCCGAGACCAAGGCCCTGCGCGAGGATGACGACGAGCCGCCGCGCGCCGGGACCGTCGTTCCTGAGCCGCGGCAGATCGACGCGCCGGGCCCAGATGCCACTCAGGTTCGTCCCGCCTCAGAGACCGAGCGCACCGAGCGCTGATCGCCACATGGCCTGAACCAGCGACAGCCCACCGACGCCGATGAGCGGCACCATCCCCGCACGCCGCGGTGCCTCCGCCGAGGAAGCAGACGATGAGGGGCGGATGCCCCTGATCGAACACCTTCGTGAGCTGCGCAACCGGCTAGTCAAATCGGTGCTCGCTATCGCGGTCGGCGCCGTCATCGGCTTCATCTTCTACGATCAGATCTTCGATTTCCTCAAGGCCCCCGCCTGCGACATCAAGGCGAACATCACCCCGATCCATTCGGGCCCGTGCGGCGTCCTCACCGTCAGCGGCCTGCTCAACCCGTTCTCGCTACAACTCAAGGTCTCACTGATCGCCGGGCTGATCATCGCCAGCCCGGTCTGGCTCTACCAGCTCTGGGCATTCGTCGCGCCCGGCCTGCACCGGCGCGAGAAGCGGTGGAGCATCGCGTTCGTCGCCGCCGGCGTCCCGCTGTTCCTCGCCGGCGCAGCAGCGGTCTATTGGATCATGCCGAAGGCCGTGGGGATCCTGCTGTCCTTCACCCCTGACGACGTAGCCAACAACGTCTTCCTGACCGAATACCTCGACTTCGTGCTGCGGATGATCGTCGTGTTCGGGATCGCCTTCGAGCTCCCCCTGATCCTTGCCATCCTCAGCGTCGCCGGCCTCGTCGATGCTCCCCGGCTGCGATCGTGGTGGCGGATAGCGGTCTTCGTGATTTTCGTTTTCGCAGCCATCGCCACGCCGACCGGCGACCCGCTCACAATGACGACGCTGGCCGCACCGATGGTTCTGCTCTACTTCGGTTCCGTCGGTTTTGCAATGATCATCGATCGGCGCCGGGCCAGGACTAACTTCCCGGACAACTGGTCAGACGACGAGGCGTCTCCGCTCGACACCCGGACCGAACCGGTCGATGGCGCGTCACCGATCGACCCCGACGCCTAGCGCCCGCTGACGGGATCCTTTGACGGATGCCGCAGGACTGCTGGATGCAACGTGTCTGCGTTGCGGGCTCGTCCTGGTTGTGGGCGGGGAGGTTTATCTTGACGCCGAGTCGGGTTGACGTCGGTGGTCGAGGAACCGGGGTGGGTTCTCCACAGCTGTGTGAGGGGTCCCGGTTGTGTCGGTGGTCGAAGGTAGTCTCGTAATCGAACAGAAGTTCGACACTGCTTAGCGACCGGCGGGGGGTGATCCGGTGGCGTTGGACTGGGGGGCGGACCCGTCGGCGCTCGGCGGCGGGTCGCCTGCGCCGAATCCCCCGCTGGACGAGTTAGAGGCGGCGGTCTGCGCCGTGCAGGCCCGAGATCCGGTGGTGCTGGATGCCGCCGGGTTGGCCGATGAGGTGGCCCGGCTGGAGGTGGTTTCGGCGCGATTGGCCGCCCGTCAGGTGGCCTGCGTGGCGGTGATGGAAGCGCGGGGCGACGCCCACCGGCTGGGGTTTCGCTCGACCCAGGCGTGGCTGCGCACTGTGGTGCGGATGGCGCCCGGCGCGGCCAAAGGTCTGGTCACCTTGGCGCGCCGAATCTCTGGTGGAGTGGTGGGCGAGCACGCAACGGCGGCGTCGTTCGCGGCCGGCCGGATGCTGCTGGCCCACGCCCGGATCCTGGCCCGCACGATGGCCGAGATCCGACCCTGTCTGGCCGATCCGGGCAAGGCTGCAAAGTTGGAAGAGCAGCTGGTCGGGTTGGCCGAGCGGATCGATCCACTGCGGCTGGCC
>DASYTV010000236.1:0-6308 GCA_036001885.1 Actinomycetes bacterium
GACGCTGGCAAACCGCATGTAGGCGACGGCGTCCAGGTCACGCAGGGCGTTGAGCACCTCGATGCCGATCTCCTGACTCTCGACCTCGCGTTGCCCGCGAGCCCGGAGCGACTCCTCGATGTCACCGGCGATGCGTAGGATGTCGTCCCGCTCGATGGGCCGGTTCTTCGAGGCCTTCTCCAGCCCGGACACGAGCTTGGCGAGATCGAACTGCTCCTTGGAGGCATCACGCTTGAGGACCAGCAGCGGCGCTTCCTCCACCCGCTCGAAGGTCGTGAAGCGCCGGCCGCATGCTCCGCAGGCACGACGGCGGCGGATCGTCGTCCCGTCTTGGGACTCTCGCGAGTCGACGACCCGATCGTCGTCCATCGAACCACAGAAAGGGCAACGCACGGCTTCCTCTCCAAACCGGCCCTCCATCGGGCCACCACAACATATAGTGGTACAATAGCGAATCAGGAGCCAGTTATCCACAACATCTTGTGTCGGGGGCTTGACCTCAGCCCCGGTTCGTTGCTAAATCACACCGCTGTAAGTTTCGTCCGTCGTCCCGCCGGCATCAGCGGAGCCCGTCTCCGACACTTGGGTGCCATCTCTCTCCGGGGACGTGAGTTTGGCCCTGTGGGGGGCCGCTAGGAGGTCATCATCGTGGCGAAGACCAGGGATGCTCTGTCGGTCCAACAGGGTCAGTCGCGTAAGGGTCTGCAGGTCCGCCGCCTGTTCACGACCGATGACGCGCACCCGTACGACGAGCTGACCTGGCAGCGCCGGGACGCCGTCATCACCAACTGGCGCGATGGCTCGACCGCCTTCGAGCAGCGCGACCTGGAGTTCCCGACGACCTGGTCGCAGAACGCCACCAACATCGTCGCCCAGAAGTATTTCCGCGGCCCGCTCGGGACGCCGCAGCGGGAGCACTCGGTCCGCCAGATGGTCGACCGGGTGGCGGGCACCATCACCAACTGGGGGGTCAAGGACGGGTACTTCGCCGGCCAGGCCGACGCCGAGGCGTTCCGGTCCGAGCTGACCCACCTCCTGGTCAACCAGCGGGCCGCCTTCAACTCGCCGGTCTGGTTCAACGTCGGCGTCGAGCCGCACCCACAATGCTCGGCCTGCCAGCCCTATGGCGCGCTCATCAGCACTCCGACCGGCATGGTGCCGATCGGTGAGTTGGTCGAGCGGCGGGCCGTTGGCACCGTCGTGTACGACGCCCACGGCGAGACCAGAGTGCGGGCGGTGAAGTTCAATGGTTCCAAGCGGGTCTACCGCGTTCGGCTCCGCAACGGCTCGTTCATCGAGGCCACAGGTGACCACGTGGTCTTCGCCGCGTCGAAGCGCCGCTCGGGGGGCGCCTGGCTCCGGATCGATCAGCTCGAGCCCGGTATGCGTCTGCACCTCTACCCGCACCGCGCCTCCAGCGACGATGTGGTGGGTCGCCTCGCCCAGAAGCTCGGTTCTCGCGAGCTGCAGCGCGAGGTCGGCGGTGGCGTCGCAACCCTCACCCGGACCGAGGCCGAAACCAGGGAGGCCGCTGAGGCCGCGCTCGCCGGATGGCTGCAGGCGGATGGCTTCGTTGGCCAGTACCAGATGGGGACCAACACCTCGCTCACCATCGAGTTCATGACGGTGAACGACGAGGAGCACGACTGGGTGCAACGCCAGCTCCAGGTCGTGTTCCCAGACGTGCACCAGCATGTCCGCACCTTCGACACCGCCGACCAGAGCATGGTCGGTCGTCGTATCCGCCTCTACGGCGAGGTCCTGCGGCCGTTCATCGAGGCATGGGGCCTGATGGCGCGCCGGCACGATCTGCGCGTGCCTGCCCGGCTGTGGACGGCTTCGAACGAGGTCGTCGCCGCCTACCTGCGCAGCGTCTTCCAGGCCGATGGCTACGTCACGGTGCAGGGCGGATCGAGCCGTGTCGCGGTTGGCGCGATCAGCGAGGGTTGGACCGAGGACCTCCAAGTGCTGCTGCTGCGCCTCGGGATCTACTCGCGGCGGCTGCGGAAGGGCGAGGCTCGCGCCGACCACTCCGATCTCCATGAGGTCCAGATCAACATGCGCTCCGAGCGCTCCGCGTTCGCCGAGCGGATCGGTTTCATCTCCGAGGACAAGGCAGCGCGGCTCGCGGCTTCGCTCGACCTCGACGGCAAGTCCTGCCCGGACCTGCGCGAAGAGGAGATCCTCGCGATCGAGGACCGGGGCGTCCAGCCGGTCTACGATATCCAGACCGACAGCGGCGAATACCTCTCGAACAACGTGCGGGTGCACAACTGCTTCATCCTGTCGGTCGAGGACACCATGCCCTCCATCCTCAACTGGTACGTGGAGGAGGGGCTGATCTTCAAGGGCGGCTCGGGAGCGGGCATCAACCTGTCCACCATCCGTTCCTCGAAGGAGCCGCTCGGCAACGGCGGCGAGGCGTCGGGCCCGGTGTCGTTCATGCGTGGCGCCGATTCCTCGGCCGGGACCATCAAAAGCGGCGGCAAGACCCGCAGAGCGGCCAAAATGGTCGTACTGAACGTCGATCACCCGGACGTCCGCGACTTCATCTGGTGCAAGGCCCGTGAGGAGCACAAGGCTCGCGTGCTCAGGGACTCCGGGTTCGACATGGATCTGGACGGGCGCGACTCGATCAGCATCCAGTACCAGAACGCCAACAACTCCGTCAGGGTGACGGACGAGTTCATGCACGCCTACGAGAACGACGGCGAGTTCGACCTCAAGGCCGTGCTCGATGGCCACGCGGTGCAGCGGGCCAGCGCCCGTGAGCTCATGCGTGAGATCGCGCAGGCCGCCTGGGAGTGCGCCGACCCCGGCATGCAGTACGACACCATCATCAACGACTGGCACACGACGCCCGAATCGGGCAGAATTAATGCATCTAACCCATGCTTCACGGGCGAGACGCTGGTCCACACCGACAAGGGACTCATCCGCTTCGACGAGCTTGCCCGCCGAGCGGTGTCGGGTGAGACCTTCGGGATCTACACGCACGACGCCACCAGTCCCGATGCTCCAGCCGAGACCGTCACCCTCAGCCGTCACGACGCGGTCATGGTGACGGGGACCAATCCCATCGTCCGCCTGACCTTCTCCAACGGATCGCAGATCCGGTGCACACCCAACCACCGCTTCTGGACCGTGAATCGGGGTTGGGTCGCCGCCGAGGCCCTCGCATCAACCGACGAGATCCGGCTCCTCGACCAGGAGACGCCAGCCAGCGCGGCCGATCGTCGGCTGCCGGTCCCGACCGATGTCGCTGCGTACGTGGTCAAGGGCGACCACGCGGCGGCGATTGCCCTACCCGAGAAGTGGGATCCGGAGTTCGCCCACCTGCTCGGGTGGCTCGTTGGCGATGGTTCGTTCAGTGGCAACGTGATCTCGGCGATCTACGGCTCCGCCGAGGACCGCGAGGCCATCCTTCCGCGTCACCAGGAGCTGTTCAGCAAGCTGAACGGCGGCCGTGAGCCCAAGATCAGCGTTCAGGGGAACGGAACCGTCCAGCTCCGGCTGTCACGCCGAGCACTGGCCTCGTTCTTCGAGGCGCTGGGCCTCAAGCGGGTCAAGGCTGGCGAGAAGGACGTGCCGTGGTCGATCCTTCAGGCTCCGACCGACATTGTCGGTGCCTTCCTGCGCGGTCTGTTCGACGCCGACGGTACGGTCGTGAACGGGGCGACGACCCGCTATGTCGGCCTTGCCAGTCGATCCAAGTCGCTGCTTACGTCCGTCCAGACGCTCCTAGCGGCGCTGGGTATCGGAAGTCAGATCTATCAGACCGCGCAAGGCGGTGTCACTGAGTTCACGTACATCACCAAGCGCGGCCAAAGCCGAAGCTACAAATCCATCCCAGGTTATGACCTGCGTATCGGCGGCGGAGGCATTGACCGGTTCGGCGCTCTCGTCGGCTTCAACCTGCCGGGCAAGGCGAGGCGCCTTCAGGAGTTGGCTGGTGCAGCGAAGCGCCCGCAAAGGCGCATCGCCAAGCTTGTCAACCGAACGGACGACGGTTTCGCGCTCACCTATAATTTGAGCGAGCCAAAAAACCATTCCTATATTGTCCAAGGCGCAATTGTTTCTAATTGTAGCGAATATATGCATCTGGATAATTCAGCTTGCAATTTGGCTAGTCTGAATTTGCTGAAATTCCTGGGTGCGGATGGCGTGTTCGACGTCGAGGCGTTCAAGCACGCGGTCGAGGTGATGTTCCTCGCGCAGGAGATCATCGTCGGCAACTCGTCCTACCCAACCGACAAGATCACCAAGAACGCCAAGGACTACCGGCAGCTCGGCCTCGGCTACGCCAACCTCGGCGCGCTGCTCATGGCGCAGGGTCAGCCCTACGACTCCGACGGCGGTCGGGCCTGGGCCGCCGCGATCACCGCGCTGATGACAGGTCACGCCTACCGGACCAGCGCCCGCGTGGCGCAGGTGATGGGCCCGTTCGCCGGCTATCCCAAGAACCGAGAGCCGATGCTTCGCGTCATCGGCAAGCACCGCAAGGCGGTCGACGGCATCGACGCCAGCCTGGTGCAGCCGAGCCTGCTCGAGGCGGCCCGCACGGCCTGGGACGAGGCACGCAAGTTTGGCGAGGAGCAGGGGTACCGAAATGCCCAAGCTAGTGTAATCGCCCCCACTGGGACAATTGGCCTTCTCATGGATTGCGACACGACCGGGATCGAACCGGATCTCGCTCTGGTGAAGACCAAGAAGCTGGTCGGTGGCGGGTCCATGTCGATCGTCAACCAGACCGTGCCGCGGGCGCTGCGTCACCTCGGCTACGCGGACGAGCACGTCCAAGCGATCCTCGAGTACATCGCCGAGCACAACTCGGTGAAGGGTGCGCCGGCGCTGCGTGCGGAGCACTACCCGGTGTTCGACTGCGCCATGGGTGAGTCGCCTATCCAGTACATGGGGCACATCCGGATGATGGCGGCGGTGCAACCGTTCATCTCTGGTGCGATCTCCAAGTGTGTGACAGGAGAGACGCTTATCCCTACCACGGACGGACTGCTGCGGATGAGCAGCCTGCATGAGGGCGAGCCGGAGGATACGTTCCGCGACACTATCCTGGAAGTCGCATCGTTGGACGGTCCGCACAAGACCGACGCCTTCTATTACGGCGGTACGCGTCCTGTTCGTGAAGTTGTTCTACGCTCCGGTCACAAGATCATCGGGACGCCGAACCACCGCCTACTGGTGGCAACCGATCGGGGTCTGGAATGGAAAGAGCTGGCCGATATCGTCGCGGGCGATCGGGTCGCGCAGCAATACGGTGCGGAACTGTGGTCCTCACTGCCTGCCAGGTTCGATGACTTCATCGCATCCGCCCGCTATGGGCCGCAGAAGAAGGTCAACATCCCAAGCGAGATGACCCAAGAGCTGGCCTTCCTCCTGGGTGCCTTCGCTGCCGAGGGTCATATCACCCGGTCCAACTACACGATTGTTATCACAAATTCGACCGAGACTGTCCTCAATCGGATAGTAGCGGCCTGGCGGAGCGAGTTTGGTGTGGAGGCGCGTATCGCACGCGACGCTGGTAAGTGCCCTGCGGTCGTCATGGCCTCCAAGGAGATCGTCGAGTTCCTTGATCACCTTGGCTGCGGAGGCCTCGCGAGGGAGAAGCGTATCCCCGATTCGGTGCTTCGTTCACCTCGTCCAATGGTGCTCAGCTTCCTCCAGGGACTCGCACTCGACGCCTATGTGACCAGCTCTGGCATGGCCAAGTGGGCGATCTGCCTGGATGCACCCTCGCTGCTCGATGACCTCCAAGCAGTCCTCACGAATCTCGGGATCGTCCATAGCCGTATCAGCAAGCGCAACTCCAAGTACGGAAAGTCGTACGACGAGGTCTACGCGGCCGGTGAGGAGGCGGCTCGACTGGTCGAACTGGTCCCGTTCTGCGAGCCTGAGAAGGCCAGTCGAGCGAGCCGTCTCATCGGTAGGACTTTTGCCCAGAGCACTGCTGAGGTCATACCGGGGATCAGTGGGCCGGAGCTGTACGAGGCCATTCCAAAGGGCAAGCCAGGTCGGAACGGTTGGAGCCTGCGCCGCGGATTGGCTTACCTGCTCGATCCCCGCACTCGGCACGTGAGCCGTCGCACCGTGGAGCGGGTAGCGGCCATTCCAGGCGTGGAGCTTCCGGGTTGGCTGCGTGCAGTGCTTCGAGACAACCTGCACTTCAGCCCCGTTGTTCAGGTGACCGACGGTGGCGAGCGCGAAGTCTTCGACTTGTCCGTCCCAGCGATTCATGCCTTCGTCGGCAACGGCATCGTCAATCACAACACCGTCAACATGCCCGAGTCGGT
>DASYTV010000237.1:0-2649 GCA_036001885.1 Actinomycetes bacterium
CAGCACCGGCCGCACGCCGTTGCCCCACCGATAGGTGACCACCTTCTTGCCGTTCACCGACAGTTCGTCGAGGACCGCGCGGTGGTGGGTCTCGCGCTCGCTGTCATGGACCTTGCTGCGTGGCTTCAAGTTGCAGAACAGGTAGAAGGTCGCCCGGCCGGCGACGCGCGGGGCGACCCACGAGGTGCCGTTGAGAGCGGCCCGGACGAGGCGCAGTGTCATGTTGGCCGGCTCTGTTCTCAGGTCTGCGGCCCACGGCGCACCGGACCCGGGTCAACCGCGGAGCTGCCGCGACGGCGAGAGGTGAGCGGCGTTCGAGCCTCACTGTGGTCGTTGTCGAGCTGGGGATCGATGGACATGGCCTGCTTTCGGCGAGTCTGACCCGGGACTCTCGGCCGAGCCGACGCCGCCATCGCCAGCAGGCCGAAGGCCACGCCGGCGGCCACGGTCCGGACGGCATGGGCAATCTGCCAGCGGTCCCGGACGTCCGCCCAGTCCGCGGGCGGCGCGTGGGCGGACCAGTCGAGCTGGTCGCCGTTGATCGGGAGGTTGACGGTCAAGGTCACCACGAAGACCGCGGCCATCAGGGTGACCGCGGCCAGCGCGAGCCAGCGAGACCGGGAGCGGGTCTGGAAGTAGAAGATCACCAAGATCACTGTGGCGATCGTCGCAGGGATCAAGGTCGCGGCGGCGAGCCGGTCCAGATCTTCGAGCTCCGCTTGGCGGATCTGGGTGTAATCGGGGCCGTCGAAGGATCGCAGGGAGTTCTCCAAGACGAGCACCGCGACGAGGAAGCCCGCGAAGAGGCCGCTGAACACCAGGCCAACGAGTCGAGTGATTTGCATCGTCATCGTCTCGTCGGGATCCGCGAGTGCGGCTTCGGCGGGACGCGATCGTTTGATAACGGGAGGCGAAGTCATGGGTCCTCTTTCAGAAAGGGGTCAGCGGGTACAGATCGTCTGCCAGTCGGTGACGTCCAGGAAATGCACGTGCTAGCGCTCCTGCTCGGGCAAGAGAGTGTCGAATGACTTCAGATCACGCTGAATGCGTCCCAGCACCCGCAAGTAGTCGAACCGCTCGACGCCTGGCGTCAGGATCGCGATCAGGTCAGCGACGGATTCGGGAGCGGCCGCCTCTTCCGCCTGCAAGACCAGTGCGGTACTGAGGTAGGACACAGCTACTCCTTGGACGAGATCGGACGGATCCGGGCCGTACGGCTAGGCCCGGTCGGATGCAAGGGTGAACTCCCGGACGGCCTCGGCGAACCGCGCCGGCTGGTCGAGTGGGATGAGGGTGTAGCTGTCGTCCATTTCGACCAGCCGTCCTTGCGGCAGGAGCTCAGCGAGCAGCCGGCCGTGCTCGCGTGGCATCACGCGGTCGTCGGTCGCCCAGACCACGAGAGCGGGACGGTCGAAGCTCGACAGGCTGTCGGCAGCATCCAGCAGGAGCCACGGCTCGGCCGCGATCGCGCGCAGGACACGGACGGCATCGCGACGGATCGCAGGCTGCTTCAGCACCGGCCGCATCCATCGGGCGGTGACAGCATCTCCTCGCCGGGTCAGCCACCCGAACGCGATTGGGAGCCGCCGGATCATCCGAAGCCGCATCTGCTGCATGAACAAGCCGAACATCGCCGGCGACAGCTTCCCGGTCAGCACCAGTGTCTTCCCCGTGAGCCCCGGCGGGAAGTTGTCGAACGCGTCGCAGGAGGCGAGTACGACGCGGCCGACACGGGCGGCGCCGTCGCTCATGAGCAGCTGGACGATCGCCCCGCCGGTGTCGTTGCCGACGAGGGTGACGTCATCCAGGTCGAGTCGGTCGAGTAGCTCCGCGACGAGGCTGGCCATTCCGCGCAGGGACAGGTCAGCGTCGGAGCGCATCGCATGCCGGTGCGCGCCGAGCGGCAGCACCGGCGCCACGCACCTGTGGTCGACGGCGAGGTCTGCGATCACGTCCCCCCACAGCGACGCGTCCATCATGAGCCCGTGCAGCAATACGACGACGGGCCCGTGGCCGCCGGTATCCTCGTACTGGATCGTCCCGGCCGACAGGTCAAGCTCGCGCATGCTGCTCTCCCTCGTGCGCGATGTAGTCATGGTGAAGTCGACGTCGCCGCTGAGCGGGGTCCGTTCATACCAGGCATTGCCGTTGGACATCTTGTCTCCTCTGGGTGGTTGGTGGCGGGATGGCTGCGTGTGCGGCGGCGGAGTCAAGCGGCTGCAGCCAGCGGCTCGAGCTCCGGCTCCGGCTCCGGCTCCGCGTTGGGTTCATCTGTCTCGCCGCGGGTGTTGCTAGTGCGCAGTGCGATGATCGCGGCGGCGACCACGAAGACGGCGCCGGCCAGCAGTGCGCGGTGGAAGCCCGAGGTGAGCGCGTCGGCCACCGGTGTGCCCCGGTCGAGCATGTGGTTGGTGCGCGACGTGGCGATCGCCGAGAGGATCGCGAGCCCGAGCGCGCCGCCGACCTGTTGGGAGGCGTTGAGAAGCGCGGCGGCGAGTCCAGCCTTGTCGGTGGAGACACCGGCGTTCGCGGCCGTGGTGATGGCGACGAACACGGCACCGAGGCCGATCGACACGACCATCAGACCGGGGAGCAGGTCGGCGACATACGAGCCGTCGACGGGCACGCGCGAGATCAGGTACAAACCGC
>DASYTV010000238.1:0-5096 GCA_036001885.1 Actinomycetes bacterium
CGACCGTGGCTATCCGGCCGACGAAGATGACGAGCAGCGAATCGCTGACCTGTCCGTCGAGCACAGCCGCACGCTCAACCGCTACCGCAGCGCCCACCAGGTCAGCGTGCGCGCCGGTCAGGACGGCGCGTCGACCGAGGAGCTACGCAATGCGATGGTCGACTACCGGGCGCTCTTCCATGAGCTCTTGGAGGTCGACGAGAATCCTGAGACGCGCGACGCGTACCAGGCTGCAGGGCCGGTGGAGTCGGAGGCGTCCGAGCGAGTGGACGCCGAGGCGGCCGATCGGCAGGCCGGGGAGCGCCGACGGGCAGTGACCGATGAGGCGCAGGAGAGCATGGCGGACTCCGAGCGAGGCAGGGACTCCAGGACCGCGAGCGACGACCAGACCCGGGGGGTCTGACGTGAGCACGGAGCAGAACCCTCGGGACCGCTTGTTCGATCCGGACTCGGACATCGCTGATGTCAGAGATCGCGAGGATGGTCCGGAGCCGGTGGCGGAGACCGAGGACACGATCCGCGATCCGGCCGCACACCGGCCTCTGGTCGCTGATCCGGACCAGCGAACCTCAGAAGCGGTCGCCGAGGAGGGAGCGGCGGCACCGGATGGCGCGGCCGACGACCACCGGGCCGAGGACAACCCCGGCGACGACTCCGCCGACGGTGACCGCGGGGGTCAGGAGCCGGTCGTCAGGGACAGCTTTGGCTCTCCTGGCGACGAGGAGGCGGCCCGCTTCTCCGACAGCCCGGACGACATGACCGCAGTACCAAGCCCTGCGGCTCCTGACGATGCCATCGATACGGCCGATGAGCCGCGCGGCATGGACGAAGGCGAGCGGGGCGATGGCGACCGCGGGGCGGGCGATCTGGATCGGCAGTCCCCGCGATCCGCGACGGCTCTCGCCGAGACGTCCGACATCAGCGGCGAGGCTGCCGACGAGCGCTTGGCCCGTGCCGATGAGGGTGTCGATCGGACGGCGGCTGATAGCAGTCGTGCTGATGCGGCTGAACGCGCCGACATACGGGCTGCGGTGCCGGCTGCCGCCGCCCTACCAGGCGGGCAGCCGTCTGATGAAGCGCCGGGCGGCGGAGAGACACCCGACGTGGAGGATGCTGGGGCGTTGCTGCCAAGCGCGGAGACGTACCGACTGAGGATCCGCTGGCGTGAGGTCCAGCTGGGGTTCGTCGACGATCCTCGCCAGGCAGTCGACGACGCGGCTGAGCTAGTCTCACTCGCTGTCGACCGGGTGGCGTCGCTACTCCGGGATCAGGTTGGCGCCCTGAACGATGACGGGCCCAGGGGGGACGCGGACGGCGGTGAGCCGGACACCGAACGACTCCGAACTCTGATGCGGCGCTACCACGCGCTGCTCGACCGGATGCTCGCCGTATAGGACGCCAGACAGGCCATGCGGGGCATGACGTGGTGCCGGCGTCGTCCCCCTGGTCGGCTCGCAGAAGGAGTCGGGACCCCGGCACCACTGGACCCGCTGGCGTGTCTCTGCGCAGATCGGGCGACAGGCGATGGCCCCGGACTTCGACCGGACGATCTCCCGACCGAGGAAGTCCATTCCGTGCCGGTCCCGGCTGCACCGCGATGGCTTCTCGCTGGCATTTGGCTGGGCGCGGCTTGGGTTGCCGAGCGACTATCCGCGCAGGCGCAGGCCGCGTAGGGTGGCGTGAAAGCCGGCTGCCTCCAAAGCCCGGCCAAGGGGCGAGGTCAGGATGCCTTCTCCGTCGGCGCGTTCGACCGTCAGCTTGCCCAGCGCTCCGTCCCTGATCGCGAGCGCCAGACCATCGACCGCGGGCTGGAGGACCGCGTGGTCGTCGCTCCAGGTCAACAGCGTGCGGCCACCTCGCTCGACGTACAGTGCGAGCCGCCCATCGACGAGGACGACCAGCGCGCCTGCCTTCCGGCCCGGCTTGTGACCGCTTGCCACCTCCCCGGGTCGCTCCGGCCAGGGAAGGGCCGCGCCGTAGGGATTGGCCGGATCGGTCGCCGCCAGCACGAGTGCATCGTCCTCGGTCCGGCTCGGCGCTCCCTGCGTAGGCTCCTCGGCCTTGGCACTGCCCGCCAGCAGCCGGAGACGGTCCACCGCGCCAGGCATCGCGAATTGAGCGGCGCCGAGACCCTCGACGAAGTAGCCGCGTCGCGCCCGCCCGGCCTCCTCGAAAGCCGTGAGCACACGGTAAATCGCGGCGAAACCGCCGGCCGGCCGTTCGGCCACCACGGAACCTCTGGTGAGCACGCCATAACGGTCGAGCAGCGTCTCGGCGAGAGCGTGTCCTCTCCGGGTGGGATCCGCATCGCGCTCGGGCAGAAGTGACCACCGCCCTGCTAGGGCAGGTGGGCCGGCCCGGCTCGGCATCGGTGCGCGCCCGACGCTCGGTCGCCCGTAGCGTGAATATCTGCCTCGCGGAACCGGTCGCCGCACCGAATGTGCCGGCCGACCGCTCGCAACCAGTGTCCGCACGGGGCCGAGCGTGTCGTTGGTCAGTCGCCCGGACCAGACGAGATCCCAGATCGCGGTTGCCAGTGCCTTGTCCTCCAGCGAGCCGATTCGATCGGAGACCTGCCTGAAGAACAGGGCTCGCCCGTCGCCGAGTGCAGCCAGTATCTGGGAGTGCAGCGGGGTGAGCGAGAGATCCTCACTCGGTGGCGGCAGCAACAAAGGGGCGAGCTCCGCCGGATAGAGCGAGATCCAGCCATCGTCACCGGGGAGCGCACCCTGGCCGGACCAGACGACCTCACCTGCGGCACACAGCTCGTCCAGCAGCGGCGGGGCATAGTCCACGACTCGTGCGGGCAGCACGAGCCGCTCCAGGCCCGACGCTGGGATCGGTGCGCCGGCGAGCTGCTCCACTGCGCGCAGTACGCCGTCAACGCCACGCAAGCCCTGTCCACGAATGCTCTGCCAGACCGGCAGGAACCGGCCCAGTGCCGTCGCGGGTACCGGCTCGGCCTCCTTGCGCAGCGCGGCGAGCGAAGCACGGCGGATCCGGCGGAGCACCTCTGGGTCGCACCACTCGGTCCCAGAGCCGCCTGGCCGGAATGCGCCCTCGACCGCGCGACCGACCGCCGCCAGCCGGCGCAGCGTGTCGCTGACAACAGCAACACCGAGACCCAGCTGGTCCGCCGCTGCGGCTGCGCTGAACGGACCATGAGTACGGGCATAGCGCGAAACCAGGTCACCGAGCGGATCGCGCACCGGCTCGAGGAAGGCCTCGGGGATGCCAACAGGGAGCGGGACACCGAGCGCATCGCGAAGGCGACCGGCGTCCTCTATCGCCGACCACTGGTCCTGACCACCGATCCGTACCGGGATCGCTCGGCGGGCGGCAGCCAGCTCGTCAAGCCATTGCTGGGCGTGGCTGTGTTTCCCGTCGGGCTCGCAGCGGTCAGCGAGCTCGCGCGTGCCGAGCGGGCCGAGAAGCCGCAGCAGATCAGCCACCTCCTCTGCAGTCCGGGCCCGGCGGCCGGGAGTCAGTCGCTGCAGCTCGGCCTCGATCTGGTCGAGCACCCGTGGATCGAGCAGCTCGCGAAGCTCTGCCTGGCCGAGCAGCTCGGCCAGCAGTCCGGTGTCGAGCGCAAGTGCTTGTGCCCGGCGCTCGGCCAGCGGCGAGTCGCCCTCGTACATGTACTCCGCGACGTAGCCCATCAGCAGGGACCGCGCGAACGGCGACGGTGCCGCGGTCTCCACCTCGACGAAACGCACTCGCCGCGCCTGCAGGTCGCGCATGATCTGCACGAGGCCAGGGACATCGAAGACGTCTTGCAGGCACTCGCGCATGGTCTCGAGTACGACGGGGAACTGCGGATATCGGCTTGCGACTGCCAACAGTTGCGCCGAGCGTTGCCGTTGCTGCCACAACGGGCTGCGCTTGCCGGGCTGCCGGCGTGGGAGCAGCAGCGCGCGGGCGGCGCACTCCCTGAAGCGTGCAGCGAACAATGCCGAGCCAGCCACCTCGGCCGTCACGAGCTGCTCAACCTCCTCCGGCTCGAAGGAGGCGAGATCAGGAGGCGGCCGCTCCTCGGTGTCGGGCAACCGCAGGATGATGCCGTCGTCCGAGTGCATGGCCGCCACGTCGACACCGAAGCGTTCCCGCAATCGACCGGCGATCGCTAGCGCCCAGGGCGCATGAACTTGTGCACCGAACGGTGAGTGAACGGCGACTCGCCAGTCGCCGAGCTCGTCCCTGAAGCGCTCCACCACCATGGTCCGGTCGTCCGGCACGTGACCGGTTGCCTGGCGCTGTTCATCGAGATAGGCGAGCAGGTTGTCGGTCGCCCACTGGTCGAGCCCAGCGCGGGTGATGCGCTCCCGCGCCTGTTCGGGCGAGAGCCGGCCGACCTCACGCAGGAACGCGCCGATGGCGCGCCCGAGTTCCACCGGGCGACCGACTGCGTCGCCCTTCCAGAACGGCAGCCGACCCGGCAGTCCAGGCGCCGGAGATACGAGGACCCGATCATGCGTGATGTCCTCAATCCGCCAGCTCGTCGACCCGAGCGTGAAGATGTCGCCGACCCGGGATTCGTACACCATCTCCTCGTCGAGTTCCCCGACCCTGCTGGCTCGCTCTCCGACCAGGAAAACCCCGAAGAGCCCCCGATCAGGGATGGTGCCTCCACTTGTCACGGCGAGCCGCTGGGCGCCCGGGCGGGCGGTGAGCATGCCGGTCACGCGGTCCCAGACCAGGCGCGGGCGCAGCTCGGCGAACTCGTCGCTCGGGTAGCGGCCGGCCAGCATGTCGAGTACTGCCTCGAAAGCGCTCTGCGGCAGTGTTGCGAAGGACGCCGCCTTGCGGACGAGCGCGAGCAGCTCATCCGCCTGCCAGTCATCCATCGCGGTCATCGCCACGACCTGCTGCGCCAACACGTCGAGTGGATTCCGCGGATAACTGATCTCCTCGATCTGTCCAGCGGTCATCCGCTCGGCCACCACGGCGGTTTGAACGAGGTCGCCGCGGTACTTCGGGAACACGATCCCGCGCGAGACTGCTCCGACCTGATGCCCGGCGCGGCCGACCCGCTGCATGCCGGCGGCGACGGAGGGCGGCGACTCGACCTGAACGACGAGATCGACCGCGCCCATGTC
>DASYTV010000239.1:0-8012 GCA_036001885.1 Actinomycetes bacterium
CTGACGCAGCGGATCCGCCGCGCGCAGGAGCTGCTGGAGACCACCGACGACAGCGTCGACACCATCGCCTCGGCCGCGGGCATGGGCACGGCGACGACACTGCGCCGCCACTTCCACCGCACGATCGGCGTACCGCCGGACGCCTACCGCCACACGTTCCGGGCCTGAGGCCGCGACACGCCGCGCCATTGTGCACGTTCACTCGTACCCGACTGTGCACGTTGGCCGTGAAGACCATGGCACGACGGTTCTCCGGCCAGTCGGACACAATAACCAAGGGGACAGAGTCCGATGACCGGTACTCTCGCCAGGAAAGTCGTACACCGGCTCGGTCGCGGTCTCCCGGTCGGCTTGATGGATCGCTCTGGTCAGGGTGACCCGCCGGTACGCCCCGGCGGACCAGGCGGGCCGGTGCGACCGCGACGTCGCCGATGAACCAGCGCACGGCCTCGTCGACCGCGGCGGGCAGTCGGCTCGTCCAACAACTTTGCATCCGGCCGCAAACGATGCGTCATGTTGGTTCACAACCGTCCATGATCGACGGTGGCTGCCGTCCTGCACCGCAGCTCAGACCATGTCCGGATATCGGATGATTAGTCGTAAATAGTGGCTTCCGCGCCTTGCGGCAGTGTCGTCGGCAAACAGCGGGCATTGCCAAACCGTTGGTTGCGGCGGTGCGGCCGGTTTCCAGTGGGCGGGCGTGGGCGCAAGCGCCAATACCGCGGTGGCGGACAACGGCCGCGGACGTCGGGTACGGATGACGACGAATTCCCCGTGTCGGACACGCCGCGATCGACGATGGTCGTCTCCGACCGTCCTGTCGCCCGGTCGGCGACGGACTGGGCAGCATTTCCTGCATCAAAGGGAATTGCGAGCCGCCCCCGCCTTCACCCTCGCCGTCCTGGCCAGACCCTTCCACCTCGAGGACGGTGGTCGTGACCGGGAGAGGGTCGATACGGATGACCATGCCAGCCGGCGCGCAGCTTTCCGAGGACGGCAACTATTGGTGGGACGGCGCGCAGTGGCAGCCCGTTAGCTCGTCGACCGGTGAGGCGGGCCAGATCTCGCTGGACGGCAATTACTGGTGGGACGGCACGGCCTGGCAGCCGATAGCGCAGTCCGACGCGACCGGCGCCGCCGGCCCGGACGACGCGGGATCCACCCCGGTTGATGTCGTCTATGAAGTCGGCGGCATGAGCCAGCCCACCGACCACTCGTGCTGGGCGACCTCGTTCGCGGTCGTCATCAACTACCGTGACGGTTCCAACCTCACCCCGGCCGACGTGAGCAACGCCGTCGGTGTGGACATTGCTGCCGCGGAAAGCTGGCAGGACGTGACCAATGCGGCGCACCACTTCAACCTGCGGGAGAGCGCGTCGGCGTGCATGAACGTGCAGGGCTGGGCAGAGTTGCTGGAGTCGTACGGCCCGCTGTGGTTGTGCATCAACGGCGGCTCGCACGCGGTCGTCCTCAACGGCGCCCAAGGTGACGGCACGGCCGAGGGCACCAGGTTCTACTTCACCGACCCGTGGTCCGGGCCAACGACGGCCGGACTTGACGGTCTCGCCGCGATGTTCGAGGCACTCGACGCCCATCAACCGGGCGACGGACTCGTCATCTGGCACTCGTAGGTCAGCCGGCCAATCGCGAAGGCAGGCCGGCACGGGCCCACCTGTGCACCGTCTACTGCCAGGCCGCGGTGATCCCGAGCCGTCTGCTGAGCGGGACGGCAACCCGCCACACGAACGCCGCCGACTGCCGGGGTTGTTCCTCGTCCCACCGCAGACGGGTCCGCTCCCAGAGCTCACGTCGGTGAGGACGCGTAACGGCGCGTCGGCATCACCGCCGTCATCGTCGGGATGTCGTGGCCAGATCAACTCCTCGGTGCCGACGTTGAGCAGCCCGCATCCGCTGATATCGACAACGAACTGCCGTTCGCCGCGATCGGACGTCCGGCACCGCCCGGTGACGGCCGCGCGCACGACCGGGACCAGCCTGGGGACCGACGGGCTCGCCGTCGGCCATCGCGCCGACGGCATCACGGATATCCATCACCCGGAACAAGCCGCCGGCTTCGTCCATCGTTCTCACCTCCAGCCCAAGGGACTGTAATTTCCAACCAGCGCAGCAGGAACGACTGGGCAGTGGTCGACTGCGCGACGTCGAGGCATTCCTGGCCACCGCGCCGAAAGCCCGCCACCGGCGACTGACCGTGCTGCGCCAGCTCTTCCGCTTCGCGCACCGCTCCCATGGTTCTGATCGACCCGACCACCAGCCTGAAAGCCAAGCAGAACAAGACCTTCCGCGGCCGGACGCTGACTCTCCCGCAGCGGCGCCAGCTGTTCCACCGCTGGACGAGCGCCGAGCCCGAAATCCACCCGCATGAGGCCCTCGTCGGCATGCTCGCACTGCTGCATGCCGCCTCCAGCCAAGAAGCCCGCCTGCTGCGCGTCGACAACATTGACCAAGCCCGCTGCAGCGTGCGTCTGGGCGAACGACCGCACCCCGTGCCGCTGGATCCCGCCACCTGGGCGACCCTGCTACGCCGTCTCGATCACCGCGCCGCCCAGTACACCGCCAACCCGCACGTCATCCTCGAAGGTTGTGTCCGAGGCCAGGAAGTTACCCGACGTGTTGGCCGGCGCGCGACCGAGTTCTTACGGGACCGCACTCTCAGGTCGCGAGGATTACCCGCATATCAAGCAGATCCGGATGCCGGCAGGTGCGTCGAGCGGTACGACGCCTGCGAACCCGGTCCATTATCACAATTCGAGACAGAGTTCGAGCGGTGCGCCGACTGGCGTTTCCACCACTGGCCACTTTTCGTGCGGAAGCGCGATTGCCAGTCAACCGGGATAGGCCTGCATTTAGTTCGGTGGGGGACCGCCCTTGCGTGGTGTCCCACCGATCGTCTCGTAGTTTTACTTGGTCTGGCGCTCGGTCGGGAGTGGCCAGCAATCGCAGAGTGTCTAGTTTAAACTCAGGTCGAGATCCAAAATCGGCATTAATGGGGTATTGGTTCGTGTCGATCTCCGGACACGAACCAAATCCCGACGGTGCGTGGCAAGATCGATATCTGCCCGCACCGTTCGTGTTTCCGGGTCGTAGGTGAGGCTCAGGCCGAGGTTGCGGTAGACGTCGAGCTTGTGTTCGGATTCGGCTTCGCGTAGTGCGCTCACACGGTCGCCGAGTCCCTCGGCGATCGCGATGCTCTCGTACTCCGCTGCGATGTGGATTCGGTGGCCGGCTCGCGGTCGTCGGGTGCATCGGCAAGGGCGCCGTGCGGACCCCTTCGATCGGGTGAAGCGCTGGCGAGGCCGCTGCCGTCCGCGATCGCAGGGGCGCCGGGCGAGCAGATCGCCGCGCTGACCGAGCAACTCGCCCGCGCCGAGTCCGAGCTGGCCGACCTCGCGACCACCCGCAAGACCCTCACAGCCCTGAGCTACTTGGTGGCTGAACCGGATCCGTGGTTGACGAGGCCGTGGTGCAGGTGCTCGGCTCGTCTCCGGCGGGGCCGGTCGGCAGTTGAGGCAGGCGTCATCCGGGCTACGCAGCGGGCGATGTCCGCGCCGAACCGGCAGCGCTCGCTGTGCGTACAGAGCGGGGGGACACGCTGACACCGTCCGGGCCGTCGTTGTAGGCGTATGCATCTCGTCCCGAGGTGGATGGACGCGTCCCGGCTGTAACCGCCCACCGTCGGTAGCTGCCGCGGCGGCCGTTACCCGACCTCCTTCAGACACGCAACGTTTGAGCGTATATTCGTGTAACTCGGTACCGTGGATCCGCGACAGCGGATCACGGAGCCACGGTGCCGAAAGAAGACCTCGGTGCCAGGCGGTCCATGCTTGGCATGGATGGCTCCCTCCCAACGCTTGTCGACGGGGAGGTAACTCAAGGGGCAGCTGTGTTACCGCCGATATTCTTTGCCCTACAGGTGCCTTTCGCCGACATCCGGCTCTTTTGTCCGGGCCAGACGTATCGCCTTACCCTACCCACCTGGCCAGACGCTGAGCCCGGCCGGCAGTTCGTGCGCTCGGTGGGTGGCATTTACCCGCGGCCGCGCGGTTCTCCGGGCGTCTGGCCGGGGGAGAACTCGTACTGCGACGCCTCCCAGGCCGTACGATTTGCCCCAGGATTGAGGAACCAGGGCCTGCTGTGCCGGTTCCGCCGCCTTTACGGCAACGGCAACGGCATGCTCCGGTTCGAGCTGGGGCTCACCCGGCGGGCGGCGCGAAACAATACTCTTGACCGGCTGGGCCGGCGCTTGTACGCGAATGCCGACGGCCTGGTCGAGCTGCTCCGCTATGTGCTCGACCTGCAGGTTTCGGTTCCGCAAGCCGACCGCCCCGGCAGCATCCGGTTGGCGCAGATCGACAGTCCGTTGGCGACCGCGCTCCTCAACTGCACCAGCTCGTCGTCGGCCGTCAAGACCGGACTCCTGGACAAGAGCTGGTTGACCCCGGGCCGGATGCTCGTTCTGCTGGAGTGCCCCCGAGGCTACTGGCGAGAAAACGACGCCGTCACAACGGTGAGTCAGCCGCTTCGCGGCGTCTCGCTCAACCACCTCAAGCTTTGGCATGGAAACAGATTGATCAACGTCTGGGCAATGGGCGTCGGCCGGAACGCGGCTCCCAACGACCTTCGGTCCTTGCGAATACACCTCTTCCGGCTCCATGCCGAGCGCGAGATCCTGCGTCAAACCCTGCGCCTGCTCGCACAGGGCAAGTTGACGGTCGAACGGGGTACCGACGCCTCTGACCGTCTGCAAAGGTTTCTGACTCAGGCCGTTCAGGCATTGCGCAAGGACGTACGATACGATGTCCAACAGTCGGAAATACTGCATATCGCCTATGGTTACGACGACCTCGTTGCCGAAGGCGATGTGCCAAGTCTTCAGCAGAGCCTTTCGGATGCCCGCAGACACGTTTCGAGGCTGGTCGAAGGATATGTCGCGGACACTCTGGGTCAGACGGGCCCATTATCGGTGCATATCGAACGAGCGTACCTCGGCGAGGTGATTTCGGTGAGCGACCAGAGCAAGAACGTCCGCATCGGAGACGTCGGAGGTTCCATCACCGGTATTGTGGGCATCGACAGCAAGATTACGGACAGCTTCAAGCGGATTGAAACCTCCGACGCCAACGAGCAACTCAAGGCGCTTCTTGCGCAGCTCGTGGCCGCGGTCTCGGAGGTTGTGAAGAGGCTTCCTGAGTCCGCTGCGACCGCGGCAGGTCGTGATCTCAACGATTTCACACAGGAAGCTACGTCGGAGCGTCCTCGAAAAGGCGTTCTCGAGGCGTTCGGGAACGGTTTGAAGCGGGCGGCTGAACTGGTCGGCGAGATCGGCGGCCCCGTCGTCAAGCTCGTTACCGCAATAGTCGCGCTGTTCTGAGCCGCTCGCATGAGCCCCGGCCTTTTCAGCGACTCCGCCAGACGACTTGCCGAGTCGGCTTGCCGAGCGGCCCGGCAGGAACGACTCGACAGGTCGGTTCGGCTATATCGCATGGCACTTCTTTTGGCCGACCGGACGCTGGCCTCCGAGATCGAGTACAACCTGGGAACCCTGAGCATGCGGATCGGAGCGAGAAGGGAAAAGGCAGCGGAACTGCTGCGCAGCGCGGCAAAGTTTGGCGAGGGGGAGGTCGCGGCTCGTTCTTGGCTCAATCTCGGCGTCATGTACGACCATTTCAGTGTGGTCTATGGGTCCCAACGTCGCTCGCGTTCCGCCGAGGTCGCGTATATGCGAGGGGTCGGCCTCCGTGCCGGGCCCTACTCGGAGGAGTGCAGAAACAACCTGGGCGTGGTGTACGCCAGCCGCGGCGACGCCAGACAGGCGAAGGCGGCATGGCGTCGCACCCTTCGGTCAGAGGTGGAGACCGCGGCCGCTGCCGCCGCGTTCAACCTCGGGGTACAGCTCTCCCGCGGGGGAAAAATGGACATGGCCCGAGAGGCATATGAGAGAGCAGCCGGGTCTGACCACGTTGGTGTCTCGTCAGCAGCGGTCCAGAACCTCTCGATGCTTGACAAGGAAAAGGATGGATCATTCAGGCAGGTACAGATCGGGCTCCCGTTGGACGGCGCCTACTTCTCTCCGTACATACGGCTCAATGAGACCATGGTCGGGATTGGACGATGCGCGCCGGTACAGCAACCTCTGTACCTCGAGATAGCAAACGAAACGTCACTGGTCACGCCTAGTTCGGATACCTGACGTAGCCGTTCGGGATGTTGCGATCGTGGCGAGTCGACGGGACGCGGCCGCCACATGATCGCCGTCTGTTGTGGACAAATGCCGATTCTTGCATCGGTCCCGCCTTCCAAGACCTCAAAAGGTGCGCGGGAATGCCGCGACCCAGGGTCTCAGGCCAACGGAGACTCGGCCGCCAATCCGGGTGAACGCGACGTGCAGGCCGAATCGAGTCCGAATGCCGGATGCAAACTTGCGCGCAGCCGGACGGGCTCTTCTAAAGGACGGACAAACATCGTACGTCTGACTCCTTCGACGTCCCCGGCGGGGCATCGCCCAAGACTGCTCCGCTGGGCGGCTGCTGATCGTTGCTGACTCCGCGGCAACGAGGGGCCGGCCGCCGGTCGGCTCCTGTCACGGTCGGCGTGGCGCATTCGCCGTCGTGCATTGGTCAGCGGAGTGATTGTCGGTCTTGGCGGGCCGCACGGAAGCGAGGTATCGCCGTATGACCGCGTGCGTGATCTTGCCGTTGTTGCTCGGGAACCGGGTGCGGACGGACTTGGTTGCCTGCTATCCCGATCTGGCCGTGTTGCGGCGGGCGACGCGGGCCGGTGACTGGAGTGGCGTCGAGGCGTACTTCGACGCTCTTCCGCCCCGCGCCGACCGCTCGACGGCCGTCCAGCTCGTCGCGTACTCGGCGGGCAGCGAGCGCTTCCTGCAAAAGGCGGTCGACACGCACCGCGACTCTGCCTTGGCCAGAACGTTGCTCGGGTCGCGGTTCATCGTCATCGGCTGGAAGGCGCGCACCCGGGCCTGGGCCAGCCAGGTCTCGCAGGCGCAGTGGCGCGTGTTCCTGGACTACCTCGGGCGAGCTGAGCGGATTCTCGCCGACGCGGTCGCGATCGATCCGGAGGACTCGGCGGCATGGACCGAGCGGATCACCACCGCCCGCGGGCTCTCGCTGGACCTGGACGAGGCGCGGCGGCGGTACGAGCGGTCCAGGTCATGGCGACCAGCTCGACGCCGCCCGGCCCGGCAGGGCCGCCTCCGATGCGGGTGCTCGCGGTGGTGGGCCGGTCATCGACTCCAGGCGTTTGGCGGCTGGTTGCCGGTGCCTTGACGGTGACACGAAGCGCGGAGCCAGCACTTGTTGGCGCCTCTTGATCAAGGTTGCCGGCTTGGCGTCGCCTCATCCCTGGTGCCCGTTTCGCAGTTCCGGCATCGCGGTCGGTGGCAGTACGGCAGGCTGGCGCGATGGTTAGATGGCGTCGTCACCGCGCCTTATCGGGGCATAGCGGGTAGTTCGGAGGCCTGGAGCTAGGCCGGTGCTGACGTCTTGCTTCTCTTCGGTGCGGCGGTGGGCCCGCCAGCCGGCGCCACCCGATGGAGTCTTCCGCGCTTCTAGGCATCTTCTGACTGCGCTGTAGTACGGTTCTATTCGTTGACATCACGGATGACCCCGGTGGTCGAGGTGCCGCTGGCTAGGCGCGACAGGTAGCGCCGAGTCCACACCCGCGGCTTGGCCGAGGCCACCCGCAGAACCGGCACTCCAGGTCGATCCGAGCCGATTCGCGAGGTTGCGTGCTGACGCTCGCGGATGAGCCGATCGGGGCCTGATTCCCGTCCTGGAATGCTTCCGTGCCGGGTGCCGATGAGTTTTCGCGCGCCCGTCGGTCCCACCAGCATTGAGTCGCACCGAGGAGGACGTCATGGGCCGGATAGTCGTGACCGAGTTCATCTCGCTCGACGGGGTCATCGAGGCACCGGGTGGCGGGGAGGACTACAAGTACGGTGGGTGGACCTTCGAGATCGACCGTGGTGACGA
>DASYTV010000240.1:0-5090 GCA_036001885.1 Actinomycetes bacterium
ACTCGCGAAATCGCCGCCGACCTCGTCCGCGTGCAGATCGGCCTCCGCGAACAGGTCGCGCACGCTGGTCTTGGCCAGTTCCCAGCCGTCGACCGCGGTACGCAGGTACTCGGTGAGAATCGCCGCGGTGGTCGGCTCCCCTTCGACCGATGTCTCGAGGTAAGCGAGTGGGCGCGGGATGCGCTTGCAGCCCCGGCGAGCCAGTGCGGTGGTGAGCTCGAAGTCGGGGTTGATCCCAGGGGAGATGCGCCGGAACACCTTGAGGATCAACTCGTGGCCGAAGATGAGCGAGGTATTGGACTGTTCGGCCTGCACCACAAGTGACTGCAGATTGCTCGGCACGACTGCATCGGGTAGCTGAGTGAGCCGGTCGAGCAATACGGCGGTCAGCTCCGTATCGTGCAGCGCGTCATAGACCGCGACCATTCGGCCGTCGTCCGCGGTGGGCAGCCAGCCGATGACGGCATGCTCGATCCGGTGTGGAACCTCCTCGCCCTGCAGGCCGAGGAAGAGCTGGTAGTTATCGCCATCGACGCGCACGATCGCGTGGTGTAGCGCTGGTTCACCGCCCGCGACAACCTCGTAGGAGCTGACCGTGAGGTTCCGGACATCTCGACCCTTTGCCGCGTACCAACGCTGCCGTGGCAACCATTCACGCAGGATCTCCATGAGTGCGCGCGGGTCGAGTGCCCATTCAGTCATGGGGTATTGCTTTCCCTCGGCAGCCGGAACCAATAGAAACCGTGCCCAGCGATTGTGAGCAGGTATGCCAGCTCGCCGATCCGCGGGAAGCGCACCCCGCCGAGCAGTTCTACCGGCTCGATCCCTTCCCATTTACGCAGGTCGAGCTCGACTGGTTGCGCGAAACGGGACAGGTTGTTCACGCACAGCACGAGATCGTCACCGAACTCTCTGACGTAGGCGAGCACGCTCGGGTTGCTGCCCCCGAGATCCGTGAACGAGCCGAGCCCAAAAGCTGGATTCTGCTTGCGTACCTCCACCATGCGGCGCGTCCAGTGCAGGAACGAGGTCGAGTTGCGCAACTCTGCCTCGACATTCAGCGCCTGGTAGCCGTAGACCGGATCCATGATCACTGGGAGGAAGAGGCGCCCCGGGTCGCAGGTGGAGAATCCTGCGTTGCGGTCGGGCGTCCAATGCATCGGGGTGCGGACACCGTCGCGGTCGCCTAGCCAGATGTTGTCGCCCATGCCGATCTCGTCACCGTAGTACAGGACCGGTGAGCCGGGCAGCGAAAGCAGGAGCGCGGTGAACAGCTCGAGCTGGTTGCGGTCGTTCTCGAGCAGCGGGGCGAGCCGCCGGCGGATGCCGATATTCGCCTTCATCCGCGGATCTTTGGCATATTCCCCCCACATGTAGTCGCGCTCTTCGTCGCTGACCATCTCGAGTGTCAGCTCGTCATGATTACGCAGGAAGATGCCCCACTGGCAGTTCGCTGGGATCTCCGGCGTCTGCGCCATGATTTCCGAGATCGGATAGCGCGATTCCCTGCGAACCGCCATGAAGATCCGTGGCATCACCGGGAAGTGAAAGGCCATGTGGCACTCGTCGCCTTCGACAGGGTCTCCGAAGTAGTCGACGACGTCGCCAGGCCACTGGTTGGCCTCCGCGAGCAGCACCCGGTCGGGATAGAGCCGGTCCACCTCGGCCCTGACCCGCTTGAGGAACTCGTGGGTAGCGGGCAGGTTCTCGCAGTCCGTGCCCTCTTCCTCGAAGAGATAGGGCACAGCATCAAGCCGGAAGCCGTCGATGCCGAGGTCGAGCCAGAACCGCAGTGCCTCCAGGACGGACTCCTGAACGTGCAGGTTCTCGTAGTTCAGGTCCGGCTGATGGGAGAAGAAGCGGTGCCAGTAGTACTGACGGCGTACTGGGTCGTAGGTCCAGTTCGACGTCTCGGTGTCGACGAAGATGACGCGCGCGTCTGAGTAGCCCTTGTCGTCGTCCCGCCAGACGTAGAAGTCGCCGTACGGGCCTTCTGGGTCTTCACGAGACGCCTGGAACCACGGATGCTGATCGCTCGTATGGTTCACGACGAAGTCGATGATCACCCGCATCCCACGGCGGTGCGCTTCGTCGACGAACTCGATGAAATCCGAGAGCGTGCCGAACTCAGGCTGGATCGCTGTGTGGCTCGAGACGTCGTAGCCGCCGTCCCGCATCGGCGAGGTATAGAACGGCGGCAGCCAGAGACAGTCCACGCCGAGCCAGGCGAGGTAATCCAGCTTGGCGGTAAGGCCAGGCAGGTCGCCCTGGCCGTCACCATTCGAATCATTGAACGACCGGACGAGCACCTCATAAAAGACCGCGCGCTTGAACCACTGCGGATCCCGCTCGGCCTCCGAGACATCGGCGAACGGATCGATGCCGACGCCGGACGATACAGCCGGCTCAGCCACCTCCGGCCGCGTCCACGTTCCGACATCCACCACCGCGGTACGGTCGCCGATGCCCGCCTCCGTGCTGCTCGCGGCGGCCGGGGCCGTCCTCGCCTCGACCCCGGTCGTGTCGTGCTGGGCCGTTCTGGGAGGCCCGCTCCTCGCGACGTCTTCGCTCACCCGACCCCCAGACGGGTCGCCGCACCAGTCCGGGCTCGCTGACCCTGATCCGCTCGCTGACGCTCACTCATGCGCCGTTCCTGCTTACCGTAAGGATGTGTGCCGGCTCGACGAACGGATCGAGCCGGACATAGTCATGTTGCCGCCACCAGTAGGTCGCGCCAGTGAGCTCATCGTGGACGGCGAACGACTCGGGCCAGTCCATTCCGAGCTCTGGCATGTCCAACGAGACGGTTGCCTCGCGGGTGCCGTGCGGATCGAGATTGACCACGACCAGCACGATGTCTTCCGGCCCGAACCGGGCCCCGCCAGCTGCGGCGAAACCTTGGGAACTCGGAGCGGGATTGTCCCCCGTGGCCGCCCCGACGACGGCAGGGCGTGACCGTTTGGAAAAGACCATTATCGCGTCGTTGTCCGTGTAGTGGAACCGCAGGTTGCGCAGTTCGTGGAGGGCCGGGTGAGCGCGGCGGATCTCGTTGAGCCTCGTGAGGTACGGCGCGAGTGAGTCCGGCCGATCCCAGTTGCGCGGCTTGTACTGGTACTTCTCCGAGTCCAGGTATTCCTCGCTGCCTGGGCGTACGGCGACGTGCTCGGAGAGCTCGTAGCCCGAGTAGACCCCCCAGGCCGGTGACGTCATGGCGGCGAGCACAGCACGGATCTTGAACGCGGGGAGGCCGCCGTACTGCAGGTAGGCGTGCAGGATGTCCGGCGTGTTGACGAAGAAGTTCGGGCGCAAGAAATGCGCGGTCTCTGTCGACAGCTCGCGCAGATAGGCCTGAAGCTCGTCCTTGCTGTTGCGCCAGGTGAAATACGTGTAGGACTGGTGGAAGCCGATCTTCGCCAATCCCTGCAGCACGGCGGGTCTGGTGAAGGCCTCGGAGAGGAAGATCACGTCACGGTCGGCCGTGCTGACCTCCGCGAGCACCCGCTCCCAGAAGTCGAGCGGCTTGGTGTGCGGGTTGTCGACCCGGAACGCACGCACCCCGTGTGAAATCCATAGCCGAAGGATCCGCACGACCTCGGTGCAGATGCCTTCCGGATCGTTGTCGAAGTTGATCGGGTAGATGTCCTGGTACTTCTTCGGCGGGTTCTCCGCATAGGCGATGCTGCCGTCAACACGCGTCGTGAACCACTCCGGGTGCTCCTTGACCCACGGATGATCCGGCGAGCACTGCAGGGCGAAGTCCAGCGCGATCTCGAGGCCGTGCTTCGCGGCCTCGGCAACGAAGGCGTCGAACTGATCGAATGTTCCAAGATCGGGGTGGATCGCGTCGTGGCCGCCCTCGGGTCCGCCGATCGCCCATGGCGAGCCGGGATCGTCCGGCTCCGCGACGAGCGTGTTGTTCCTGCCCTTGCGGTGCGCGATCCCGATCGGGTGGATCGGTGGCAAGTAGACGACGTCGAAACCCATCGCCGCTATTGCGGGCAGCCGCTTCGCCGCCGTGCCCAACGTCCCGGATCGCCAAGCCTGGGCTTCCTCGTCGAACCGCGCGCCCTCAGAGCGAGGGAAGAACTCGTACCAGCTGCCGAAGAGGGCCAGCTTCCTGTCCACCTGCAGGACGAACCAGGACGAGGTCGTGACCCGATCGCGCAGCGGGTTGTCCGTGAGGACGGCGCTCACCTCAGGCGCGGTGGCAGCCGCCAGCCGAGCCGGTGCTGGCCGGGACCGGTCCCGCAGCGCGATGATGACGTCCTTGAGCAGGCCACGGTGGCGGGGCGGGACGGTTGCGGCGGCGCGTTCGAAGATCCTCGTACCCTCCTCGAGAACCAGCTCGACGTCCTGCTGGGTGACCTGGGGGACCCCGCCCGCGGTCATTCCGCCCTCTGCAGCCGAGATCTTCGCCACCGCGGCATGCCGCCACGTCGCCATCGGGTCGGACCAACCCTCGATCGCGTACGACCACACCCCAGGGCGGTCGGTGACGACGTCTGCGTACCAACGGTCGGTGCCCGGTGCGCCAGGACGCATGGGCGTGTACGGCCCATGCCGGCCGTCCGGATCTCGCAGAACCACGTTGCAGTTGACCGCGTCATGACCCTCGCGGAACACGAGGGCACTGATGCGGACCGTCTCCCCCGGCACCGCTTTCGCCGGGCGACGTCCGCAGTCGACCGCGGGCTGGACATCAGTGATCGGAATGCGCCCCATCCTCACCTCAACGAACCTACCCAAGTGCGTCACGGCAACCCCCGAACCCTGTTGTGCAAGGGCATGCGAGGCGGGTTGTACAAGGCCATGTGAGGCGGGCTGCGACGTTGACGGGTTAGGGTGCCTCACCGTGAGAGCCCTTCGTCGATTCACCGTCCAGGCTGTCCTGCCTGAGCCGCTGACCGCTCTTGGCGAGCTCGCCATGAACCTCCGGTGGTCGTGGCACCCGCCAACACGCGAGCTGTTCGCGGCAGCCGACCCTGAGGTCTGGGAGCTGGTCAGGCATGACCCGGTCCGGCTGCTCGGCGAGCTCTCTCCAGACCGGCTCGACCAGCTTGCGGTGGATCCGGAATTCAGAGCGCGGCTCG
>DASYTV010000241.1:0-2174 GCA_036001885.1 Actinomycetes bacterium
AGACACCCGGTGTCGCCCCCCGACCGGAGGCCGTCGCCACGCGTCCCAATCGCCAAAGGACGCCCGATGGCTCCCGTCGAGACCGCGACAACTCTCACCGGCCAGAACGCCGCACACCGCAGCACCGCGGCCAATGCTCGCAAAGCGGGCAGGCACCGCGGCGAGGGCCAGTGGGCCCTCGGCCACTTCGAACCGCTTAACCCGAACGAGCGGGTCAAGAAGGACGACGATGGGCTGAACGTCCGGCGGCGCATCGAAACCGTCTACGCGCATCGCGGCTTCGCCGCCATCGATCCAGCCGACCTGCGTGGGCGCTTCCGCTGGTGGGGTCTCTACACGCAGCGTAAACCGGGCATCGACGGCGGCAAGACGGCCGCGCTCGCCCCGGAAGAGCTCGACGACGAGTACTTCATGCTGCGCATCCGCATCGACGGAGGGCAGCTGGATCTCAGCCAGCTGCGATCGATCGCCGAGGTCTCGACGACCTACGCACGCGGCACCGCCGACCTCACCGACCGGCAGAACATCCAGCTCCACTGGGTGCGCATCGAGGACGTTCCGGCGATCTGGGAGAAACTCGAGGCGGTCGGGCTGTCGACCACCGAAGCGTGTGGCGACACCCCGCGGGTGATCCTCGGCTCGCCGGTGGCCGGGATCGCCGCCGACGAGATCATCGACGGCACCGAGGCGATCGAGGAGATCAAACGCCGCTACATCGGTGACGAGTCGTTCTCCAACCTGCCTCGGAAGTACAAGACGGCCATCTCGGGCTCGCCCCAGCAGGATGTCTGCCACGAGGTCAACGACATCTCCTTCGTCGGGGCCGTCCATCCCGAGCACGGCCCAGGCTTCGACCTCTGGGTCGGTGGCGGCTTGTCGACGAATCCACGGCTTGCCGTACGACTCGGCGCCTGGGTGCCGCTGCGGGAGGTGCCCGACGTGTGGGCGGGCGTCACCGCGATCTTCCGCGACTACGGATATCGCCGGCTTCGCAACCGCGCACGGCTGAAGTTCCTCGTCCATGACTGGGGTCCTGAGCGCTTTCGCGCCGTACTGGAGTCGCCGGAGTACCTCGGGCGGACGCTGGTCGACGGGCCTCCCCCAGCGCCGCCGTCTGGCACCAGGGATCACGTCGGGGTGTACCCGCAGCGCGACGGGCGCTTCTACGTCGGGTTCGCGCCTAAGGTCGGCCGGGTCAACGGGCCGCTGCTGAGCAAGATCGCAGATGTTGCCGAGGAGCACGGCAGCGCTCGGATCAGGACAACCACCGAGCAGAAGCTGCTCGTGCTCGACCTGGCAGAGGACCAGGTCGAGCGCCTGGTCACGGCTATGGAAGCGCTGGGATTCGCCGCGCGACCCAGCACCTTTCGCCGGCAGACGATGGCCTGCACCGGGATCGAGTACTGCAAGCTCGCAATCGTCGAGACCAAGGCCAGAGCAATGCGGCTCATCGACGAGCTCGAGCGTCGGCTGCCCGACTTCGCCGAGCCGCTGACCATCAACGTGAACGGCTGCCCCAACTCGTGCGCTCGCTTCCAGATCGCGGATATCGGCCTCAAGGGAATGATCGTCACCGATCAGGAGGGTCGGCAGGTCGAGGGCTTCCAAGTCCATTTGGGCGGCGCTCTCGGCGTTTCCCCCGGCTTCGGCCGCAAGCTGCGCGGCCTGAAGGTCACCGCCGAAGACGTACCCGACTACATCGAGCGGGTGGTTCGCCGCTTCGCCGCCCAACGCACAAACGAAGAGCGCTTCGCGCACTGGGTCGCCCGCGCCGAGGAGGAGGACCTCACATGACAGGCACTGGGGGTCCCACCGGGGTCTCTTCGTGGGGCGAGCAACGGCAGCCCCCGTTCTACTGCCCGTACTGCGCCGAGGAGGACCTCGTCCCACAGCCCGAAGAGGCCATCGCGGACAACGCAGACAACGCGGACAGCGCGCCCGGCCGGAGCAGACACGGCGCCTGGGTGTGCAGATCGTGCCTACGGATCTTCGCCGTGAGGTTCCTCGGGATTGGAGTTCGGGCATGAAGACGGCAAGCGCGCAGCACAACGGCATGGGCCTGCGCCCGGCGGCGCCGGGTGCCGCCGGGCTCGCGGTGCTCGATGGTCGTCCACAGACAGCGAAGCGACCAAGCCTGCCGGTCCGTAGCCTTGTGCAGAGCGCCCGTGTCGACC
>DASYTV010000242.1:0-9347 GCA_036001885.1 Actinomycetes bacterium
GTCTCGTTCCGGGATGGACGGCCGTTCTCGATAGGGGGCGTCATCGTCAGGGGCGGGAAGATCGTCGAAATGGACATCCTCGCTGACCCCGCGCGCCTGCGCGAACTCGACCTATCAGTATTGGACAACTGACCGACCTCCAACCGTCTGGCGGCACACGACGGCTCCGGCATGAAGGGGACCTCCACCCCATCAGTGCGAGTGAAGGTGCCCTCATACCTGAGGGTTTGAGTCACAGTTCCCCTGAGAGAGGTGCTCGCCACGAAAGCAGCCGACTCGCTTGGGGAGAGGTCGACGGTTCCGACGCCGCGTCGTCGTAAGGGCGGACGTGGGTGAATCGGCAACAAGCGCGCCGGGGGTGCTGTACGAGCTCGCGTAGCCCCCCGGCGCGCAGACTGAGGCGCTTACGGTCACATCTCTGTGCCGGCCGTGTCCATGATCGGCCTCACCTCGACGGCCCAAAATCGGGCGGCCGGGTCGTGGGTAACGATTTCGGTCGCGCGCTCGATGCTTTCGGCGTCGAGCATGTAGTAGCCGGCCAGCTGCTCCTTCGCTTCGGCGAACGGTCCGTCGGTCACGGCCGGGAGACCGTTGCGCACCCGTACAGTCCTGCCGGTCGACGGGTCAGCAAGCGCGACTCCTCCGCCGAGAAGCTCTCCGGACTCGGTGAACTCCTTGAGGTAGGCGTCGGCCTCGCTCATCAGCTCGTCGCGTTCGTTCTGTGCTAGGGCCTCGAACGCCCCAGGGTTGCTGTACACCAGCGCGACGTACTTCATTGCTTCCTCCGCTCTTCGTGGATCCAGGCTTCACGGCTAGGTCGGAGCAGTCGGGTTGTTCTCGACATCACGCTCCCGTGATAGGCCTTCTCCAGCCTTTCAGCGAACTCCTGCGTCAGGCCACTGCGGATCAGCCCGCTGCTATCCCGGCGAAGCTGCCGAGGAGCGGCCACGATTGGCGAGCTCGCCAGTCGACTCGGGTATCGCTCCTAGGCGGCCTTCGCGCGTGCGTTCAAGCGCGAGATCGGCGTCTCGCCGGGGTCGGTCGGACGAAGCACGGCCCAGAGCGGGAGTGGAGTTCAGCCATTCCCCGAAGGCCGGCTGGCGCGCTAATGCACTGCAGGGCGGATTGTGGCTGTCAGTAGAACGCTGGCGCCTTCGTACGAAGGTCCGCCATGTGGGTCAGTTCGGTGACGGCGAGCGCAAGCTCGGTCGCGATGTCGAGTGAGCGCTCGCGGCGCGAGTTCTCCCGCATCCACCAGCAGAGGATCTGAACAACGGATCCGGCCATGTCCGAATATTCGAGGACGGCGGACCGGACCGTGATGGGTGAGCTGGTGATGCCACCTGCGCCGAGCTTGAACCACTGGCCGTTCTTGAAGGCGAGCATCGGGCTGCCGGCCGTGTCGGGAAGCACCACGTCGAACTGGCTGTCCGCCTGCCGTGGCTCGGGCAGGAGGGAATCGTAGGACGGGATGTCGTGTGGCTCGGGGTAGCTCGGTGCCGCGGCGAGCGAGCCATTCGTGTACGTCGCCGGGGCGTGGTCATCGTGGCCGGCACCGAGACCGGACGAGTAGTCCCCGAACGCGGGCGCCGTCGATGGTGCCGCCGCGTAACCCGACGGGGGGCTGGCAGGTGCCGGCACATAAGCCGGAGCGGGTGAGGGCGCGGCCGCGTAACCCGACGGCGGGCTGGCAGGTGCCGGCACATAAGCCGGAGCGGGTGAGGGCGCCGCGGATCCCGAGTAAGGGACGTTCGGGCGGGCAGCAGGCGGCATCGCGGGTGGGGCATGGGCCGCAGGTGCCGCTGGGACGGTCGACGGGTGGTAGTCCACTCCCGGCGGCTCGCGGTAGGGGTCGTAGCTGGCCCCGTAGCCGCCGAACGGATCGTTGTCGTATCCGCGGGGGGCGACGGTCGCGCTCTGGTTCGGCACCGACGGTGTACGCGGGCCAGTCGTGCGCGCGGCCCGAGCCTCCCGCGCCTCGTTCAGGTCGCGGATTTCAGCCTGTCGCTGCTCAGGTGACTGCGAGTCCATCGCACGGGCCTCGATGGCCCGTGGCATCGGGCGCCGCTCTGTTATGCGTGGCTGCTCGCCGGTGCTCGGCCGGTCATCGGCGGGGGCGGAGACCGGTGCCGGGGCGGGCCGGCGTTCCGGCACTCGTGGCTGCTCCCCAGTCGAGCGCCGATCTCTGGCGGCGTGGCGATGGTGGCCGCCGCCATTGGTCGTCGCGCGCGGCACGTAGTTTGTTGAGCCCGCATCCCAGTCCGGCGCCCAGGTCCGTGTGTCGACGGTCCAGGAATCCGCTGGCGGTTCCAGCCGGGGGTCCACATCCGGGTCGCCACGGAACCAGGCTTCGACCTCCGTATCGAGCTCTCGTTGCCGTTTGCGGGAAGCAGCGGCGGCCGAGCGAGGCTCGGGCGGGGGTGGCGCGTCACCGCGCAACTCCCGGAACCATGCGTCGATGGAGGGATCCTGGATTCGTGAGCCCCTGCTCGGCGTGTCGTCGTAGTGGTAGCTCATAGAGCGACTCCGCGCGACAGTAGCCATCGCCCGAGACGGGCGGAACGACCAAACACCTCGAACTCCGGTCCACTAGTCCTGTCGGTGCGTTGCCGTCCCCCACGGCACAAACTCCAAGAGAGGGTTTACTACGCGCGCGCATCTGTCAACACGTGAGATTCTCCGTGTTCGGTATATGACCGCCACTTGTCGGACAATCCCTACTGATGTCGACGTTGCGTGAGACGGACAGTACTCTGTGTCTGCATTTGACGTGGGCGAAACGGAAAGAATCGCCTAGGAAAACCGGCACACCGCATCGGTGGATTGGAGTTTGCCACCGCGTACAGCCGTTTTGGCCCGGCCAGGCGTTCGCGACGCGTCTGCCGATGTCGATATCGCCTCGTCGACCGTTCGCCTAATCGTCCCCCAATCCGGGTACGCCCCGTTGATCAGCGGTGGGCCGAGGGTGATTCCCTTGATCTCGGCCTTGCCGACTCGAAGTGCGAGGGTCGCCAGCGCCGGCAGCAGTCTCCGGGGGATGTCGGTCCGCAAGGAGTCCACGCCGGCGTGCATGAGTTTCGGCAGCGCCTTCATGAGAGTTCGCGGCGATGCCTGCCGGACGAGCGCTGTAAGCACACACCGCTGGCGCGCCATCCTGGAGTAGTCGGTCGTGTTCCTACGCGACCTGGCATACCAGAGGGTGTTGTACGAGCTCATGTCGCGATAGAGCCGGGGTGTCAGGTAACGGCCGCCGCTGCCGACGAGCAGTGGCTCGGTGACCCTGATATTCACCCCGCCAAGCGCCTTGATGATGTCGCGGAAACCGCGCATGTTCACGATGGCGTAGTAGTCGATTTTCACGCCGAGGTTGTATCCGATCGTCTGTTTGAGCAGGTCAGCGGCTGGGGCTTCCGATCCTGGCAGGACCTCTGGGTGTGCTGCCGCATATGTGTAGATCCCGAACATGAAGTCGGGGAAGCCATTCGGGTATCGATGGGCCATTCGGGTTCCCGGCCTGAAACGCATGTGTTGCAGGTTGCGTGGCACTCCGATCAAGGCGGTGTTGCCGGGTTTCGTGTCGATGCTGGCGACGATCACAACGTCGGCGCGCTCGCCGTGCCTGTCGGGCCCGCCGTCGCTGCCGAGGATCAGGACGTTGAGGCGTCTCTTGCCGACCCAGGGATCGGCAGAAGTCATTGCGGTCGGGCTCGGAGCAGGCGCGGCAACACTGGGCCTGATGGACTCGATGGCGGGCGGAGCTGCTGATGCGCCGCTGCCGGGTGAGCAGGCGGCAAGCCCACTCGCAGCCACGGTCAGGGACACCCAAGCGGCCGTCCGCTTCATGACGGCACCCTAGGTCCCACGTCGGCACCTCTTTCGATCCATCTGCTCATATTGCGGGCGACTCACCCTATGCTGCGCCTTTCGCTCGCAAATAACCCTGGAGCGTTTGTTTGGCTGCGCTTAAGCCGCCGATTACCAGCTAGCCACGACTCCGATGGATCCATCGTGACCAGGGTCCTGAACTAGGAGTAGGAACACTGCCCGCTGGCAAACAGGTCTCTTGCCGCAGCGTGGGAGGAACTGCTGCCGGCCTTCGGCGAACTGCTCGAATGCGCCGACGGACCGCTGGACGAGCCGGAGGGACTGCTGGCTGGTTTTGTTGTTGCCGCGGTCTCTGATCGCATAATGCGCCGGACCTCTTCACGGATGCCGCGATAGTCCGGATCGTCATTATTTCCACCGAATACGGCCCTATCAATGGAGACGCCCGTGATTTTGGCGGACTTGGCGGACGACGCGAGTTCCAGCAGGGCTGGCATGAGCGATCGAGGGAGATCAGTCGCAACCAGTTTCTTTGCAGCCTTGGCGAGCCCGTTGAAGCTGAAAAGCACGCGCACCGGGTCAGCTTGGCGGGCGATCGCTCCGAGCAAGCACCGCTGCCGGATCATGCGCTGGTAGTCGTCAGAGCCGAATCGCGCTCTCCCGTACCACAGCGCGTCCTCGCCGTTGAGGTGCCTGAGTCCGGGCTCGATGTATCGAACCGGATACTCGGTGATCCGCCCGTAGGCGTCCGTGCGCCCGCCAACCGGTATGCGCTCTTTCACTCGCAGCGTCACGCCACCCAACGCATCGACGATGTTCTTGAAGCCGAAGATCTCGGCGAGGATGTAGTAGTCGATCTTCATCCCGAGCATCTCGCCCACTGTCTGCGCGAGCAGATCCGCTCCCGGATGTTTTGTCTGCTGGCCGACCATCTCAGGATGGTGTTCGCCGTACTCATAGACGGCGTTGAGATAGCAGTCGATCGTGGGCTGGCAGTGGAAGCCGTTCGGATAGGCGGAGCGCATCGGCGTACCGGCCGGGAATGGCGCTCTGTTGAGATTCCGCGGAAGGCTGATGAGCACCGTGCGCCCGGTGTGTGTGTCCACACTGGCCACCATGACGCTGTCGGTCCGGACACCGACGCGGTCTCCGGCGGCGTCGCCGCCGAGTATCAGCAGGTTCAGCCGCGGCTTGTGCTCGAACGGGTCCTTCGCGGAGACGTTGGTATCTCCCTTGACCTCGTTACCCTCGAAGATTCCGAGCACGTCGTGCCGAGCGACGTACGCCATCTGAGACGCCCGGGCGAACGGCACGGCAACGGCCAGGCACAGGACCAGGACAACGACCCCCGAGACGACACGCTGGACGCGGGACATGCGGTCGGGCTTGCTGACGAGGAACGCACTCAAGACGATCAACGGCCAGGCCACGGCGAGGAACGCCGCGCCATATGCCACCAGGTCGAGCGCCTGCTTATCGAAGCCGAGCTCGAGCCAGCGTCGCGTGCTGACCGTCAGCGCCGCCACCACTGCTGTGATCAAGAGCGCCGCATAGCAGGCGAGCAGCGCAATACCTATGCGCTTCTTCCCGCTGAGAAGGTGCCCGAGCCCCGGCACGAAGGCGGACGCGAAGGTGAGCCAGAGCGAGCGGCGCAGCAGGGCACGGTCGCCTGGAGCAGCCTCAGGGCGGCTCTGCTGGGTTGTCTCGCCGTCCTCCCCGGCTGCGTTGCCGGGATCTACGTCCTCTGATAGCCGCATGCGCCAGCGCTCACTCCCCCATGGGGTTGTCTACCTCTTCTGACGAAAAAGACACCCTGCTGGGTTCGCATAGCGCGTCGAGAGTCGATCTCGAATCGGCCACGACTACCCGTGCCTACCAGTATTCGCACACGTCGTCGACCGAGACGGCTTCACCCGGCGCAGCGCTGCTGGTGGTGCGCGCACTACTTGGCGTGGCGGTGGTCTTCGCCGTCGACGTTGCAGATGGCGTTGAGCTGGGCTTCGGCCGGGCCTCATTGGCTGCAGCCTCGAGCGCGGCTTGGACCTTTTGATGTATGACATCGAAGTCGGGATCACCGGTTTTGATCACCTTGTTGTTGAAGGAGACGGAGGTGATCTTCGCGGTCTTACCCTTCGCCGCGAGCATCACCATCGACTCGAGGGCGTCGCCTGGGATATCCGTGACGATCGAGTCCTTGGCGGTTTTGGCCAAGCGCTGGTAGCCCTTCAAGACGTTGATCGGCGTAGCCTGCCGCGCGATCGCGCCGAGCACACACTGCTGGCGCGCCATTCTGAAATAGTCGTCGGAATAGAACCGGGACCTCGCGTACCACAGCGCCTGATATCCGTTCAGCTTCTGCTTTCCCAGAGGCAGCGAGCCGTGCGGGTAGGCCTTGACCGACCCGTCCGGGTTGTGCTCCCCTCCGATGGGGATGGGCCGCCCACGCTCCGTCTTCACGACGACCTTGATCCCGCCGAGTGCGTTCACGATGCCCGAGAAGCCCCTCAAATCGATCATCATGTAGTAGTCGACCTTGAGGTCGAGGGTCGCCTCTACCGCCTGCTGGAGCAACGCGGCGCCTGGGTCGAAGGAACGCGGCACGAGGTCGGGATGGTCGTGGCCGTATTTGTACACCGCATTGAGCATGTAGTTGGCGGTCGGAGTTCCGTGAAAGCCGTTGGGGAATTCCTGTGCCGCGGCCGTGCCATCGGGGAACGGCATGTTCAACAGGTTCCGCGGCAGGCTGAACATGACGGTACGACCGCTCTTTGTGTCGATCGACGCCACGATCACCGTGTCCGTGCGTACCCCGGTCCGGTCTTCGCCCGCGTCGCTGCCGAGCAGCATGATGTTGACCCGCGGTTTGCCGGCGAAGAAATTCGGTTTGTGCGGCACCCCTTTCCTGCTGTTGGGGAAGACCGACGAGACGAGGTCGAGCTGGGTGTTCGCGTAGTAGGCGGCGCCGGCGCCGGTCGCGAACACCGTCAGCGCGAGCAGGCCGACGAGCACCGTCGCGCCGACGCGTTGGCCCGCGGTCATAACGGTAGGCCGGTTGACCAGGAATGCCGATACGACTACCAGCGACCACGCGAGCCCAAGGCCGAGTCCGCCATAGACGATCCACTGCAGAGCGGTCGCGTTGACGGTGAGCGCGGCGAGCCGGGCCCGACCGAGGCCGACATAGGCGATTGCGGCCGTCGCAATCAGCAAGAAAACCGCGCTGAGCAGGACCCGGCCGGTCCGCTTGTGCCCGGCCATGGCGTGCCCGATACCGGGGAGGATGACCGAGATCGTCGCGGCGATGAGTCCACGACCGAAGGCGTTGTCGACTTCCTCGGCGGCCCACTGGTTGCTTGCGCCCTGGCCGTTGGTCCCGTAGCCCGCACCATTGCCGTTGGGACGGTAGGCCGAGGCGTACCAGCCGCTCGGATCGCCGGTCTGGCCGCGCAGGCCCTGCGGCGCGACCCCCCGCTGCCCGCCGACATTGTGGTCGGTGCCGTAGCCGGTCACGTACCCCTCGGTGTCTCCGTCGTGGCCGCCAGCGACCCGGCTGCCATTGCTATGAACGCTTGGGACGGCCTTGCCGTTCGCGCCTCGTGCCCCGCGGTTGGCGGTCTGGTCATCTCGCGCTAAATGCATGCGTCCCCGGCCGGTCACTCCTGCGCGCAGATGTCGTCCAGTGGTACACCCTCTACTGCTCGCGGTGCGTAAGTCGAGCCTGATCTTGGACTTGGGAAGGAACCCGCCGCGTCTGCTGCCCTCTCGCGAGTGCTTGCCGATGTTGGCTCATCCGTCACGATCGCCGCCCGCGCGCGCCCGGCTGGACCGCGCACTGACCCGATCGAAGCTCCTGCGCACCTCCTGACGTGGTCTGGTCAGCGTGGACGCTTTGGATCAAGGGTGCCACGAATTGTATGTTGATGATCTTGGCCGCGGCGGCAAGACCCGCCAGTTTGACGAGTTCGCACGGGATCGATCGGCATGGCGCCGCGATGCGGGGTGCCATGATGCGGGCGCCGCAGATCACTCAAGGTGAGACAGATATCACGGACAGTGCTATACGCGGGCCCGCTCTGGTGCGTGCTTGCCCGCCGGATCAGAATCACGCCATGCGTAGCACCATGCAGGATTGGCCGCTGTCCCTCGCCACACTCGTGAAATACGGCACGTCCGTGCACGGCGGTAGCGAGGTCGTTACCTGGACCGCCGAGGGCGCCCGCACCGCTTCCTACGCTGAGCTCGGTCAGCAGGCCGCCCGGCTGACTCACGCCCTGCGAGGCCTCGGTGTCACTGGCGACCAGCGGGTCGGCACCTTCATGTGGAACAACGCCGAGCACATGACGGCCTACCTCGCCGTGCCCGCTATGGGCGCGGTCCTTCACACTCTCAACGTCCGGCTCTTCCCCGAACAGCTGGTGTACGTCGCTAACCATGCCGAGGATTACGTCGTCATCGTCGACGGCACACTCGTCCCGCTCCTCGCCCGGGTGCTGCCCGAGCTCAAAACCGTCCGGCACGTGATAGTCACGGCCCCGGGGGATCCGGCCGCACTGAGCGTTCCTGGCATCTCTGTCCATTCCTGGGACGCATTGGTCGACGGGCAGCCCGACGTGTTCCCATGGGCCGCAGTGGATGAGCGGTCCGCCGCTGCGATCTGCTATACGTCGGGCACCACAGCCCAGCCGCGGGGGGTGGCCTACAGCCACCGGTCGATGTGGCTGCACTCGATGCAGGTGTGCATGGGCGACGGGTTCGGGCTCACCCAGGCGGACCGGATATTGGCGATCGTGCCAATGTTCCACGCCACATCCTGGGGCCTTCCTTACGCAGCCCTGATGGTCGGCGCATCGCTGCTCATGCCGGACCGGTTCCTGCAGCCGGAGCCGCTGGCCGCGATGATCGCCGCCGAGCGTCCGACCTTCGCCGGGGCGGTGCCGACCATCTGGAACGATCTGCTGCGGTTCGGTGAAACGCACGAGCTCGACCTGTCGTCGCTGCGCGAGGTCGTCGTCGGCGGGTCGGCCGTACCGCCTGCGCTGATGAAGGCGTACGAGGACAGGTACGGGTTGCGGATCATCCACGCCTGGGGCATGACGGAGATGTCCCCACTCGGGTCGGTGTCCCGGCCGCCCGCGGGAGTCGCCGCCGATACGGCCTGGACATATCGGATCAGTCAGGGACGGCTGCCCGCCGCCGTGGAGGGTCGGCTGATCGGCCCGGCCGGCGAGGTCGTTCCGGCAGACAGTTCGGCGGTCGGCGAGCTGGAGGTACGCGGTCCGTGGGTGACGGCGTCCTATCTCGGCGGCGAGGATCCGGACCGGTTCAGCGACGGATGGCTGCGGACCGGAGATGTCGGCACTCTGTCTGCCGACGGCTTCCTTACGCTGACCGACAGGGCAAAGGATGTGATCAAGTCCGGTGGTGAATGGATCTCGTCGGTCGAGCTCGAGAATGACCTGATGGCTCATCCCGCGGTCGTGGAAGCGACTGTGGTCGGCGTGCCCGACGAACGCTGGGGGGAG
>DASYTV010000243.1:0-24361 GCA_036001885.1 Actinomycetes bacterium
CCGAGACTTGTTCCGGCTGATGCTGCGCACGGATTGGCCATACGGCGTCGAGACCGCCATCGATGTCGCCCTGTGCGGCCGCTATTACGAGCGCTTTGCGGATCACGCCGTGTCGGTTGCTCGTCGGGTGATCTTCCTGGCTACCGGTGAATACGCGACCCACGACCAGGTAGCAGCGGCCGCGCGCGCCGCCCGGCCGACCCGCCCTCAGGGGTAGCGGTCCCGTTAGCGTCCCTGATTCTTCACGGCCTCGATGGCCTCACCCGCGGCGCGCGGGTCGAGATACTCCCCACCCGGCTCGAGCGGTCGCATCTCGGCGTCCAGCTCGTACAAGAGCGGGATGCCCGTCGGGATGTTCACGCCCGCGATGGTCGCATCGGATATCCCATCGAGGTGCTTGACCAGTGCCCGCAACGAGTTGCCGTGCGCGGCAACCAGAACGACGCGGCGGGCACGCAGGTCGGGGACGATCCCGTCATACCAGTAGGGGAGCATCCGCCGGACCACGTCGGCGAGACATTCGCTCTTGGGCCGGGCCTCGGGCGGAAGGTCGGCGTACTTCGGATCGAAGAACTGCGAGAACTCGTCGTCCTCGGGCAGGACAGGCGGCGGGACGTCATAGGACCGGCGCCAGAGCATGAACTGCTCCTCACCGAACTGCTCCAGCGTCTGCGCTTTGTTCTTGCCCTGGAGAGCGCCGTAATGCCGCTCGTTGAGGCGCCATGATCGACGGACCGGGATCCAGTGCCGGTCACATCTGTTCAGCGTGATATCCGCCGTCCTCGTCGCACGGCGCAGCACCGACGTGTGCACCACATCGGGCAGCAGGTCTCGCTCGGCCAGGAGATCGCCGCCGCGCGCCGCCTCGGCCTCCCCTCTGGCCGATAGATCGACGTCCACCCATCCGGTGAACAGGTTCTTGGCGTTCCACTCGCTCTCGCCATGGCGGAGAAGAACCAGCGTGTATGGCACGGGCGCAGCACTTGGCGTTCCCCCGGCAGACACGGCGGGCGCGGGCATGTCCCGAGCGTATCGGCGGAGGGTGTGCCGCTCCGCCACAAGGTCCAGCGTCGGCGGTCCGAGACCCTCCGCCGGCGACGACGACATAGCGGGGCGCCGGCCGGGCCCGTCAGACGCCGCGTAGTAACGGGCGCGAAGACTAGTGTGCCGAACCAGAAATTCGGCGCGTAGATCCATGGCCGGGCGGATGCATCGCAAGGCCGAGGAGGAGACCGATAGCGGCGCAATGGGCGACGACGAGAACGCGGCGAGGCGCCGACCCTGGCGTGGAGATAGGTGGCGAATTTGTGGCGAGGGACACTAGTCGGCGAGGTGTTTGAAGGCCTCGAGATTCGCGGTCGACTCGCCGCGGCTGCGCCGCCACGCCCACTCCTTGCGGATCGCCGAAGCGAAGCCGAGCTCGAGGATCGTGTTGAAGGCGCCGTCCGCCTCGTCGAGCACCGCGCCGAGGATCCGGTCTACGGCGGCGGCGGTCACCTCCTCCAGCGGAATTCGCCCGACCAGGTAGACGTCGCCCAGCCGATCGAGTGCGAATGCGATGCCAGGCGCTCTGGTGTTGCGTTGGAGGAGCCAGCGATAGACGGCCTCATGGTTCTCGTCGGGCCGGCGAGCGACGAACGCGTTCACGGACAGCGAATGCATGCCAACCTGGAGCGAACAGGTTGTGCTCAGCTTCCGTACACCCGGAAGAGTGGCCACGAAGTTACCCACGGCAGGTTCCTCGTACGCGACCCCAGCCTCGACCAGGGCCTCCCTCAGCACATCCGCGATGTCGCCCGGAGAAGCCGGCTCACCTGAGCCGCCGATCCTGCCCGGGCCGCGCTCAGCCTGCTCCATCACCCAACCAGTTCGCCGTCGAGCGCTGCCAGCCGACGCTCGGCTATCGCCTCGCCATAGACATCAAGCAACGTCGCAGCCGATGCCGACCAGCCGAACCGTACGGCATGCTCGCCAGCGCCGCGCGCGAGCTGCGCTTGCAGCCGCGGCTCGGTGGCGATGCGCCGAAGCACGTCGGCATAGCTCTTCGGGTCGTGCCCGTCGATCAGAACTCCGGACAGCCCATCGGCCACCGCGGTGCGAAGGCCGCCTACTGCTGCACCGACGACCGGTGTGCCGCAGGCCTGGGACTCGAGGGCAACGAGCCCGAAGGATTCGCTGTGGGAGGGCACGACGGTCACGGTCGCCGCACGATACCAATCGGCGAGATCGTGCTGCGGCACTGGCGGTTCGAAGCGGACGAGGTCGGCGATCCCCAGCCTGGCGGCAAGCTTGTGCAAATGCTCAGGTGCCGCGAGGCCCGATCCACTGGGCCCGCCGACGATCGCGACCACGAGACGCTCCCGCAGGGACGGATCGGACTCGATCATCGTGGTCGCCGCTCGCAGCAGCAGGTCGGGAGCCTTGAGTGGCTGGATGCGGCCGACGAACAGCAGGACGATGCCGTCCCCCGGCAGCCCGAGCCGGGCGCGGGCAGATCCGATGTCGGTGGGTCTGAAGACCTCGAGGTCCACGCCCGGATGTACGGTGACCACTCGTCCAGGGTCTGCCCCGTAGAGGGTGACCAGCTCCCGTGCCTCCTCCGCGCTGTTCGCGATCAACCGGTCGGCGACCGAGACGACCTGTGCCTCGCCGATCACTCGGGCGTCCGGTTCCGGGATGTCGTCCTCGGCGAGAAGTGCGTTCTTGACCCTGGCCATGGTGTGCATGGAGTGGACGAGAGGAACACCCCACCGCTCCTGGGCAAGCCAGCCGACGTGGCCCGACAGCCAATAGTGCGAGTGAACAAGATCGTAGTAACCGAGTTCGTGATGAGCTTCGGCACGGAGGACGCCCGAGGTGAAGGCGCACAACTGGCCAGGAAGATCCTCCTTGGCGAGGCCCCCGTACGGCCCGGCGGTGATGTGCCGGACGACCACCCCGGGCGCCATCTCCAGAGTGGGTGGAAGATCTCCACTGGTCGCTCTGGTGAAGATCTCGACCTCGGTGCCTGCGGCAGCCATCCGTTTGGCGAGTTCGACGATGTAGACGTTCATGCCGCCGGCGTCGCCGGTGCCCGGCTGATCGAGGGGTGATGTGTGGACGGAGAGCACGGCAACCCGCCGCGGCACGTCGCGGCGCACGGGCAGCACTGTCACTCGATTACCTCCGGTCCTTCGGTCCTCTCGGGCCCGGCGGTCACACTCCACCAACAGACCCTAGGCGCATCTGCTATCGACCCCGGTCCTGGCTGTGACCGGTCCGGTGTCGCTTCGCTCTGTATCACCAAGCAAGCACAATTTATGCCGGTGCATATAAACCCCCTTGGATCTTCCTGAATTCCCGATCTGGCACGATCTCGTCTTGTGACGAACTCCACGGGCGGAGCTGCGCGGCGCTCCGATCACCTGCTCAGCCCTTCGACGATCGGCGGCGCGAGCAAGCCAGTTGCCGTCGTCACCGGCGCCAGCAGCGGCATCGGTGCGGCAACCGCCCGTCGACTGGCTGCTGACGGGTTCACGGTGATCGTGGGAGCCAGGCGAGAGGATCGGATCAAAAGCCTTGCTGCTGAGATCGCCGGCACAGCGATTCCGCTGGATGTGACCTCGGACAACTCCGTTGCTGAGTTCGCGGCGCAGGTCCCGTCATGCGCCGTGCTCGTGAACAACGCGGGCGGGGCGTTCGGCCTCGATCCTGTGGGATCGGCCGATGTCGGCGAGTGGCGAGCGATGTACGAGGTGAACGTGCTCGGTACGGTCAGGATGACCAAGGCGCTGCTGCCAGCCCTGGTGGCCAGCGGCCGAGGCCACATCGTGCTGATGGGCTCGATCGCGGGGCGTGTCGTGTACGAGGGCGGCGGAGGCTATACGGCTGCCAAGCATGCGACGGCAGCGGTGGCCGAGACGCTTCGGCTGGAGCTGGTCGGCGAGCCGGTACGCATCACGGAGATTGCCCCAGGGATGGTGAAGACGGAAGAGTTCGCCCTCGTCCGCTTCGGCGGCGACGAGGCCCGAGCGGCGGCGGTTTACGCGGGCGTGGAGGAACCGCTAACCGCGGACGACGTCGCCGACTGCGTCGGCTGGTGCGTGAGCCGGCCCGCGCACGTCAACATTGACCTCCTGGTCGTTAAGCCACTAGCGCAGGCCGCGCCATACAAGGTCCACCGCACTACCAGCTAGCGCAGCTCGCCGACGTCCGCCATTCGGCGCAGGTACCGAACCAGCACCTCTTGGGAAGTGTGCGTCTATGGAGCAGTCGGTCGCGGCAGGCGAAGTACGCCTCCGGGCGTTACGTGCACTCGGGCCTGCCGCGCCCATCGGGATCGAGCAGGAGCTCGCGCAGCCGGGCAAGCCGCTACACGCATGTGCTCGCCCCCGGTGGCGACGGGCGGTGGCGGCTTGCGACAGCACAGGGAACGAGAATCGGACGCTTAGGAACGGCAGCCACGCACCCCAAGGCGCCGAGGAGGCGGGAGCCCCGTGAGCGGTTACAAGGTGTCGAATGAGTGCACCGTCCTGCCGGGGCAGGAAACGCTTGTCGCGTCCTGGAGCACTCTGGCGCAATTGTCGCCCGGCGCTCGGCTGATCCGATCCCCTGCCGCTGTCGCGGCCGTGTTCCCGTCATGGGAGCCTTTGAACAACGCGATCATGCTCAATGCTCCGGGGGGCGCTGCGGCGGCAGCCGCCGCATCCCAGCTGGCAAGCGCCTACGCGGCAGCCGGAGTCGACTGGTGGGTATTGTGGGTGCCCAGCTGCGCCACCGATCTGGACGCACCCGACGACGTACGAGAGGTCGACGGAATGAAGCGCGACACGACGACGCTCGTCATGCGGGCGGACCTGCGGCCGGGACTCCGGGAGCATGGTGGAGTCGTCCGCGCCTCGATTCCCGCGGCCACGCGGGCCGCCGGCGATGAACCAGTTCCCGCCACTGACCTCGGCGATCCAGAAAGCGCAGCAGGCCTGACCGCGTGGGTGATGATTCAAGAGGGCGCGGCGGTAGCGGGTGCCTGGAGCTTCCTGCACGAAGGCGACTGCGGGATATATGCCGTCGGGACTCTGCCCGAGTGGCGACGTCGCGGGTTGGCCCGGGCCCTTATGGAGCACGTGCTTGCCGATGCACAGCGCCGGGGAGCGCGGACCGCCACCCTGCAGTCCACGCGAATTGCGCAGCCTCTCTATCAGTCGCTTGGCTTTGAGCCTGTAGGGCGCTACGAGGAGTGGGTATCGCGGGCGGCGATGAGCCGGCCGGCGTAGTCCTCGCGGCAGGGTGGCCAGCGCTCCGGTTGGTGGTCAGCCCACGGCCAGCGCGGCGGTCCCTGACGGCGACCTCGGCCGAGGATGCAGGGCGGCGCATGTGCCGGTCGCGCCGATCTACACGTGCGCGCAGCTCGTCGACGAGGGCCGAGTGGAACTCAACCGCGGAAGACGACGACGCTGTCACCGATCCTGGTCTCGTCGAAGAGGCGCTCGGTGAGGGCCCAGTTCCTGGTGTTGACGCAACCGTGGGACGCGCCGTCATAGCCGCGGGCGGCGAAGTCGGGCGAGTAGTGCACCGCCTGACCGCCGCTGAAGAACATCGCGAATGGCATGCTCGTGTGGTACAGCGTCGAGACGTGCTTGCGGTCCTTCCATTCGATCTGGAACCTGCCCTCGCGGGTCGGAGTGAACTCGCTGCCAAATCTCGCATCGAGAGCGAATTGGACCGTACCGTCGATGACCCAGCGGACACGACGGGCAGTCTTGTCGATGCAGATGACCCGGCCGACCTTGCACTGCGCATCCAGCACTCCCGCAAGCGGAGGGGCTGGGAACATCTCCGAGCGCGTGATCACCCCGGTGACCTTGACGAGCTTGGACCACGTCACCCGGTCAACCGCTCCGGTCTCCTCGAGGTCGTACTTCGTCTGGAAGGCCCCCACGGCGCGCTGGGTGACGGGGCCGAAGAATCCAGTCACGGACGCGGTGTAGACCCGGGCCTTGTGCAGCCGCGCCTGGAGTTCGCGCACCGCTGTGCCAGAGTCACCCCGTTCGAGGATCGGCTTTGGCTTGGGCTTGGATGTCGTCTTCTTCGGTGTAGGCGTCGAGGTCGGCTCGGCCACGGGCTCGACAGCGTTCGCGCCGGTTGCGGGCGCGGTCGCCGAAACCGCCGGAATCGCCCGCGACGAGCCCGCCGCCTGGTCGAGGCGGCAGCCAGCCGTGGCGGCGATGGCGAGCAGCCCGATGGCGCACAGGAGCACGCGGGACCTGGACACGAGCACCTCCATGAGTACCGGTGTTGGCGGAGGCCCGCGCAATGGCTGCTCATCGCGCGAGCCTCACCGCTGATGATCCCGGCGGCGCCTATTGTCGCCTGGCGAGATCTTTCGACACCCTGGAGACGCAATTTCGGGCTTTGGGCGTTTCCCGGCTTTCATCACAAAATCATCTCGGTGCCCTGCAGCCGAGCTGGCGATGACCGGTCCGCTGATCGCCAGCGCCAGCGGAACACCTCAGGGTGGAGGCAGCGATCGAGATCCGCATCGTCCTCGGTGACATCACCGACCAGAGAGTCGACGCGATAGTCAACGCCGCGAACTCCAGCCTGCTCGGGGGCGGGGGCGTCGATGGCGCGATACACCGTCGGGGTGGACCTGCGATCCTGGCCGAGTGCCGGGAGCTGCGGCGCGGGCGGTACGAGGACGGACTGCCGACAGGCCAGGCGGTTGCGACGACGGCAGGCGAGCTGGCAGCTCGATGGGTCATCCACACGGTTGGGCCGATCTACGTCAAGTCCGAGGACAGCTCTGCCTCGCTTGCCTCTGCCTACCGGGAATCGCTGCGGGTAGCCGATGAGCTCGGAGCGCGGACCGTAGCCTTCCCTGCCGTATCGGCAGGCATCTACGGCTGGCCGATCGATGATGCGGCACGCATCGCCGTGGAGACGGTGCAGTCCACGGAGACCACCGTGGCGGAGGTCAGCTTCGTCCTCTTCAGCCGGCCGGTCTACGAGGCGTTCGCGGCCGCGGTGGCGGCAAACGCGTGAGCCATTGAGGGAACGGAGGAGGGTCCTCTCGTCGCGTCAGTCCGACAGGCGGATGCGGACCCGGCGGAAGCCCTTGCCCTTGTTCTCGACCTTCGCGATCTCGATGCCGCCGATCTGGCGGGTCGAGCGCACATGCGTGCCGCCGTCGGCCTGCGTGTCCAAGCCGATGATGTCAACGATGCGCACGATCTCGATGTCCGGCGGCAGCAGGTTCGTTGCAGTCCGGATGATGTCAGGGATCGCGAAGGCCTGCTCGCGTGGCAGGTTCTCGACCTTGATCGCCCTGTCGGCCGCGATCTCCTTCGCGCATGCCTCGGCGAGGTGCTCTTTGAAGCCCGCCGGGACCTCGGGAAGGTTGAAGTCCATCCGCGCCTCGAGCGGCTCCATGTTGCCGCCCGTGACCAGGGAGCCGTAGTCGCGGAAGACCACCCCACCGAGCAGGTGCAGTGCGGAGTGAGTCCGCATGAGCGCCGTCCTGCGACTGTCCTCGACAGCACCACGGACCGCGGTGCCGCTCGGCGGGAGCGGGTCACCCTCGCGTGGGATCAAGGAGAGATCGCCGCCCTTGCGTACCCCCTCGATGCGGGTCTGCACGCCGCCCCAGAGCAAGACTCCGTGATCTGGCGGCTGCCCGCCGCCGCCCGGATAGAACGCGGAGCGATCGAGCACGATGCCGTCTGCCGATACGTCGAGGACGAGAGCGTTCCATTCCCGCAGCGTCTGGTCGGCCAGCTCCAGCCGGTCGGTGCGGCCGTACTGATCCATCTCACCCTCCTCGGCCGGTGCGCTGCCCGAATGACCTCGGGACCCCCGCTCCCGACCCCTTGATCGCGGAGTGTCTCCACCGGTGGTCGTCGGACCGTCCTGGCAACTCTAGTGTCGCGTGTCCTAGCTTCTTTGACGGTGGCCCGAGGACCGCTGGATGACTGGCAAGCCCGCAGGGAGCCCGGCGGCCTGGAGGTACGCGGGCGACCGAGAACGCAGCCAGGCTAGCGGGACCGGGCCAGCGTAAAGAGACTTTGGACACCGCGACACGAGCCGGCTAGTCGTTGAGGAATCCGGCGACGAGAGCCCGTAGCTCCCGCCGGTGCGTCCACTGGGCGCCATCGGCGTCGAAGACGCGCAGCCTGGCATTGCCGAGGGCGCCGGCGAGCCGCTCGGCGATCTGAACCGGGTGCGCGTCGTCCCCGTGCTGCGCGATCACCAACGCAGGTGCGGACACGGCTGCGAGCGGTCCGACGTCGGCGATCGCGACCTGAGCGGAGATCTCGCGCAGCGCGGACGATATGGCAGTGCCGGCCAGCATGCGCGCCCGATCCTCCGCCCATACCCGGACTTCAGGCCGGCCGCGTACCCCGGCGGGTTGTTCGGCCACAAGGATGGCCGCCAGTCCCTGTACATCGCGAGCGTCGACCAGCGAAGCCATCTCGGCGAGGCGAGCCCGCGCCGCGTCGCCTCGCGGCTGGTCGAGAACGGAGGGCAGGAAGAAGACCACCTTGCTGAACCGGTGAGGAGCATCGGTGATCAGATGCGTCAATGCGCCGGCTCCCAGGGACACACCGACCGCACGGGTCGCGCCAACATGATCGGCTATCCCAAGCAGCCCCGCGGCGAGCGCCGCGTACGACAAGGGCGACGGTGGTACCGCTGAGGGGCCATGCCCGCGAAAGTGGAAGAACACCCGGGTGCCGTGTACGCCGCTGCCGAGAGGTCTGGTCTCGGCTATCGATCCGGCGAGACCAGGTGCGAAGACGGTCGTCGGTGGCCCGGAGCCCGTGACCATGTAGTCGAGCCGGACGCCTGCCTTCGCTTCGAACAGGCTGGTCCCGCGGCTGCGGACGGGCTGCGCTGGAGCCGATGCAGGACGCAAGGCGACGACCGGGGGATCGGGATCGCTGCGCGGGCTGCCTACCAGGGCCCGTACGGCCCCTGGCTGCGTCCGCCGCGGCCGAGCGACCGGACGGCCGGACGCACGTCCACGATGTAGACGATGACCGCGATGAGGCCGATGATCCCGATGAAGAGGCCACTGAAGAGGCCGAAGAAGAGCTGCCACGCGGTGGCGAGGCCGAGAATGATCAGCCAGAACTGCTTGGTCTGCTTTTCCGCGGCGGGAAAGACCTGTGCGGGCCGGATTGCGGCATCTACCAGGGCGAACACGTGGAGGCACAGCACACCGAGTGAAATGATGCCGAGCAAACCGTTCAAGCCGTTGAGCAGCATCCTGCCTCGCTCGCCTTCGGGTGGTTCGAATTGACCTGCACCCTAGTCTGCCTCGCCAGAAATTCGATACGTAGGGAGTCAGCCACCTGACACCCGCCGTCCGGCCGTCGCAGCGATCCGGGCAGCCATCGACCCCGGGCTCGGGTGGGGGCTCCGGGGTCGATTCCTGCTGTCCGGTCCTGTGGACCTACTCGGAGTTGGTCGGGCCAGTACTTGGCTTCTTGGTTGCCGTCTTCCTCGCGGGCGCCTTGGCGGTCGCTGTCGACTTGCCCGTCGCAGCAGGGCGTGCCGTGTTCGCCGGCGGCTGCACGTCGGAGGCGACGGACGGCGCGCTCGGCTCGACTGGCTCGACGATGGACACAACGGGAGCGTCGGAGCGGGTGGCGCCCCGCTGCCGCTCGAGCACGATCCTGCCGCGCTCGGCGAGCTCCGCATAGGTCTGGACAGCCTTGCCGGCAAGCAGCAGTGCGAGGTCCTGAGCGCGCTCTGGAATGCGCTTTGCCGCGTCCTGGACAGCCTTGGGCTCCGCCTTCATTGCGGCGAGTCTGTCGGGCACCTCAGAAACCTTTGCCTGAGCGGCTTCCTGTGCCCTCGCGAGCCGCTGTGGGACTTCGGCGAGCTTGGCTTGTACGTCGATGCCGGCCAGCTTCGCCTGCGCGACGCGCAGCTTTTCGGCGGCCATATCCCCGACGCCGGCGAACAGCTGGAACGCCTGGCTCTCGGTGATCTTGTCAAGGTTTTGTTTTGCGTCATTCTTCAACGACATGGTCGTCCTTCCGGGGGGTGGAATGGGTGCGGGTTCCTGTGTCCTGGTCGTGGTCGTCTGCTGAGCCGGCTCCGGCTTGGGCGACACCGTTCTCCTTGCGGAAGGCCTCGTAGATGTCCACCAGTACTTGCTTCTGGCGTTCGTTGATCGAGCCGTCGGCCAGGATCGCCGCCGTGACCTCGAGGCCGCCATCGCGCTCATCGAGGATGCCCGCGCGTACATAGAGGGTCTCTGCGGAGATCCGCAGGCCCTTAGCGATCTGTTGCAGAATCTCAGCCGACGGCTTGCGCAGACCGCGCTCGATCTGGCTGAGATATGGGTTGGAGACACCAGCGGCGTCCGCGAGCTGCCTGATCGAGAGCTGCGCGATGCGCCGTTGCTCGCGAAGGTAGTCGCCCAGGGATCCAACCTTGAACGTCGCCATGGGGCTCAGTGTGCCCCGTCGCGCTAACAATTGCAAGCAGACGTACGCCGGTAGCTAGCACCCCTGCTCAGCCGAAGTGTCGCCGCTGGCCGTTCATTCGGCGAGTGCAGCGAGGAAAGCCCTGCTCGGGCGGACCTCGCCGACCTCCTCCTCGACGCCGAGGACCGGCACCCGAGTCAGATCCGTGAGACCCGGCCGGTCACAGCCGAGATGGTCGAGAAGCACGCGGCTCAGCGGCGCGATCGAGCGGCTGGAGCCATCCTCCACCTTGACTGCCGCGGCCCTGCCGTCCGGCAGCGCGAACGCCATGACACCTTCGGCTCCACTCTTGGCGAGCAAGCCCGGCACCTCCCGCATCAGCTCGGTGACGAGCATTCCGTCACCGGCGACGAACTCGGGATGTGCCCGCATCGCATCAGCGACCCGCCGCGGCAACGAGCCCGGTGCTGCGATGACCAACGCGCGATAGGCCCGCGCCAAACCGGTCAGGCTGAAAGTGAACAGCGGCAACCCACAACCATCGATGAGAGTCGCGGCGATCGGCTCGTCAGCAAGATCCGCAACAGCACCGGCGACGACAAGCTGCAGCGGGTGGTCCGCCTGGAGGTACGACTCCGTTGCCCAACCGTTCGTCGTACACGCTGCCAGCATCGCGGCATGTTGCCCTGAGCAGTTCTGCGTGACGACCGAGGGCTCGCCGCCCGCGCGAAGGTAGTCGTGGGCAACCCGGTCGTCCAGCGGGAGCGTTGCAGGGTTGCGCAGGGCCGTCTCATCCAGTCCGGCGGTGGCAAGGATCTTCCGCACGCCGTTGCGGTGCAGTGCGTCCCCGGCGTGGCTGGCCGACGCCAGCGCCAGCAGCTCGTCGGCAAGCTCGACCCCACAACGCAAGATGCCGACCGCTTGCATCGGCTTGTTGGACGACCGCGGCGACACGGGGGAGGTGACATCTCCGACGGAGACCTCCGCCTGGCCGTCGGAGCCGATAACGACGGCACTGCCGCAGTGCCGGCTTTCGACAAAGCCGGATCTGACCACCTCAGCGATGACGGGCGAGGTATCCATAAACCGGCACAGTAACGGCCTTGCTTTGTCGCCTCCTGGTGCTACCTAGCGGTTCTCTGCCTGCCCCGCCCGCAGGTCTGCGACCTGTGCCTCACCGGTCCGGTAGCGTCGCGCGACCTCTTGCCGGCACGCATCCGCGATCCGTTGAACGGCGCGTCTGTTCTGCGATACAGAGTGCTCGCAGCCGGTCAGCGACTCCATGGCGCTGCGGATCTCCGCCTCGCTACGCGCCGTCACGTCGGAGAGATCAACATCAGCGATCATCCGCTCCATACTGCGCCTGTACTCCCCCACCCTCGACGGCCCGATGGACAGATGACGACCGAGTGCCGGCCGCAAAGACGGCTGATCGGCGAGTATCTCGGCAAGCTGGTCCACGACGCGGGGGCCGGCGCTGCTTCCCGAGCGGCGGTCCAGCTCCGCGCGGAGGATGTCGATGCGACCCTGGAGGAGGCGGCGCAGGTAGGAGAGATCGGCCTCCTCCTGCTCGGCGTCCTGGCGGAGCGCGCGGACCTGCTCCAGCGGGAGCGCCTCCAGACCGTCGAGGTAGCCCGGCGCCAGCACGCGATCGATCCTTCTGCGTCCTCTAGCCAGCGGCTCACTCACGCCGTGTCACCACCTCTTGGTCAGCGCGGCTTCACGTTGAGCATCGTCCTGGCCTCGTCCCCCGTCATCGGCGGCCGCTGCGCGATGGTCGCTAGCGCAGCGGCGCGCTCGACAAGCTCGGCGTTGTCCCTCACCGGCCGGCCCCTGGCGAAGGTGAGTGTGTCCTCCATACCAACCCGGAGGTGACCACCCTTCGCCAGTGCGGCGAAGGCCACGGGAAGACTCGTCCTGCCAACCCCGGTGGCCGACCAGGTCGCTCCGTCCGGCAAAGCGCTGACCGCGGTGACCAGCACGTCCGCCGTTCCCGGCATCCCGCCGGGCACGCCCATCACCAGATCGCAGTGAATCTTGCCGCCGTACGGAAGCCCGTACTTGTCCAGCAACCGGTTCAGTGCCGCGACGTGACCGAGATCGAAAAGCTCGAACTCGGGCACTACCTCGCGCTCCTGAGTCCGCCGGTAGAGATCCACCATGAACGGCCACGGGTTCATGAACACGTCGTCGCCGAAGTTCACGGTCCCGCAGGTGAGTGAGCAGCAATCCGGCTCCACGTCGAGCACCTTGATCCGGTTCTCCAGCGGATCTGTCACTGCACCACCGGTCGAGAGCTGCACCACGAGATCGGTGTCCTGTCGCAGCGCGGTCACGGTCTCCCGTAGGCGGTCGAGATCGAGCGTCGGCTGTGCCGTGGCGTCCCGGATGTGGACGTGGATCATTGCTGCGCCCGACTTCTCGCATGCCTTAGCCGTATCGACGAGCTCTTCCAGCGTCACTGGAAGGTTCGGGACATCGGCCTTGGCGGACTCGGCCCCCGTCGGAGCAACCGTGATGAGCGTGCGCATGCTCCGCATCGTGGCACGGATCGTCAGCACGTGGAGAATGAACTCCCATGCGGGCGGTCGTTCAGCGCGTGACGCAGGCGTCGGTGACGGTCGATGGGCGGGTCATCGGCAAGCTGGACGAGCCAGGGCTCGTGGTGTTCGTCGGTGTGACCCATTCCGACGGACGCGATCAGGCGCAGCGCCTCGCCGACAAGCTGTGGGGACTGCGGATCCTGGACGGAGAGCAGTCCTCTGCCGATCTCGGCGCGCCGCTGCTGGTCGTAAGTCAGTTCACGCTCTACGCAGACACCAGGAAGGGCCGGCGCCCTTCTTGGTCGGCCGCAGCGCCCGGTTCGGTCGCGGAACCGCTCGTCGATGCGGTGGTCGCTGCGCTGCGCGCTGGTGGCGCCCGTGTCGAGACGGGCACGTTCGGGGCGATGATGCAGGTGGCACTGATCAACGACGGCCCCGTCACGATCATCCTCGAGGTCTAACCACTGCGACAGGCGGTGCCGTCGCCGGCACCCACTGACCCATACTCTCAGCCATTGGGTGGATTCTGGGTGGGCGGACAGCTAGCCGGTGGGGTTGGCACGGACATGCAGGCCCACATCCGGGGATACGACGGCCTCCTGGCTTGCGGCAACTCCTCCAGCAAGCAAGGCTGCATCGATCGGGACACTCCGCCTGATCAGCGCGAGAGCGATCGGCCCAAGCTCGAAATGGCGTGCCGCCGAAGTGACGCGACCAACCTCCCGACCCTCGTGCTCAACCGGCGCACCGGGCACCGGAAGGGTCTCTACGGAGCCGTCGAGGTGCAGGAAGACGAGCCGTCGGGGCGGCCGGCCGAGGTTGTGGACACGGGCGACGGTCTCCTGGCCGCGATAACAGCCCTTGTCCAAGTGGACCGCCGTCCCGATCCAGCCCACCTCGTGGGGAATTGTCCTGTGATCGGTCTCGAAGCCGAGCCTCGGCTGGTGTGCCGCGATGCGCAACGCTTCATAGGGCCACAGGCCGGCCGGACTCCCGGACGCCGCAGTCTCGGCGTAGTCCACGAGCTCCGCTCGTGGCACGAATAGGTCCCGTCCGCCGAGGCCCTCGCGCCGTGCTCTGCTGAGGAAGCGCGGGTGTGGTCCCGATGTCGGCTCCCACACGATCGCCCACTCGGAGGTGACCTCAGCCACCTCGACTCGCATCAGGAAACGCATCGAGTCGAGGAAAGCCGCAAGATCGGCAGCGGTCCCCGGCTCGACGTGGAGCCAGGTCGCCTCGCCATCGTCGACGATGCCGAAGTGATGCTCGACATGACCGTGAGGCGAGAGGAGGAGCCCCTCGGCCGAGTCCCCCGGCGCCAGGCCGGCGACATCCTGCGTGATCAATGAGTGGAGCCAGGGCAGCCGGTCCGCGCCCGCTATCCGTACCACTCCTCGGTGTGACAAGTCGACGAAGGACTCGCCCGCCACCAGGCGACGCTGCTCGCGGGCCGGATCGCCGTAGTGAGCGGCGACGCCGGTGTCAGGCGGCTCAGCCTCGACCGCACCGGGCAGGGATAGCAAGGGGCTACGCACACACCCACCCTACGTACGCAGGTCACGACTTGCCCTCCTCACGGTCCCTGACGCTGGCCGGCCGTCGCGGAGCACCAGTGCCACAGGAGACCGCGCGCGCATCCGGAGGTGGATGCTCCGCGCCCGCTGGCCCGGTGAAGGGCACCCTCACTCCAGACCGAGAGACAGGAAGGGCACCTTCAGCCCAACCTATGGGGTGAAGGTGCCCTCATGCGGACGCGGGGGCCGAGGGGATGGGATCAAGCGGGGCGTCGGCCGGCCGCTTCTTCCTGCAGTCAGAACACCGGCCGAAGATCGCAAAGTGCCGGACGTCGGTGTCGAAGCCGTAATCATGGTCGAGCTTCGCCACCAGGTCCGCCGCAACGGCGACCTCGGTCTCGATCACACTGCGGCAATCTCGGCAAACGAGGTGCAGGTGGGCTTCCTGATCCGCGTGATGGTAGGTCGGCGGGCCATGACCGAGGTGCGCATGACTGATAAGGCCAAGCTCTTCAAGCAGCTCGAGCGTTCGATAGACGGTCGAGATGTTGACAGCGCCGACTGTCTGCCGGACCTTTGCCAAGATCTCCTCAGGCGTCGCATGCCCGAGGGTTTGCACGGCCTCGAGCACCAGCTGCCGCTGCGGCGTCAGCCGGTGGCCTCGCGCCCTGAGCATGCGCTGCCAATCGCCCACGCCGGAAGTCTATGATTCGGTCACTTGACGCTGCCCCCACCGCCTGGCTGGCTCGCCGTGGCGCCAGCTTGATCACAATCGGGCCGTGTTGCGCATGTCCGCCCGGAGGAACCCCTACCATTACGGCGATGTCGGACCTGACCAGGGCTTCTGGCCCCCCCGATAATGATCGGCCGACGCCGGACGGGGGGTCCGGCGCACCGTCTTCGCTCCGCGCCGATGGCGCTGACGCGACCCGAGGTCTCACCATCTGGCCGGACACGGACGAACCGGGCGCAAGCGGAGGCGACGGCGACGATACGGGCGCCGAGCCGGGCCAGGCGCCGGAACCCGATCGACCACATCGGCTGCGCCGGGGTCTGCTGATCGGATCCGTGGTCATTCTGGCTTTGCTGCTGGTCATCGCCGGTGGCGCCTTCTGGTGGCTCAACAGCTTCGCCGGGAAGATCCACCGCATTCCCGACGTCTTCTCGTCCATCCCAGAACAACAGCGACCGGACAAGCCGGCCGCTGGACAGCCGGGCCACGGCGGGTTGACATTCCTGCTGGCCGGCACCGACCGCCGCTCCGACGTGCCGACTACCGGGCAGGAGGCGGAGGCGAACCCGTTCGTCCCCGGCGCTCAGCGCACGGACACGATCATGCTGGTGCACCTGACCGACGACCGCAAGAAGGCGTACGTCATCTCGATTCCGCGGGACTCGTGGGTCACGATTCCCGGACGCGGATATAACAGGATCAATGCGGCATTCTCCTTCGGCGGCCCCGCGCTTTATGTCCAGACGATCGAAAGGCTGACCGGTATCCGCGTCGACCACCTCGCAGTGATCGACTGGAGTGGGTTCAAGACGCTCACAGATGCCGTAGGTGGGGTGGCTGTCACCGTGCCCAAGACTGTCTACGACTCGGCACGAGACAGGACCTGGACGGCGGGCACCCATCATCTCGACGGCAACGAAGCCCTTCTCTATGTGAGGCAGCGCCACGGTCTGCCGGGTGGCGACTTCGACCGGGTCAAGCGGCAGCAGTATTTCCTGCGCGTCCTGATGGGCAAGGCGCTGAGTCAGAACACGTTCACCAACCCACTGCGCCTGGGGCGGCTGCTCGACGCGGTGACCAAAACCGTGAGCGTCGATGACACCCTCAACAACGGCGATCTACGCAGCCTGGCCCTCAGCCTGCGTGGCCTGCGCACCGACGATGTCACCTTCCTGACCGTCCCGACCACCGGGACAGGCTTCGAGGGCAAGGCGAGCGTGGTGTACCTCGACAAGGATCGGGCGGCTGCTCTATGGAGAGCGGTCAGGAGCGACGACCTGCGCGCCTTCCTCGATAGCTCCGTCGAGGTGGGGGAGCAGCTGGGCGACACCACGCCCTAGTGTCGCGTGTCCAGCCCCGCATGCTTCCGCGAATTCGATTCGTCCGTCGGCAACCGAGCCGTCTGCCGGATCCAAAGGGTCATCTGTCAGGGGACACGCTTGAGCCGGGCGGAGATGTGGGATTGCAGCGGTTGGCCCACCGCCGCCATGTCGTAGGCCCACAGCAGATCCCCCTCGACCAGTCCGTAGAGCCGGTGGCCCGCCGTGTATTCCTTCGCGGACGCGGTCCGGGCTACGACATCGGTGCGCATTTCGATCTTCGCTCCATCGATCTCGCCCAGCCAAATCTCAGCGATACCGGTCGGGTGTGCGAGCACAACCTCGAGCTGGTCGTTCGGCCGAGGCCGCCAGAACCCAGCCTCGGTGGCCAGCGGCTCGGTGGGCCTTCCCTCCGCGTCCAGCCGCCAAGTCCTCGAGGTGTACGCGAGGAACGGCTTGCCGTTGTGGCTGAACTCGATCTCCTGGCCGAACTGGAAGTCCTCGATCGTCGGGTAGCCGCCGACGCCGACCCCCTCCCACGTCCCGAGCATCCAGGCCAGCGGCACACAATCGGGATGCAGGGCAGCCGGAATTTCGATCACAACGTCCGTACCCTATCCACCACCGGCACGACCATACGCGCGTCGTCGTCCTGAGCAGCAAAGCCGCCGGGGTCACGACTGCCTGCGTGAGTGCGTACGGTGGTCGACATGCGGTCTCTCGTGGTCAAGGCGACGGCGGGCGCGGACGCGCCGGAAAGGTGTTCGCAGGCGTTCACTGTCGCCGCAGTGGGCGTCGCAAGCGGCGCGGACGTCTCGCTATGGCTCACCGGCGAGTCGGCGTGGTACGCGCTGCCTGGCCGGGCTGAGGAGTTCGAGCTTCCCGAGGCCGCACCACTGTCCGATCTCCTCGCCACGGTCATGTCCGGCGGCACCGTGACCTTGTGCGCGCAGTGTGCCGCCCGCCGCGGGATCACTCAGGACGACGTGATTGCGGGGATCAGAATCGCCGGTGCCCAGGTCTTCGTCCAGGAGACACTCGCCGAGCAGGCCCAGGCTCTCGTCTATTAGTCTCGGGGCACGCTACGAAGCCGAGGACGCGCGACACTAGATCACAAGTGCCAATTCGGTGATCTGTCCGCGGTTGGCCACCACCGCTCGGTCGATTGAGGTGCCGGGGGCGAGCGCACGCACAGTCCATTGACCGGGGCGGGCGAAGAATCGGAAGCCGCCGTCGTCGGTCGTGGGCACCTCTGCGGTGAATTCGCCACGGGAGTCCAGCAATCGTACGTACGCGCCGGCGACCGGCGCGCCATCTCGGGAAACCACACCCTGGATCACCGCTTCCTTCGCTACATCGACGCCGGCGAGCGGCACCCCGCCAGCCTGCGAGCCGCAGCCGTTCATTCAACAAACTCCTGTCTTAGTCGGGACATGCCCCGCTCGGTGCACGAGCTCCGTGCCGGGTGGCGGTGGGGTCGTCCATGGCCTGCCGCGCCACCGACGACCCCACCCGCTACGAAATCGTCAGGCAGGTGGCGCTCCCGGCTCGTCTCCGAGGGCGATCGGCACCCCGACCAGCGAGCCGTACTCGGTCCACGATCCGTCATAGTTCTTCACACTCTGCTGGCCGAGCAGTTCGCGAAGGACGAACCACGTGTGCGCGGAACGCTCGCCGATCCGGCAGTAGGCGATGGTCTGCTTGCCGGGATCTAGCCCGGCCTCGCCATAGAGCTCCCGCAGCTGGTCGTCGGTCTTGAAGGTGCCGTCGTCGTTAGCGGCCTTCGACCACGGAACGCTCAGTGCTGTCGGGATGTGACCTGGCCGTTGCGATTGTTCCTGCGGCAGGTGCGCGGGCGCGAGGAGGCGGCCTGCATATTCATCGGGCGAACGGACGTCGACGAGGTTCTTGCTGCCGATGGCGGCCACAACCTCGTCGCGGAAGGCTCGAATCGACAGATCAGGCTCCTTGGCGACGTACCTGGATGCCGGCCTGCTGGGTGCATCGGGAACGAGCGCGCGCGAGTCAAGCTCCCACTTCTTGCGGCCGCCGTCGAGCAGCTTGACCTTCTCGTGGCCGTAGAGCTTGAAGTACCAGTAGGCGTAGGCGGCGAACCAGTTGTTGTTGCCGCCGTAGAGCACAACGGTGTCGTCGTTGCCGATCCCGCGAGCGGAAAGCAGCGCCTCGAACTGCTGTCCATTCACGAAGTCACGGCGTACTGGGTCCTGAAGATCCTTCTTCCAATCGAGCTTGACGGCGCCCTTGATGTGGTTCTTGTCGTAAGCGGTGGTGTCCTCATCGACCTCGACGAGGACGACCTGCGGGTCGTCGAGGTGGGCCTCGACCCAGTCAGCGTCGACCAATGCGGTATCACGGCTCATGCGGATGCCTCCTTGCGATGGGCGGATGTGGGCGAGAGCTCCTGACGATCAGTGCACGAAGGGGCACGTCAAGGGCCGCGACGGCGGCCGCAGGGAAGCGACAGATAGAAAAAGTGGACGCAGCCCGGTCAGAGCATCAGACACAGGCAGGTGGCCACACGGCACAGGTCGACCGCGCGCCGTTTCGTGAGCATCACCTGCGTGTTCACGCTGCCCAGACTAGGGGGCGGTCCGCCGGATGTCATGTCGTCTCACGCAATGGACGGTCTGCGACGCATGCCAGGCATGTGCCGGCCGGATCACCCTCCGGGGCCGTCATCGGATGGATCGCGCCGACCGAAAGCGCGCCGATCGCTGCGATCACGTCGCGCTTGGTCGGTGGGCCGCTCGATCGTCTGATTACCCGGCCGCGGCGTCGAGGACAGGAGGTGGCGGGCGCCCAGGTCTCGCGGATGACGGGCTCGTTGATCACACGCGGGCCGGGATCTCCAGCAATTTCTTGCCCGATGTGGTGACCAGCTCGTACTGGCGGATCTTGTCTGGCTGCATTCCGACCGCGCCAGGGACCGAGATCGTTCCCTTGACGCCGGGATAGCCGGTCGCGGGGACCTGCCAGGACGCGGCGGTCTCGCGGTTACCGCTCGCTCCGACTGCGACCAGCGAACACTTCTCGCCCGGTGCGACGCCCCCGAGCTCTACCGTGAGCTTGGTCCCCCAGCCGACGGCGACGAACGACACCGAGGCATGAACGCCGGTCCGCACATCGCGCGTGCTCACGGTCGTGGCCGACTGCGCCGTCGCCACCGTAGGGCTCGGAATCGGACTCGCCTGCGGTGTGTCAGGACCGGCGCGGAGCGCAACGCCGCCGAGGAACGCGAGGAGCCCGGCCGCGGCAACGGCGCCGACACTGGCGAAGACCGACCGGCGGCGTCTCTCGGAACGTGCCTCTTCCGCCCGCTGTACCAACCCCTGCCAGATCCGATCATCGTCGTCCAGGCCGTGCAGCAGCGGCGAGGTGACCTGGTCGACTGGAACCAGATCGAGGAGCGCGGGCAGCGGGCTCAACTGCGCATATTCCTCCGCGCAGGCGGGACAAGAGGCGAGGTGGGCGCCCACCTGCTCGGCCTCGGCGGACTCGAGCGCGCCTAGGACATAGGCACCGAGGGACTCGCGGGCCTGCGCGCAGTTCATGGCGTGATCCCCCGCTCCTCCAGAGCGAGGCGCAGCGCCCGCAAGGCATAGAACGCGCGGGACTTCACCGTACCGAGCGGGATGCCGAGAACCGCCGCCGCCTCGGCCACCGTTCGGCCGCGGTAATAGGTCTCGACGAGCACAGCTCGATGATCGTCACTGAGGGTGCCGAGCGCCTCGGCCACCTCCCAGGCAAGCAGGGCCTGATCGATCTGATCTTCGACGGGGATGACAGCGAGGGCGTCCTCCGCAACCTCTTGGGGACGCGCGCGGCGGGCCCGAGCGGCGTCGACGACGATGTTGCGTGCGACCGTCCACAGCCACGGACGCAGCGAGCCGCGGGACGGATCCAGCGACTCTGGATGCCGCCACGCCCGCAGCAGCGTCTCCTGCACCACGTCCTCCGCACGTTGCCGATCTCCGTCAGTGAGCTTGAGCACATAGCCGAGCAGCGGGCCTGCGTGCTCGGCGTAGAGGGTGCGCAGCAGCTCGTCGCCCGCCACACTCACATCCTCCACACGCTTGCGGGCGTGCGACGGTTCATTGCGATCACCGTTGCGGCGGTGTGGACGCGGTCGCGGCCAGGACATATGGCTGATCCTCGCCATGGGCTTCCGCTATTGCCATGGCCAGCGCTGGCCGTTACCCGACCGATACATTTCTGCCCGAGATGCCGATCTGGAGCCCGGCCTCAGTGGCGTGCAGAGACTCGAACGAGATCGTGCCTGGGATCCGCGGGATCCTGACATCCAGCTCGAGGTGATTACGCGCGAGCTCGGCAACGATGGGGTCCGCCGGCTCGCCGTTGACCTCGAATCTCGTCGGGCGCATCGTGAGCCGGGATCCGGACAGCCGCAATGCACCGAACGCAACGACGTCCACGGCACCGGCCGGCCCGGCGATGGAGGCTCGAATCGCCACGGTGTCTGGCGCGCCGCCGTAGCCGAGATTGATGCCAACAGCGCCGGTCTCACGGACGAGCCGGGCCAGCTCGTCATAGGGCAAAAGCACGGTGCCGTCGAGCTCACGGGCCCGGCCGCGATATCCCTCAAGAAGCCGGACATCCCGCATGGTTAGGTCGACGTCGAGGTTCTGGGTGTTCTCGATGGCCACACCTGCGGCATCGACATCCACCCTCGTGAGCTCTCGGCGCAGCACTTGGGTCAGAAAGGGAAAACCATGCACGTTGACGTCGGGGCGCTCGGAAAGGTCGTACTCATCCTGGATGCGGCCTGCGGCCTGATGCTGCACGACCACCTTCGCGATGCGGTCGACTGCGATAAGCAGGACGACGAGGACGACGAGTGCGATCAGCACTTTGCGCATGACACCGCCCGGTTCGCAAGGGCCTATCCGACCAGGATTCGGCCGAGGACATAGACCGCGGGTGCGGCGAACGCGATCGGAAGCATGACTGCAGCGGACAGTACCGCCCGCCGCGACGATCGTGCCGCCGCCACGACATATCCGGCAGTGGCCGCGAACAGTCCGGCGACGATGCCCAGGACAAGCCCTCGCCCCAGCCCCAGTTCATCGAAGGTGCGGCCGACCGCCCCACCCGCCCCGAGGCCGGCAAGCGTCCCAGCGACGACGCTCACCGTGGGCGGCATCGGAATACTGCTGACAACCGCCGCAGCCGCGACAGCAGCCATCCCGGTGATGAGGACCGCACGTCCGCCTGGCGCTGCCCGCTCAGCCAGTAGAGCAGCGGCGAGGACGACCAGCGTGCAACCCGTCGTCGTCGCGGCAATCGAGGCGATCACATACGCGCGACCGTCACGCCGCAGGACTTCGTGGATCGTCGTGGCGATCAAGGTGAACGCAAGCACGGTGGCCAAGGGGCCGACGGTGATTGCCCGACCCTGCGCCAGCAGAGCTGCATCCGCCGCGGCCGCCGCGGCAAGAGTGAGGCCTAGCGATCCCCGGCGCGAAGGCACCGGCGCGAGCCGATACCACCCGACTGCCAGGACCGCTTGAACGAAGATGACGGCCGCCGCAAACGGCAGTCGCCCGGCTGCCGCGCCCAACGCCAGCAAGCCGGCGGCCAGGGCAGTGAGCAACGCGGCGAACATCGAGGCATCGTGCCAGATCCGGTATCTGACACCCAGGATCAGCCGCCGGCGAACGGTGGCAGCACCTCGACGGTGGCGCCTTCCGGCAGCTCGACCTCCTCATGCGGACGCGTACCAACAGGCTCGCTGTTGACGAGGAATGAGGACCGGCTCAGGACCCGCGCGAAGTTCTGCTCGGGGTGGCGAGCCTTCGCTGCACCGAGTGCGTCCGCCAAGGTCAGCGCATCGTACGGCTCCACAGCGGACCCCGCTGCCGCCTTCGCCGCCGCCCAGTAGCGGATCACGCCTTTCGCCATCGTCGGCCGGGCACCTCCTTCGGGCTCCTCGCCCACGTCATTACCCACGTTCTCGCTGGGTGGTCAAGCGACGGCCTGCTCGTTTCCCATCGGATATCCTGCCGCCAACCAGGGATCCGGGCGAAGGCGGCCGGCGCCACCCGCCGTGACAGCCACATCGGGCTTGTGGCTCGGTGCCTGTACACGTCTTGAATGATGGGGATGCCTGTCCTGTCGTGTCTTGCGGCGGAGACGGCTGTGCCGTGGGATGTCGGGCCTTGAGGAGGGCAGATGAGTTCGCTGCTCCTGCTGACCAACGCGCTCACCCCGTCGGCCGAGGTCTTGCCCGCTCTTGGGCTGCTGCTGCATCAGGTCAGGGTCGCCCCAGCCGAGGCGAGCGCACTGGTCGACGCCCCCGCGGCAGATGTCGTCCTCGTGGACGGCAGGCGGGACCTGCCCCACATTCGCAGCCTCTGCCGCCTGATCCGCACCACCGGCGTCGACTGCCCGCTCATAGTGATCACTACCGAGGGCGGGCTCGCTGCGGTAAACGCCGACTGGGGCGTTGACGACGTTCTGCTGGAGACGGCCGGGCCGGCAGAAGTGGAGGCACGGCTGCGGCTGTCAGTCGGCCGGCTCCAGGCGGCGGGCGAGGATGGGCCCAACGAGATCACCACCGGTGAATTGGTGATCGACGAAGCAACGTACACCGCCAAGATCCGCGGGCGACTGCTCGACCTGACCTTCAAGGAGTTCGAGCTGCTGAAATTCCTCGCCCAGCACCCTGGCCGGGTATTCACCAGGGCACAGCTCCTCCAGGAGGTCTGGGGATACGACTACTTCGGCGGCACCCGGACGGTCGACGTACACGTCCGACGCCTGCGCGCGAAACTCGGCACCGAGCACGAGCAGCTCATCGGGACCGTACGCAACGTCGGCTACCGCTTCGTCGTACCGCCGAAGGACTCGGCATCAGCCAGCCACCCGCAGCGGGTCTGACTCACACGTAGGCTCTCCTGCATGGGGCCGCTAGACCCGGAGGTCAAGGTCGTCACGACCGGTCGGCTCGACCCAGGGCAGGCCCGCGACGTACAAGACCTTGTCGACAGGGCAACCGAGGTCGATCAGGTTCGGCCGCTGTCCGAGCACGTCGCGCTGCACCTGCGCTATGGCGGTGACGAACCGGTCAAAACGGTCCTGGCACTCATCGATGACCGGATCGTCGGATACGGCCATCTCGACGTCACCGACAAGGTCGAAGGCGCGAGCGCCGAGCTTGTCGTCGATCCACTGTTCAGGAAGCGCGGCGTCGGCCGCGCGATGCTGCATCGCATGCTGGTCGAGAGCTCTCCCGGGAGCCTCAGGCTCTGGGCACACGGGGAGCATCCGGCCGCGGCCGCACTCGCTCGCGCGATGGGATTCGTTCGCGCTCGCTGCCTGTGGCACATGCGCCGCTCGCTCTACTCAGCTCTGGATGAGCCTGTGCTGCCGCCCGGCGTGACCGTACGCACCTTCGAGCCCGGCCGCGATGACGAGGCCTGGGTTGCCCTGAACGCGCGCGCTTTCGCCGGGCATCCCGAGCAGGGCTCGTGGACAGTCGAGGATCTGCGCAGGCGGATGTGCGAGCCATGGTTCGACCCGGCCGGCTTCTTCCTCGCCGAACGGGACAACCACCTGGTCGGCTTCCACTGGACGAAGGTCCACGGCAACGGCGCCGGCGACAGTCACGGCCACGAGCCCATCGGAGAGGTCTACGTGGTTGGCGTTGATCCTGCCGAGCAGGGCAACGGGCTGGGGAGCGCACTGACTGCCATCGGACTCAGCTACCTTCGGGCACGCGGACTCCCACAGGCCATGCTCTATGTCGACGAGTCCAACACCGCGGCCATCAAGGTGTATGAGCGGCTCGGCTTCACGCACT
>DASYTV010000244.1:0-2709 GCA_036001885.1 Actinomycetes bacterium
AGCACGACAGGCATGGGGCACACCCGGTGGGCGACCCACGGTGCTCCCACCGATCGCAACGCCCACCCCCACATCGACTGCACCGGCCGTGTCGCGGTGATCCACAACGGGATCATCGAGAATTTCGCCGCGCTACGCGAAGACCTCACCAAGGCTAGGCACGAGCTCAGATCCGACACCGACACCGAGGTCGTGGCGCACCTGCTCGAGGACGTCTATGCCATCACCGGCGGTGACCTCGGCGAGGCGATGCGGCAGGTGTGCAGCCAGCTCACTGGAGCGTTCACCCTGGTCGCCGTGCACGCAGATGCGCCGGATGTGGTCGTCGGAGCCCGCCGGAACTCGCCGCTGGTCGTCGGGCGTGGAGACGGGGAGAACTTCCTCGCCTCCGACGTGGCGGCGTTCATCGCCCACACCCGCCGGGCCATCGAGCTAGGCCAGGATCAGGTGGTCGAGCTGCGCCGGGATGGCGTCACCGTCACCAACTTCGACGGGACGCCGGCCTCGGCGAACGAATACCACGTGGACTGGGACGCCTCCGCTGCGGAGAAGGGCGGCTACGACTACTTCATGCTCAAGGAGATCGCCGAGCAGCCGCGAGCCATCGCCGACACGCTCCTGGGTCGGATCGGCGTCAACCGGCGGCTGAGCCTTGACGAGGTCCGTCTCGACGACGATGAGCTCCGTGAGGTCGACAAGATCATCATCGTTGCCTGCGGGACGGCCTATCACGCAGGACTCATCGCGAAGTACGCCATCGAGCACTGGGCGCGGGTTCCATGCGAGGTCGAGCTGGCGTCTGAGTTCCGCTACCGCGACCCGATCCTGGATTGGCAGACACTCGTCATCGCCATTTCCCAGTCAGGGGAGACGATGGACACGCTCATGGCCGTCCGCCATGCGAGGGAACAAGGCTCCCGAGTCCTGGCGATCTGCAACACCAACGGTTCCACCATCCCGCGGGAGTCTGACGCTGTCGTTTATACACACGCCGGCCCCGAGGTGGCCGTCGCATCGACCAAAGCGTTCCTCACCCAGCTGGTTGCGTGCTATCTCGTCGCGCTCTATCTCGCGCAGGTGCGCGGAACGATGTACGGGGACGAAATCGACGACATCATCCGGCAGCTGGCGGCCATGCCTGACAAGGTCGACAAGGTCTTGGAGACGATGGAGCCGGTCCGCGAGCTCGCGCGGTCGCTGGCCGGGGCGGGCTGCGTGCTCTTCCTTGGTCGTCATGTGGGCTTCCCCGTCGCCCTCGAGGGGGCACTCAAGCTCAAGGAGCTCGCCTACATGCATGCGGAGGGCTTCGCCGCCGGTGAGCTCAAGCATGGCCCGATTGCCTTGATCGAGGACGGGCTGCCTGTCGTCGTCGTGGTGCCGTCACGGACTGGGCGGGACGTACTGCACGACAAGATCGTTTCGAACATCCAGGAGATCAGGGCGCGCGGGGCAAGGACGGTCGTCATCGCCGAAGAGGGCGACGACGCCGTCGTGCCCTACGCGGACGTGCTCGTCCGCATTCCGCGTACGCCGACCCTGCTCCAGCCGCTGGTCGCCACGGTGCCGCTGCAGGTCTTCGCCTGTGAGCTGGCCACGGCCAAGGGTCACGAGGTGGACCAACCACGCAATCTGGCAAAGTCCGTCACCGTCGAATAGCGGATCCCATCGACCGGCCGCCGCGACGCCGCCGGAAGGTATGCCAGGCTTTGACGGGTGATCGTGGGTGTTGGGATCGACGTGGTGGACGTCGCGCGGTTCGCCGAGTCGCTGGAAAGAACCGTCGGTTTGGCCGACCGCCTTTTCACACCGGCAGAGCGGTTGCTCGGCATCTCCTCGCTGGCGGCGCGCTTCGCGGCCAAGGAGGCCATCGCCAAGGCGCTAGGCGCCCCCGGTGGGCTGCACTGGCAGGATGCCGAGGTTGTCACCGCAGACTCGGGCGCACCGTCGCTAACGATCAAGGGCTCGGTCGCCGAGCGTGCGGCCGAGCTCGGCATCAAGGTCTGGCATGTCTCGCTCAGCCACGATGCGGGCATCGCCAGTGCCGTCGTCGTTGCAGAGGGCTGAGACCAGTGACCACGACGAACCCCGCGAAGCGGAGCTGAACCGATGCGCCTTGCCCACGCAGTCGACGTCGTCCGGACCGCCGAGGCCGCTCTGATGGCCAGGCTGCCCACGGGCGCTCTCATGCAGCGAGCAGCGGCAGGGCTGGCGGCCGCCTGCGCGCAGATGCTCGGGCAGGTGTACGGATCACGGGTCGTCCTGCTCGTCGGGTCCGGGGACAATGGCGGCGACGTGCTCTATGCCGGTGCGCGGCTCGCTGGTCGGGGCGCGGCCGTCCACGCGTTGCTGCTGGACGGCCACCGCGCACACCCGGGCGGGCTCGCGGCACTGCGCGCCGCCGGGGGTCGCGCCCTTCTCCTGTCAGCCGAGGCGACCCCTCACATGAAGGGCCAAGGCGGCGATCCTACGACCGACCGCTGGGACGCGCTGCTCCGCCAGGCGGGCCTCGTTGTCGACGGCATAGTGGGCATCGGCGCCGCAGGCGGTCTACGCCCGCCTGCGGCCGAGCTTGCCGACCGGATCCAGGACCTTCGCGTTCCCGTGGTCGCAGCCGACGTACCGAGCGGGGTGGATGCGACCACCGGTGAGGTAGCGGGGACCGCGATCCGCGCGGACGTGACGGTCACCTTCGGGACATACAAGCCTGGG
>DASYTV010000245.1:0-5026 GCA_036001885.1 Actinomycetes bacterium
AGTGGCTAAGCTCGCCCCGATCGCCCGGCTCCTCGGCGCGACATTGCGGAACACCGCGAATCCGACGATGCTCGCCGCTGGCTACAAGGTCAACGTGATCCCCGGTCGCGCGGAGGCCTATGTGGACGGACGTTTCCTTCCCGGCTACGAGGAGGAGTTCTTCGCCGAGCTCGATGAGCTGCTCGGCCCGCGGATACGGCGGGAGTTCGTCAATCACGACATCGCGGTCGAGACGGACTTCAGCGGGGATCTCGTCGACGCCATGGCGGCCGCCCTTGTCGCGGAGGATCCCGGCGCCCGCGCCATCCCGTACACCGTGTCCGCAGGCACCGATGCAAAGTCGTTCTCTCGGCTCGGGATCCGCTGCTTCGGTTTCTCGCCGCTGCGACTCCCCCCGGACCTGGACTTCGCCGGCATGTTCCACGGCGTGGATGAACGTGTCCCTGTCGACGCACTGACGTTCGGCACCAGGGTGCTCGACCGCTTCCTCGCGACCTGCTGAGAACGCATGCCGAGGCGAATCTGCCTACGCGACCTGCCATGTCAACGTGGCAGACCACGGCAGGAGGCGCGGGGTAGCGTAACCGTCCATGACCGATGCCCCGATCGCCGCCGGTGGGGTAAGCGACGTCCGGAGCGCCGCCGAAGCGCTCAAACGGGCGGTCGACAGCCATCTCGCCGCCGTCGAGGCGCGTAGCGGTGAGTCCGATCCCGTCGTCCAGGACGCCTACACGGCGCTCCACGACGCGGCACAGCGTTACGACGACCTGCTCTTCGAGGTACACGATGAGGTCACGCCGTTCGTGTTCAGCGAAGGTGTTCGAACGCTCGATCTTGTCGATGACGAAGAGTACGAGGTCGAGCCCGAGTGGGTTTCCATGTTCGCGCGCTGGGAGTTCGCGGTCGATGATCGCGAGGCGCTGATGGGCGCCGGCCGGATTGCGGCGCACGAGCCGTGGATGCACGGCGCTGAGGAGCAGTCAGAGGAAGCGGCGGACGTCGGCGACGCATTCGGGCGGCTCGTCGACGCCTATGGTCATGACGTTCTCGTTGATCGGGCCGAGGAGTTCGGCCTCACCAGGAAGGGGGCGACCACCTGGCTGCTGGCCGCTGCGCCAACTGACGGCGAGGAGTGGATGGATGATCCGTTCACCGACGTCGACGAGGACAAGCTCATCTACCGCGTGGACGAGATCTTCACCACCGGTCTCGAGGAGCCCGAGGACAGCGACGGCACGGCCCTTTAGCCACGATGACTTCGGACAGAGGCCACTGCAACGCCGCCTCGCCGTGGGCCGATGTGCGCCGGCTCAGCCTGAGGGGCCGTTCATCCACGAGCGCGGGATTCCCGCGGTCAGTCAGGGTCGCCGAGTTCCGCGAATATCGTCACGTGAAGATCGGCCGGTGCGGCGAGCCGGGCGTTCAGCGAGTCCCAGGGCGTGCGGGTCGGCGGTGCGATGATCTCCGCTCCTGCACCGGCGAGCCGAGAGGTCACCTCAGCGGTGTCTTTCACCTCGAAGGCGACCCGCATGTGGCCGGCGACTCGGCGGCCCACCTCGACCTCGTCGATGTAGGCGGCGTACTCGGGATCGGCGAGCTCCAGAGTCGCCGCGCCGGCTTCCAGAATTGTGACCCGCCCATCGCCGGGCGACGTATATGTCGCTTGCTCGGTCAGTCCGAGAACATCGCGATAGAAGCGCAGCGCGTCGTCATAGTCGGGGGCCGTGACGACCAGCCGGAGCTGGCGTACCGGAGGCTGATCATTCATGGGCCCGACTATGCCACCGACGCATCGCGATCATGCAGGCGTGCACACGCCTCGCTGACTCCCAGCTTCGCAAGGGCGAGCGTACGAATGTCTGACCGCGGACCCCATCTTCGCGCCTCGGGACATCACTCCGTGCCCTCGGTGCATTCCGGAGACGGACATTTCGGGCTGGAAATGATGCACGGGGGAGCCAAGTCCAGCCTGTGGGCGCCGCCCGCATCGCCTGCTGACCCGGCGGGCGTCCCGCTGAGCCGCGGAGGTTGCGGCACCGACCCTGCAGGTCGGTGCCGCAATCGGGGCTCACACCTGCTCGGCGGCCCGCTCCAGCTCCGCGACGTCGATCTTGCTCATTTGGAGCATGGCCTTCATGACACGCTGGGCCTTCTCTGCGTCGGGATCGGAGAGCAGCTCACCCAGCCTGGTGGGGACCACCTGCCATGACACGCCGTACTTGTCCTTCAGCCAGCCGCACGGCCCGGTCTCGCCGCCTTCGGAGAGCCGCTCCCAGAACTCGTCGACCTCCTCCTGGGTCTCGCAGTTCACCTGGAAAGACACGGCCTCGTTGAACGTGAACTCTGGTCCGCCATTCAGCGCGACGAACTCCTGACCATCAAGCTCGAATACCGCCGTCATGACCAAGTCCGCCGGTCGCGGTCCCGCATCGCCATACCGGGAGACCTCCACGATCCGTGCATTCTTGAATACGGAGCAATAGAAGGTCGCTGCCTCTTCGGCTTCTGTGTCGAACCACAGGCACGGAGTGATCTTCTGCATGATGCACCGTCCTCTCGTGTCATCGACGGCCCGGATTGGCCGCCTCCCGCATGAAACGACAGTGAGAGCGGGAACTCATCGGTCGGCCGTCGCCTTCTGCCCGGGATGTGCCGATCGAACCACCGCACACGTGAGACCTACCGCGGTGGGCCGCCGTCCAGAAGCCCGCCGTTCAGAAGCCCGGCGTCCACAGGCTCGCCGTCCAGAAGCCCGCCGAGCGAGGTCCGTCGTCGCCGGTCGTAGCCGTGAGCGACTGCACGGCCGAGTGTGGCGCCTGCAGCATGAACGACAGACAAGTGCCGCTCAGCCCGGGTGAAGGCAGTCCGAACCAGGGAACGGCACAGCAGACCAGCGGACTCGCCGGGCAGCACCACGACGACAGCAGGCCACCGACCTGCCTGTCCCCGAGCGATCGTGAGGGCGTAGGCATGCTGGATCTGCATGCTCACACGTCCTGGCACAGCCACCATCTCGCCGGCGATGTCGATGACGGGGCCGGCGTCGCGGGCATCGACGGCCACGCCGACGTCGCCGGCCACCGCGCGCCCAGCGGGGGCAGTGAATGCCACCCGGTCGCCCACGTCGAAACCGGCGATGGAACCGCGGCCTGGATTGAGCTGCGACTTGAGTGCGGCGTTGAGCATCGCGGCACCTGCCACGCCTCTGACAGCCGGGGTCAGAACCATGACGTCCGTCGCTGGGATGCCGAGCGCGCGCGGGATGGCATCGGTCACGAGCTGGAGGGTGCGGTGGACCGCCTCGGAGGCATCGCCCGCGGGAACAACGACCACCTCCTTGTCCGGTGACTCGACCTGGAGCAGTACGCCCTGGCCAACGGCCTCGACCAAACCGTCGATGGTCGCCACGGCCTCGCCTGGCGGTGGCTCCGGCGGCCGCGTGTCCGGCCGGGGCTCGGTTCGTCGCAGCCAAGCCGCCACATCTCCGACGACGTCGCCTGGGCCGTCCACCGACCCGAGGGCCACAGGGTCCGCAGCCAGGACGACCGTCGTCACTCCCAGCGCGGCTCCCAGCAGCCGCGCGATCGCGCCCACCTCGATGACGTGCGCATCCTCGACGAGGAGTATTCCCGGTGGTGGCGGCGACGCCTCGGTCAAGGCGGCTGCCACTTCGCTAACCGGCAGGGCCGGGCAGGATTCAAGGTCCGACAGGCGTGCCGCCGCGCCGAGGGTGGGCGCCGCGAGCATCACCGTCATGCCGTCCGCCCGTGCTCGCGCAACCCGGCTACGAACCGCCGCATCCCGCGCTGGTCCGGCCGGACCGACGATGAGCTCGAGGCCGCCAGAGCCGCCGCCCTCGCTGGCGACGGGCTCGGCGCCAGCATCCGATGCGAGCCGCGCGCGCACCGCAGTGGCGATGCCCCGCTCGGCGATCGCGAGGCGGGTCAGCGCTAGTCCACCGCCGGGCCAGTCGACCTCTGCGACCTGACCCTGCGCGACTGCCGCGCCGGTCGCGTCCTTCGTGTCCACGCCGTAGCCGGCCAACGCGAGCTCGGCCACGCTTTGTGGCAGCACCGTGTGGCCGTCTCTTGCCGCCCTCGCGAGAAGCCAGCCGAGAAGTGCGACCTGTCGGCGCTGGTCGTCGGCTCTGACGGTCGACCCGAGCCGGGATCGCGCATATGCGTCCACTCGCTCCGGTTGGACCGAGATCACAGACAGGACTGCCCACGGATCGGAGGCGACGATCTCGGCGGCGGCAGGGCCGAGCACGGCTTGCAGCGGGATCGCAATGCGTTCGGGTAGCCCAAGCGCGACCAGAGCGCTGATTGTTGCCTCCGCCGGCCCGTCGGTCATGGCTGACGCCTATTCGGCGGGTTCTGACACGTCGTCCAGAGCCGCCCTGATCTCGTCGGGGACGGTGACGTCCTCGCTTGCCAGCGCGGCTGCCAGCTGCGAGGCAGTACGGACGCCGACGATCGGGGCGGCGACGGCGGGCCGGTCGCGCACCCAGGCAAGCGCGACGCCGACAGGGGAGACCCCTAGTCCATCAGCCGCCGTGGCCACAGCATCGACGATCCGCCGGGACCTGTTGTCGAGATAGCGCGAGACGAACGCCTCGTACTGCGGCGATGCCGCGCGCGAGTCGGACGGCGTGCCATGGCGATACTTGCCGGTCAGAACACCCCGGCCGAGCGGGGACCACGGCAGCAGCCCGAGTCCCAGGTCAACGCAGGCGGGGCGGAGTTCACGGTCGGCGCTGCGGTTGACCAGCGAATACTCGGCACCGAGCGCCACGAGCGCGGTCCTTCCTGGGACAGCGGCCTGCCATGTTGCAGCCCGTGCGCACTGCCATCCGGTGAAATCCGCTACCCCAGCATAGCGGACCCGGCCCGAGCCAACCGCGTAGTCGAGGGCGGACAGCGTCTCATCCAGCGGCGTTAGGGGACTCCAGCGATGGATTAGCCACAGATCGAGATGGTCGGTTCTGAGCCGGTCCAGCGACGCGTCGAGCGTCGCAAGCAGCGTC
>DASYTV010000246.1:0-14892 GCA_036001885.1 Actinomycetes bacterium
CCGGCCGGCTTTGACGTCAACGCGTCCGTACCGCTCGTGGTCGGCGACGATCTCGACGCGTGCGCGGACCCGGTCCGCCACTACTTTGCTCTCTACATCGGCGGCATGGGCAGTCGCGACCAGAACTTCTACAACCAGCTCGCCCGCCGGATGGGCTTTGACCAAGCTGCCGACGAGATCCAGGCACATTACCTCGAGAAGGAACACCGAAAGGCCGCAGCGGCTGTGCCTCCCGACTTGATCGACCAGACCTCGCTTCTCGGCACAACCGATCGCATCGCCGATCGGCTGCGTGCCTTTGCCGAGGCGGGCGTCACCACGTTGTCGGTGACGCCGTTCGCGGGGGCGCTCGAGGACCGCGTCGCGGCCCTGCGTACAGTCTCCGAGGCCCTAGATCGGGCCGGGGTCGGCGACTGAAGATCTGACAGGAGCACGCGGTGGACGTCTTTCAGGCCGTAGTCCTCGGCATCGTCCAGGGGTTGACCGAGTTCTTGCCGATCTCGTCCAGCGGCCATCTGCGGATCGTGCCCGCACTGTTCGGGTGGGACGACCCAGGCGCGGCCTTCACCGCGGTCATCCAGCTCGGCACGATGGCGGCGGTCCTGCTGTACTTCTGGCGCGACATCGTCCGCATCACCGTGACGTGGGCCCGCAGCTTGGTACAGCCCGAGCTGCGCGGTGAGTTCGACGCGCGACTCGGCTGGTACATCGGCCTCGGTACCATCCCGATCGGCCTGGCCGGCCTGGCTTTCCAGAACCAGATCGAGGACAACGTACGCGACCTGCGCCTCATCGGTATCGCCTTGATCGCCGTCGGCCTGATCATGCTGCTTGCCGAGCGAGTCGGCAGCCGCCGGCGCGAGCTGCGCGGGCTGCGGCTGCGCGACAGCTTGCTCGTCGGGTGCGCGCAGGCTCTGGCCCTGATCCCGGGCGTGAGCCGCTCTGGGTCAACGATCACGGCCGGCATGTTCCTTGGCTTCACGAGGGAGTCCGCAGCGCGTTTCTCGTTCCTGCTGTCGATCCCCGCCGTCGTTCTGTCCGGCCTGTTCGAGTTGCGTGATATCGGCGACAAGGGCAGCGTCGATGTCATACCGACGGCGGTGGCTACGCTCCTTGCCTTCGTCACGGGTTACGCCTCGATCGCCTGGCTGCTGCGGTTCCTCACGACGCACACCATGAAGGCCTTCGTGGTCTACCGGGTCCTGCTCGGATCGCTGGTCCTCATCCTGGTCGCCACCGGCGTCCTGAGCGCGACGACCTGATGCCTCGTCGCTGCAGCGACCACTACAACCAGCCGGAGCGCTTGAAGAGCCGGTACAGCGTGGTGCAGGCGACGACGAGCAACAGAATCACCGCCGGGTAGCCGTAGCGCCAGCGCAACTCCGGCATGTGCTCGAAGTTCATTCCGTAGATCCCGGCGACCACGGTCGGCACCGCCGCGATGGCCACCCAGGCGGAGATTCGGCGCGTGTCCTCATTCTGCAGGACGGACACCCGAGCGAGGTTGGCCTGGAGGATGGCTGTCAGCAGGCTGTCGGCGGACTCGGTCAGGTCGGCCGCCCGTCGCACATGGTCGGCGATGTCGCGAAAGAACGGGAGCGCAGTCGCGTCGATATCTGGAATCTGGCCCGCGGCGAGCTCGTGGGTGGGCTCAATCAGCGGCACCACGGTCCGCCTGACCTGGACCACCCGCCGCTTGAGCTGATAGATCTCCCTGGCGTCGTCGGTGCGCTCGGGTGCGAACACGCGCGCTTCCAGTTCGTCGATCTCCGTGTCCAGCTCGGCGACGATGTCGGAGTACGTGTCCACGACTGTGTCGGCAATCGCATAAAGGACCCCGGCCGTGCCTGCTGCGAGGAGCTTATGGTGACCGGCCTCCAGCCGGTGGCGGACGCCCGGGAGCGGGTCTGGAGTCCCGTACCTCACGGTGACGACGAAGGCGCCGCCAAGGAAGACCATGATCTCGCCGATCTCCAGATCAGGGCTCCCGGGGGCGAGGGTCTTCAGGACCAGGAACAGCGACTCGCCGTAGACCTCGAGCTTCGGTCGCTGGTGGGCTTCGAGTGCGTCCTCCACCGCTAGCGGGTGCAGGTCGAACTCGGCCGCCACCCGCTCTAGCTCGGCGGGGCTGGGCTCGTACAGCCCGATCCAGACGAACTCACCCGGATGCTCTCGCGCGTGCTTGATCTCATCCTCGAGCCGCTCCGGCTCGATCTCCTTGCGCTGGCCGTCCTGATAGACGGCACAGTCCACGATCACGAGACGATTGTGGCCCACGTCAGCCGGCGGTGTGCTCTCGGCTGGGCTGTCGGCGCACATGTTGTCCGTCGGCGAGGGCGCTGCGCACCACCGCTGCATAGGCTGGTGCGGTGCCCACGATGATCCTCGTCCGCCACGGCAGGACTTCTATCAACGCAAACGGAGGGTTGGCCGGACGCACTCCAGGCATCGGGCTCGACGACCTCGGACGGACTCAGGCGAAGCAGCTCGGTGAGCGGCTGGCCGCACTGCCGTATTCACGCGTCGTGACCAGTCCGCTGCAGCGCTGCATGGAAACGGCCGAGGCGCTCGTCGCGGCAAGGCCGGGCGCGGTGATCGTGCCCGACGATGGGCTGATCGAGTGCGGCTACGGCGACTGGACCGGCCGCCCCCTCAAGGAGTTGGCCAAGGAGCGTCTATGGCGGGTCGTCCAGGTGCATCCGTCGGCTGCGACCTTTCCCGGCGAGGGCGGCGAGGCCATGCGGGAAATGCAGGCCAGAGCGGTGGCTGCGGTGCGGGACTGGGATGCGAGGATCGCCCGGGAGGACGGCCCTGAGGCCCTCTGGGTGGCGTGTTCTCACGGTGATGTCATCAAGGCGGTGGTTGCCGATGCCCTGGGCCTCCACCTTGATCTTTTTCAGCGCATCGTCGCGGAGCCTGTCGGGGTGAGTGTGATCAGCTATACCGAACTGCGCCCCTTCGTGCTCCGCCTTAATGACACCGGCTCGCTGGACGGGCTCGTACCGAAACGCCGCCGTGGCCGCAGACGGGGTCCGGTCAGCACGGCCCCAGTGGGCGGCGGCGCCGGCGCCTCATAGTCTCTATTTGCACCCAGCAAACGCTGCCGCCTTGAGTCTGATCAGGTATCAGCCAGGGGGAGTGGGAACAGAAAGCCAAAGCACCGCACCGCCCATCCTCGGAGGACCAGCGTGTCGCGTGAGATCTACAGTTATGACCCGCCTGAGCGGTTCATCGCCGGAACGGTGGGCGAGCCTGGGCAGCGCACCTTCTTCATCCAGGCTGCGCTGGGCGGTCGGACGACAAGTGTGGCTCTGGAGAAAGAGCAGGTCGCCGTGCTCGCGGAGCGCATGGAGGAGCTGCTCGACGAGGTGCTCAGGCGCACTGGCGGTACGGCACAGGTGCCCGCCGTCGCGCCCGTGGACCTCGTAGATGACGGTCCCCTGTCACAGCCGATCGACGAGGAGTTCCGGGTCGGCGCGTTGACCCTGGCCTGGGACGGTGACACCGAACGGGTGGTCATCGAGGCCCACGCTCGCGCGGAGACTGAGGAGGAGCAGGTCGAAGCCCTTGACGAGGAGGCCGACGACGGGCCGCCCATGCTGCGGGTGCGTATCACTGGCGCCATGGCCCGAGCCTTCGCGAAGCGCGCGCAGCTCGTGGTGTCGGCCGGACGTCCGCCTTGCCCTTTCTGTGGTCTCCCGGTGGACGCCGAGGGACATCTGTGTCCCCGGATGAACGGCCACCGCCCGGCTGATCCGACCGCCTGACCCGAGCGGATAAGGGTGCCGGTGGATCCCGTGGAGCAGAACGGCTCGGAGCTGGTCGCGTTCGATCGTGGGGCTGCGCTCCGGCTTCTGACGGAAGGCGAGCTCGAGATCGTCGGCCGGCTGGTCGAGGCGTCGAACGCCACCCTCTACTGCAGGGTGAGACTCGACGCGAAACAAGCTGCCTGCGTCTACAAGCCCGTTGCCGGGGAGCGGCCGCTGTGGGACTTCCCCGATGGAACCCTCGCGGGTCGGGAGGTCGCCGCCTACGCGGTCTCGCAGACCGCTGGATGGGGAACGGTGCCGCCCACAGTGCTGAGGGACGGCCCGTTCGGGCCCGGGATGTGCCAGCTGTGGATCGATGTCGACGAATCGGTCGACGTCGTGGCAATGCTGCGCGGCAGCGATCCGCGGCTGCGGCCGATCGTGCTCTTCGACGCGGTGGTGAACAACGCCGACCGGAAGGGCGGCCATCTGCTTCCGACCGACACGGGCCGGATCTTCGCCGTCGATCATGGCGTGTGCTTCGCGGCAACGGACAAGCTGCGCACGCTGCTCTGGAACTGGGCCGGTGAGCCGCTCGCGCGGGACGAGTCCGACCTCCTCCGTAGGCTGCGCTCCGATCTGGACAATGGGCTCGGGGTCGCCCTTGCGGATCTGCTCACTCCCGACGAGATCGAGGCCACGGCAGCTCGAGTAGACCGGCTGCTGGCCAGCGGCACCCTGCCGGTCCCGACGGACGACTGGCCAGCCGTCCCCTGGCCGCCGTTCTAGTATCGCGCCCTTCGCCTGAGGTCGACCCGCCCCCTCGTGCCAGGATCTCGACATACGACCGCGGACCTTCTTGTGGGAGCGCCAGGCAGCCGTGGCCCCCCGACCAGCGCAATCCTCGAGCCGGAGGAGCGTCGTCGAACGGCCTGTCCATCGGTGGTTAGGAGCGCGCCCTCGTCCCCTGAGCTAGCGGTAGCGGTCCATATCATCGGTAAGTCCGTACCGTCGACGGAGGAGAGGAGGCCGGGAGAGCGCACCTGACCGGTGCGGCCCCTCTCGCTCGACCATGGAGTCCTGGCCTGCACCGCATCTGCCTGTCCTGCCCGGCAGGGGGGACACGCTCCGGGTCTACGACACGGCATCGGGCTCCGTCGTCGAGACCGCGCCTGGTCAGACAGCCGGACTCTACGTCTGCGGGATCACTCCCTATGATGCGACCCATATCGGCCATGCCGCGACTTACGTGGCCTTCGACGTGCTCCAGCGGGTGTGGCGCGACGCCGGGCACGCTGTCTGCTACGTGCAGAACGTCACCGATGTAGATGATCCGTTGCTCGAGCGGGCGAGCGCGGCCGGCGAGGACTGGCGTGAGCTGGCCGAACGCGAGATCAACCTCTTCCGGGAGGACATGATCGCGTTGCGGGTGCTGCCGCCCGACCACTACGTCGGTGCCGTCGAGGCGATGCAGGACGTCGTCGCCTTGATCGAGCGGCTGCGGGGGAGGGGGGCGGCGTACCAAGTTGACGGCGATCTTTACTTCCCGGCGAGCGCGGACCCGGGATTCGGATCCATCGGGCACTTCACCGGCGACGAGATGATCGCATTGTCCAGGGAGCGCGGCGGCGACCCGGATCGGCCGGGGAAGAAGGATCCTGTCGACTGTCTGCTCTGGCAATCGCCTCGCCCGGGGGACCCGGTCTGGCAATCGCCGTTCGGTCCCGGGCGGCCGGGCTGGCACGTCGAATGTACGGCCATCGCGCTGCGCTATCTCGGCATGGGCTTCGACATCCAGGGCGGCGGCACCGACCTGATCTTTCCGCATCACGAGTTCGGTGCCTCGGAGGGTCAGGTCGCGACTGGTAACGCGCCCTATGCGAAGGCGTACGTCCACGCAGGCATGGTCGGCTTCGGCGGCGAGAAGATGTCGAAGTCCAAGGGCAACCTGGTCCTCGTCTCCGCTCTTCGGAATGACGGAGTCGACCCGATGGCCCTTCGACTCGCGCTGCTCGCCCACCACTACCGCTCGGACTGGGAATGGACCGATGGCGCTCTCGCCGCGTCGGTGGAGCGGCTCGCGCGCTGGCGCGCCGCGGTCTCCCGCCCGGACGGACACGATGCTGCGCCCGTCCTCGCCGCCCTCAGGGATCGGCTCTCCGACGACCTTGACTGCCCAGGCGCGCTCGCGGCGGTCGATGAATGGGCCAACGCCCAGCTCGCGGACGGAAGCAGGGGGGCGGACGCCGGCGCGCCGGGCGTGGTCTCCCGCGCGGTCGATGCCCTGCTGGGGGTCGCCCTCTAGCTCGCGGCCTCAGTCCTGGGGGCTCGCGTCGGCGGGCCCTGAGCCGCCGTGCTCCTGCTGCCGCCGGAGATAGCGCTCGAACTCGCGCGCGATGAACTCACCGGTGGCCTCAGGCAGATCGGCCGTGTCCTTGGACTCCTCGAGTTGACGCACGTATTCGCCGATCTCCTCGTCCTTCGCCGCGAGCTCGTCGGCGCCTTGCTGCCAGATCCGGGTCTCTTCCGGCAGGTCGCCGAGCGGCACCGAGATATCCAGCATGTCTTCGATCCGCCGGAGGAGCGCCACCGTGGCCTTCGGGCATGGAACAGACGCGACATAGTGCGGTACGGCCGCCCAGAACGACACAGCCGGCAGCCCGGCGGTGGCGCAGGCGTCTTGAAAGACCCCGACGATCCCGGTCGGGCCTTCATAGGACGACTGCTCCAACCCGAGCCGCTCTGCCAGTTCATGATCGAGGACCGAGCCGCTCACCGGCACCGGGCGAGTGTGCGGCGCCTCCGCGAGCAGCGCTCCGAGTGTGATCACCATCTCCACGCCGAGCCTCTTGCCATAGTCGATCAGCTCGGTGGAATATGCCCGCCACCGGATGTTTGGCTCGATGCCGCGGACGAGGAGGATGTCCCGGTGGTGGCCCGGCAGGCGAGCGGTCGACAGCCGCGTGGTCGGCCAGATGATCGAGCGCTCCCCGTCATCGAGGACGACGTGCGGGCGGTTGACCTGGAAGTCGTAGTAGTCCTCCGGGTCGAGCGACGCGATTTCGGTCGATTCCCAGACGGATTCGAGATGATCGAGGGCGCCGCTGGCGGCCGAGCCCGCGTCATTCCAGCCCTCGAAGGCAGCGATCATGATCGGCTCGACGAGGCGCGCGACCGCCTCGGGCTCGTTCAATCTGCTCTCCTCGTCGGGCACCGTACCTAAGCAAGATCCGTTAGCGGACCTCCGGTCCATCTCACCCTATGTCGGCGGCACCCGGTGGGGGTCGGCCGCGGTGCGGCAAATCGTCGCGCAGGCTCGCCGGCACGCTCAGCCGACCATGTCCGCTGAGGCGGGTTCCTGACCCGTCACCGACTGTCGGCAGCCCGGCGCTGGAGGTGGGCCGCACACTTGAGCCGGGCGGCCTGCCTCGCGCAGGCTTTAGGCTCGACCGCATGAGCGCGACTACGGCGAGCCTACGGAGAGCCCTCAGCGAACGCGTACTGATCGCAGACGGCGCGATGGGGACCATGCTGCAGGCCCAGGAGCCGACGCTCGACGACTTCGCCGGCCTGGAGGGATGCAACGAGATCCTCAACGAGACCAGGCCCGACATCGTGGCGTCTGTCCATGATGCCTACCTCGCCGTCGGCGTCGACTGTGTGGAGACCAACACGTTCGGCGCTAACTATGGAAACTTCGCCGAGTACGACATCGTGTCGCGCATCCGCGACCTGTCGGAGAAGGGCGCCCGCATCGCGCGGGAGGTCGCAGAGGGCTGGTCCTCGTCCGAGCATCCCCGGTGGGTGATCGGGTCGGTCGGTCCCGGGACCAAGCTGCCCAGCCTCGGTCACGCGCCTTACTCCGTGCTGCGGGACGCCTACCAAGAAGAGTGCGCCGGTCTGATCGCCGGTGGCGCCCACGCCCTGCTCGTGGAGACCTCACAAGATCTGCTGCAGGCAAAGGCGGCGATCGTCGGCGCCAAGCGCGCGGTCGCCGCAGCAGGCGTCGACGTACCGGTCTGGGCACAGGTCACCGTCGAGACGACCGGCACCATGCTGCTCGGCACCGAGATCACCGCGGCGCTCACAACGCTGGAGCCGCTTGGTATCGAGATGATCGGGCTCAACTGTGCGACCGGTCCTGCCGAGATGAGCGAGCATCTGCGCCAGCTCTCCAAGCAGGCGCGCATCGGCTTGTCCTGCATGCCGAACGCCGGGCTACCGATCCTGGCTGCGGACGGCGCCCAATACCCGCTCACCCCCGCCGAGCTCGCCGCTGCGCACGACACCTTCACCAGGGAGTTCGGGCTGAGCATGGTCGGCGGCTGCTGCGGTACGACGCCTGAGCACCTGCGCGCGGTCGTCGAGCGCGTACACGGACGGTCGCCGGTGACGCGCCAGCCGCGACCGGAACCTGGCGCCGCCAGCCTGTATCAGCACGTGCCGTTCCGCCAGGACACTGCATATCTGTCCATAGGCGAGCGCACTAACGCCAACGGCTCGAAGGCCTTCAGGGAGGCCATGCTCGAGGGCAGGCTCGAGGACTGCGTGGAGATCGGCCGCAGCCAGACCAGGGACGGCGCGCACCTGCTCGACCTGTGCATTGACTACGTCGGCCGGGATGGAGTCGCCGACATGAGGGAGCTCGCCAGCCGCCTCGCCACGGCGTCCACACTGCCGATCGTGCTCGACTCGACCGAGCCCGAGGTGATCGAGACGGGCCTTGAGCTGCTCGCCGGGCGGTGTTTGGTCAACTCCGTGAACTACGAAGATGGGGACGGCGCGGGGTCGCGCATTCAGCGGCTCATGCCGATCGTCAAGGAACACGGTGCCGCAGTCGTCGCGCTCACGATCGACGAGGAGGGGCAGGCCAGGACGGCGGACTGGAAGGTACGTGTCGCCGAGCGACTGATCCGCGACCTCACAGAAACGTGGGGGATGCGAATCGACGACATCGTGCTGGACTGCCTGACTTTTCCCATCGCGACCGGCCAAGAGGAGACCCGACGCGACGGGCTCGAGACGATCGAGGCGATCAGGGAGGTCAAGCGGCGCTGGCCGCAGGTGCAGACGACGCTCGGCCTCTCCAATGTCTCCTTCGGCCTCAACCCGGCCGCCAGGATGGTCCTCAACTCCGTGTTCCTGCACGAATGCGCGGAGGCCGGCCTCGACTCGGCGATCGTGCACGCAGCAAAGATCCTGCCGATGTCGCGGATCCCCGACGAGCAGCGTCAGGTCGCGCTCGATCTGGTATATGACCGGCGCAGGGACGGCTATGACCCGCTGCAGCGGATGCTCGAGCTCTTCGAGGGCGTCGACGCCAGGAGCAGCGCGCAGTCGAGGGCCGAGGAGCTTGCTGCACTGCCGCTGGACGAGCGTCTGGAGCGGCGCATCGTGGATGGAGAGCGCAACGGCCTGGAGGCCGACCTCGACGAGGCGCTCGAGAGCAGATCGGCCTTGGACATCGTCAACGGGACCCTGCTGTCGGGCATGAAGACGGTCGGCGACCTCTTCGGCTCTGGCCAGATGCAGCTGCCGTTCGTCCTGCAGTCTGCCGAGGTCATGAAGGCCGCCGTCGCCTATCTCGAGCCGCATATGGCGAAGTCCGACACCGGCGGCAAGGGAACGATCGTGCTCGCCACGGTGAGGGGGGACGTCCACGACATCGGCAAGAACCTCGTCGACATCATCCTGACGAACAACGGCTACACGGTGGTCAACCTCGGTATCAAGCAGCCGGTGGCAACGATCCTGGACGCGGCGACGGAACACACGGCCGACGTCATAGGCATGTCCGGCCTGCTGGTCAAGTCGACCGTCGTCATGAAGGACAACCTGCTGGAGATGAACAGCAGGGGGGTCGCCAAACGCTGGCCTGTACTCCTCGGCGGCGCGGCGCTGACGAGGGCATATGTGGAGCAGGACCTGAACTCCGTCTTCGAGGGCGAGGTCCGCTACGCAAGGGATGCCTTCGAGGGACTCCGGCTGATGGACACGATCATGGCCGTGAAGCGTGGCGAGGACGGCGCGGTCCTTCCGGCCCCGCGCGAGCGACGGGTGAGGCGGGCGGCCGCCGTACTGCGCGAGACGCCTCCCGATCAGATGCCCGCGCGTTCCAACGTGGCGGTCGACAACCCGGTCCCGACACCGCCGTTCTGGGGGACCCGGGTCGTCAGGGGCATCGCGCTCGCCGATTACGCCGCTTACCTCGACGAGCGCGCGACCTTCCTCGGCCAGTGGGGCTTGCGCCCAACCCGCGGCGCCGAGGGTCCCGGCTACGAGGAGCTGGTCGAGACCGAAGGGCGGCCGCGGTTGCGAATGTGGCTCGACCGGCTGCACACCGAGGGCCTCCTCGAGGCTGCGGTGGTCTACGGCTACTTCCCGTGCGTGAGCAAAGGCGACGATCTCATCGTGCTGTACGGGGACGAAGCCGAGCCAGCCGGAGCCCATGGGCAGCCCGGGCTGACGACCGGCATCCGAAATGCTGATCAGGGTCCAGCCGCGCGAATGGGCGCCGGCGGCCATGCTGAGCGGCTGCGCTTTACCTTCCCACGGCAGCGGCGGGACCGCCACCTGTGCTTGTCCGACTTCTTCCGGTCCGCGGAGTCGGGCGAGACCGACGTGGTGGCCTTCCAGCTCGTCACCGTGGGCTCACGGATCTCGGAGGCCACCGGGAAGCTGTTCGCCGCGAACTCCTACCGCGACTATCTCGAGCTGCACGGGTTGTCCGTGCAGCTGGCGGAGGCACTCGCCGAGGTCTGGCACGCCAGGGTCAGGGAGGAGCTGGGCTTTGGGATGGAGGATCCCGCAGAGCTCGACGAGGTGCTGCGGCTCGGCTACCGGGGGGCGCGCTACTCCTTTGGCTATCCCGCGTGCCCCAATCTCGAGGACCGCGCGAAGCTCGTGGAGCTGCTGCGTCCCGAGCGGATCGGGGTGACGCTGTCCGAGGAGTTCCAGCTGCACCCTGAGCAGTCGACCGACGCCATCGTCGTTCACCACCCAGAAGCCAAGTACTTCAACGCCTGACCTGTCCCGCCTGGCCTTTCGCATGAAGGGCACCCTCACCCCATCGGTTCGCGTGAAGGTGCCCTTCATGCCCCCGGTTTTCGAGTGAAGGGCACCTCCATGTCGCAGCTCCAGGCCGTCCTCTTCGACATGGACGGGCTCCTCGTCGACACCGAGCCACTGTGGTTCGACGTTGAGCTTGAGGTCATGGCGAAGCTCGGCGGGGAGTGGACGCAGGCCGACCAGAGCGCCGTACTCGGCAGTTCGTCCGCCATGGCGGCGCGCTACATGATCCAGCGGTCCGGGGCGGACACCGATCCGGCGGAGGTGGTGCGATGGATGGACGACGGCATCGTGCGCCGGGTTCGCGAGCAGGTCACCATCCTGCCGGGTGCGGTTGCACTTCTTGGGGACTTGCATGCGGCGGGCGTGCCGTGCGGCCTGGTGTCGGCATCGGTGCGCCCGATGGTCGACGCCGTACTCGCCCGGGTCGGCGCCGCCCACTTCGCCGTGACGATCTCTGGTGACGACGTCTCGCGGAATAAGCCCGACCCCGAGCCCTATCTGAAGGCGATTGCCGCCCTCGGCGGCGATCCCAGCCGCTGCGTCGTCCTCGAGGACTCACCGAACGGAGTGGCCGCCGGCCTCGCTGCTGGCTGCCAGGTGGTGGCGGTCCCGCACGCTGCGACCATCCAACCAGCGGAGAGGTTGCGAGTTGTCGAGTCGCTGGCCGAGGTCAGCGCAGAGAGTCTCGAGGCGCTCGTCGGCGGCCGCTGACTGCGGCGGCGAGGCCGCTGAGCCGCCGAGGATTGGCGTAGGCCTGGGGCTGGGACCCGGCTCGCCGCAAAGCGGAGGCCCGCGCCCCACAGGGAGGGCACGGGCCTCAGCGTCCCCGAGCTCACGGTCTATTCCGTTGTGATCGCCTGGATCACGTCGAGCCTCGACGCCCTGCGCGCAGGCCAGATTGCCGCGAGCACCCCGATGACGACCGCCAGCACGACGAATGTGACCAGGGACCCGTACCACGGCGTGGCCCAGGGGATCGAAATCTTGTCCAGTCCTTCGTCCGCGAGCCCTGTGAGCACGGCGAGCCCAAGGATCACGCCGAGCGCCATGCCGAGAACGGCACCGAAGACGGAGATCACTACCGACTCGATCCGGACCATCCGGCGCAGTTGCCTGCGGCCCAGGCCAACCGCACGCAGCAATCCGACCTCGCGGGTCCGCTCGTACACCGACAGGGCCAGTGTGTTGACGATGCCCACGGCCGCGATGACGATTGCCAGCGCCAGTAGCGCGTACATCACATAGAGCAACTGGTCGAGACTGCCGCTGATCTGGTCCTTGAACTCCTGCTGGTTCTCCAGCTCCACATTCGGGTACGGCCTGACCGCCGCATCCAGCGCGGGCCGGACGTCGACACCTGGGGCGGTCTTGACGTAGAGGAAGCTGTCGCGCTGGTCACCGCTGAGCTGCTTCACCAGATCGGTCGGCAACATGTAGCCGCTCTCGAACGGCACGTGCTTGAAGATCCCGGCGACCTTGACCTGCTGCGACCCTGACTGCATCCGGACCGTCACCGAATCGCCGATCGCGAGATTCTCGCTCTTGGCTTTGTTGTCGTCGATGAGCATGTCATCGCCTTGCAGACCGTCCGCGGCGCCCTCCTTGAAGGTCAGGTTGAGCACCGCGGCGAGCGTCCCCGGGTCGAACCCGCTCACCTGAACGTCCTTGCCGTCCACATTCGCCTGGCGATACTGCTCGCGGGCGACGAGATCGACGCCCTGAACCTCGGCGAGGGAGTCGGCGATACGGGGGCTGAACCCGGTGAAGCTGCTGCTCTGGACCGTGTACCCGGCCTTCATGGAGTCGTCGACCAGGGCGTCGGTCGACTTCTTCGCCGAGGCGCCAAGCGTGGCGAGGGCGGCAACCAGCGCGAGTCCGATCATCAGAGCGGATGCCGTCACCGAGGTCCGCCGCGGGTTACGCAGCGCATTCTCCCTGGCCAGCTTGCCCACCGGGCCGTACACCTTGGCAAATGGGGTGCCGAGCGCACCGACGACACGTCGGGCGATGAGCGGAGTAAGCAAGATCACACCGATCATGACCAGCAGGACGCCGAGGCCGACCGCCTGGATCTTGCCGCCCGCGAGGCCCAGACCCAGCGCGATCGCCCCGGTGGCGGTGAGCGCCGAACCCACGACCAGCCGCACTCGCAGCGATGACTCAGGCAGGGCGACGTCGTCGCGGAGGGCGGCGACGGGTGGGATCTTGGCCGCCCGGCGGGCCGGGAAGTAGGCAGCGGTCATCGTGACGAGGATCCCGACGACATAGGCGACAATCGCGGTCCGTGGCTCGAAGACGAGCTTCGCGCCGGTGAGCTCAAGCCCGAGCTGCTCGAACAATGCCTTGAGCAACAGGGCGAGCCCGAAGCCGAGGCCGAGGCCGACGGTGGACCCGACCAAACCGACGACGAACGCCTCGCCCAGGACCGAGCGGGTCACCTGCCGCCTGCTCGCTCCGACCGCGCGCAGCAGCGCCAGCTCGCGGGTCCGCTGCGCAACCAGCATGGAGAACGTATTGAGAATGAGGAAGATCCCGACGAAGAGCGCAATCGCAGCAAAGACCAACAGGAAGGTGTTGATGAACGACAGGCCCTGACGGATCTCCGCCGAGGCATCTGCCGCCGTTTGGGCCGCAGTCTTGACGTCGTACTCAGCACCCACCGCCTGCTTGACTCGCCCGGCCAACACGGCATCGCTGACGCCCGGCTCGCCTGTCACCTCGACCGAGGTGAATAGGCCAGGACCGGTGAGGAGACGCTGAGCGGTCTGGTCGTCGAATACTGCGACAGTCGCACCGCCGATGCCTTGCGAGCTCTTGTAGTCGAAAACACCGACGAGCGTGGCGTCGAGATGCGGCGTCTTCTTACTCGGGGTGACGAGGGACAGTCGATCCCCAACTTTGAGCTTCTCGTTCTTCGCGGTGATGGCATCGACGACTACCTGGTCCGCGGAGGCCGGTGGCTTGCCTTCGACGATGCGGACGCTGCCGCTCTCGTTGCTGGTGGGATCGGTCCAGTTCGCCCCGAAGTGCGGTGCCCCGGGAGCCCCGAGGACGCCGTCGCCACTCTTGTTCACGATGTCGACGCCGTCGACAAGAATCGAGCCTTCAGCCTTCGCGACCCCGGGCACACTTCTCGCCGCGTCGACCACGCTTGCAGGCAGCATCGTCGGCGACACGTTCTCACCGCTGTCGAACTCGCTGTGTTTCGTCACTGTCACGTCGCTGCTCACGGCGGCGAAGAACTTGTCGAAGGTGCGGCTGAGCGTGTCGGTAAAGACCAGGGTGCCGGCGACGAATGCCACGCCGAGCACGATGGCGACGCCGGTGAGCGCCATTCGAATCTTGTGCGCGAACAGGCTGCGCAATGTCGCTTTCAGCATGTCTGTGAGCCCGCCCCTCAGCTACGCCGGCCGTGCGCCTCGAACTGCTTGATGCGGTCGAGGACGCGGTCGGCGGTCGGGTCGAGCATCTCGTCGACGATGCGACCATCGGCGAGAAAGAGCACCCGGTCGGCATAGGCCGCCGCGACCGGGTCGTGGGTGACCATGACGACTGTCTGGCCCATCTCCCGCACCGAACGGCGCAGGAAGCCGAGGATCTCCGCACCGGCGCGAGAGTCCAGGTTGCCGGTCGGCTCGTCGGCGAAGATGATGGCCGGCCGGCTCGCGAGAGCCCGTGCGGCGGCCACCCGCTGCTGCTGGCCGCCAGAGAGTTGGTTCGGACGGTGACGAAGCCGGTCCCGCAACCCAACGGTGTCGATCACCGTGTCCAACCACGCCCTATCGGGCTTACGGCCGCCGATGTCCATCGGCAGCGTGATGTTCTCGATCGCGGACAGCGTCGGAACGAGGTTGTAGGCCTGGAAGATAAAGCCAAGCTTGTCCCGCCGCAGCCTGGTCAGGTCGCGGTCGTCCAACTTGGTGAGCTCCACATCGCCGATGTAGACCTCGCCAGCCGTTGCGCTGTCGAGAGCGGCCATCAGGTGCAGGAGCGTCGACTTGCCCGAGCCTGACGGGCCCATGATGGCGGTGAGCTGGCCGCGGTAGAAGTCAACGCTCACCTCGTCGAGCGC
>DASYTV010000247.1:0-2809 GCA_036001885.1 Actinomycetes bacterium
CCGACCGTTCCGCGGGCAACCGCCTCAGCAGTCCCCACGACACAGACGTCTGCCGATAGCTCTCTGAGGCGGTCGAGCACGTCGCACAGCGCCCGACCGCCGGCGCCGTCAGGCACCACCGCGACGACCGGGATCTCGCTGTCGACCATGGCAAGCGGGCCGTGCAGGAGATCTGCTCCGGAAAACGCGTGGGCGGCGACGTAGCTTGTCTCCATGATCTTCAGGGCTGCCTCGCGGGCGGTTGCGTACGCATAACCGCGCCCGGTGATCACCAGGCGGTCGGCGAAGCGATACCGATTGGCGATATCCCGCACCTGGGACTGGCGAGCAAGCAGCGCGGCCGCGGCCTCGGGCAGGCCCCGGGCGAGTCGACCGTCGCCGCCGCGCAGCCGGTCGATCAGCAGGTAGAGGGTGAGCAGCTGCGCCGTATAGGTCTTCGTCGCCGGTGTTGCCTTCTCCTGGCCGGCGAGAACATCGAGGTCCAACTCGCACACCTGGTTGAGTGGCGAGTCGGGTGCGTTCGTCACGGCGAGGGTCAAGGCACCACAGTCCCGCGCAACCCGTGTCGACTCGACCAGGTCGGGTGAGCCGCCGGACTGGCTGACGGCGACCACCAAACACTCGCGCAGATCTGGTCTGGCGCCGTACACGGTCGTGGTAGACGGTGAGGTTAGCCCCGCCGGCAGCCCGAGCAAGATCTCGACGAGGTATTTGGCGTACAACGCGGCATTGTCGCTCGTCCCGCGGGCGGTGAGCAGAACGAAGCGGGGTGCCTTGCTCCTTATCACCTCGGCGACCTGCGCGCTTGCGACGATCCCTCGGTCGAGAATCCGATCGAGCACGGCCGGCTGCTCGGCCACCTCGGCCGCCATGACGCGGCCGAGCGCGGCGCGCAGGGGGTCGGGCATGGCGCCCACGATAGGGCAGCAAACGATCGGGCGACGGGCAGCGCGGTAGGGTGCCAGCGGTGAGCGTCTTGATCGTGAGCGGCACGGACACGGGTGTTGGCAAGACCGTGGTCACCGCCGCCGTCGCGGCGCTCGCGGCAGCTCGTGGTGCGACTGTGGCGGCCGTCAAGCCGGTGCAAACCGGCGCCGCGCCCGATGAGTACGGTGACCTGGATACGGTACGGGCGCTCGCCGGAGTCGGGGACCTCCACGAGTATGCGCGGTATCCGGATCCGCTCTCGCCGGCCGCTGCCGCGAGGCACGCGCAGCGCCCAGCACTCGAGCTCACGGCGGCGGCCGAGCGAATCAGAGACCTGGCCGAACGCCGCCGACTTGTGATCGTCGAAGGTGCCGGCGGTCTCCTCGTGCGCTACGACGAGGAGGGGAGCACCATCGCGGATCTCGCGCGCATGCTGCACGCTCCAGTCCTCGTCGTATGCAGAGCGGATCTCGGTACGCTCAACCACACCGCGCTCACGCTGGAGGTGCTCGCCGGTCACGGACTGGATCTCGCGGGGGTCGTCATCGGATCTTGGCCGGACCAGCCCGACCTCGCCTGTCGCTCGAACATCCGCGACCTGGAAACACTTGCAGCCCGGCCGCTCTCCGGTGTGCTGCCCTCCGGAGCAGGTGGCCTGGGCCCGGCGGACTTCCTGCTCGTCGCCCGCCTGGGGCTTGCTCCGGCGCTCGGCGGGACCTTCGTACCAGCGGACTTCCGGCGCCGGCACGAGCCCGGCGCGGGCGGGACGAGCGTGGAGTAACAGGACGTCCACATCGACCGAGTCGGCGACCAGGAGAGGCGGCGGCATGGCGGAGCACAACGACCGGAGTCACGCGCGCGAGGCCGCACAGCCGGGCAGCGACATCCTGCGGGCGGCGCACGAGCAGGTTCTCACCGATGGCCGCCCGCTTGACCAAGCGCAGACGCTGGCCGTCCTTGAGCTGCCCGATGATCGGCTCGACGAGCTGCTCGAGCTTGCCCACGGAGTGCGGATGCGCTGGTGCGGTCCGGAGGTGGAGGTGGAGGGGATCGTCTCGGTCAAGACCGGCGGCTGCCCAGAGGACTGCCACTTTTGCTCCCAATCAGGCCAGTTCACCTCTCCGGTCCGATCCGCCTGGCTAGACATCCCTTCGCTGGTGGCCGCCGCCAAGCAGACCGCCGCGACCGGTGCGACCGAGTTCTGCATCGTCGCCGCGGTCCGCGGGCCTGACCGGCGGCTGATGCAGCAAATGCGTGACGGGCTACGCGCGATCAAGGAAGCAGTCCAGATCAACGTGGCGGCATCGCTCGGCATGCTCACCCAGGACCAGGTCGACGAGCTGGCGGCGATGGGTGTCCACCGTTACAACCACAATCTCGAGACTGCTCGGTCCCACTTCGCCAGCGTGGTTACCACCCACACCTGGCTGGAGCGCTGGGAGACGCTGCGGATGGTGAAGGCGGCAGGTATGGAGGTCTGCTGCGGCGGGATCATCGGACTTGGCGAGACCATCGCCCAGCGGGCCGAGTTTGCCGCGCAGCTCGCCGAGCTCACCCCGCACGAGGTCCCGCTGAACTTCCTTAACCCCCGGCCGGGCACGCCCTTCGGCCACTATCCCGTCATCGACGCCCGCGAGGCGCTGCGTACGATTGCCGCGTTCCGGCTCGCCATGCCACACACGATCTTGCGGTACGCCGGGGGTCGCGAGATCACCCTCGGTGATCTAGGTACGAAGCAGGGAATGGTCGGGGGCATCAACGCCGTCATCGTCGGTAACTACCTCACCACCCTGGGCCGGTCCCCTGAGGACGATCTGGACATGATCACCGAGCTGCAGATGCCGCTGAGAGCGCTCTCTTCGACCCTGTGATCGCGCCTAAG
>DASYTV010000248.1:0-25997 GCA_036001885.1 Actinomycetes bacterium
CCGCTGCCGAGCGCGCCCAGCCCTACGACGATGACGTCAAACCGATCAGCCATCGCCGCTGGCCTCCAGGCGGGGGAGCAGCCAGCGGCGGATGTCGAGGCTCGCGTCTTCCATCGGCGCGAACCACCCCTGCCGGTAGCCGCGCGAGGACATGCCGCGCTGCACGGATTCGCAGATGGCCCAGTCCTGTCGGTTCACGAGCTCCCAGAAGTCGGCCGCATCCGAGCAGTCGCCGTCCGCCTCCTCTGGTGCGACGAGCACGTCGAAGACGACGCGGGTACGGGCTGCGCTCGCTGGATGAAGGACAAACGACGCGACGTGATCGGCGGAAAGGCTGAGGAACAGGTTGGGATAGATGAGCTCTCCCTTGTGCCTCACCCGCTCGGCCGCATCGAGACCGGGAAACGCCGCACGATGGGTCGACCCGGATGTGGTGAAGGTCCAAGCGCCGGCCCGGTGCGGGATGCCCGCATCCCAATCCAGGTCGGCACCGCCGCTGCGGAAGGCAGGCACCAGCCTGCAAAGCTCCGGGTGTACCGGCCCGCAGTGGTAGCACTCGTTGTAGTTCTCGGCGAGCACCTTCCAGTTCGCCTGGACGTCGTACACGATCCGCCGGCCCAGGACCAGGCGGTCGAGCGGATAGCGCCGTAGCCGGTCGGGAATCGGCCCAAGCTCCTCCGCGAGACTGCCGGCGTCGGGATCGAGGTTCAGCCAGAGGAACCCGCCCCAGGTGTCGATGCCAATCGGTTGCAGGCTGAACTCGTTGGGGTCGAAGTCGTCGATGTCGTCGGTGTACGGCGCGCGCAGCAGAGAGCCGTCGGGCGCGTACGTCCATGAGTGGTAGGGGCAGCGAAGCACGCGTGCGCCACACGGATCAGGCGTCTCATCTGCTGTTGGATCATGTGGGACGAGCTGGGTGCCCCGATGCCGGCAGACGTTGTAGTGAGCGTGCGGCCGACTGTCCGCGTCGGTCGTGACCAGCACGCTTTCGGCCAGCAAGGGCACGACGGACAGCCGATTGGGCAGCAGCCCGGGGCCGCCGTCGACCAGGCCGACGTCGGCCAGCCGGCCCGCGCAGGTCCAGCTTCTCGCGAGCACCATCTCGAGCTCGCGTTCGTACTGCGCCTCGTCCACATAGTGCTCACGGGGCAGAGCCGCCTGCAGTGTGGCCATCGCTACCGCCCAGCAAACCGGCGTCGGTCACGCAGCACCACGTCGTATTCTCCGGCCACCGAGCCACCCTTCTCGGCGCGTGCTTGGGCACCGTTCTTACTGACTCGTGACTCAGTAAGCATGCCTGAGGAGCGACCTCCTGTGAAGGCCCAGATCCCTTCACCGGGACTGCTGAGCCATGGCTGCTTCCTGTCGAGCAAGTCAGTAATGCGCTAGCGTCCGCGCTGTGGCAGACGTCGTTTCACCAGCCGGCTCAGCAACGCCTCGAGGCGCATCCGCGGATGGACCGCCGGTCGGTGATCTGGCACCTCCGACGGCGCCGCGGCGGCCGTATGTCCACCGGCGCCACGGCATTGACCGGCCTGACGACTACGCCTGGATGCGCGATCGTACTGATCCGGAGCTGCTCAGCTATCTGGCGGCGGAACGAGGGTTCTACGACGTAAGCGTGGCCGATCTCGCCCACGTGCGGGAGGCGCTCTTCGCCGAGATGGCGGCGCGGCTGCCGGCTACCGAGAGCTCAGCCCCTTGGCGCAAGGGTGATCATCTCTACTTCACCCGCCGCCGCGCCGACCGGCAGTTCGGCGAGTTCTGCCGCCGTTCGGTGGCTGCCGAACCGGACGAGGTCCAGGTGCTCCTCGATGTGGACGAGATCGCGGGCACCTCGTCGCACATAAAGCTCGGTGTACGTGCGGTCAGCCCGGACGGTCGGCTGCTCGCCTACTCGGTCGACTGTGCCGGCGACGAGATCTACGAGCTGCGATTCAGGGATCTGGTGAGTGGCGATGATCTTCCGGATGCGATCGCCGGCGTCTATGAGGGCGGCGTATGGGCTGCGGACTCGGCGACCTTCTTCTACCTCGTGCCGGATGCCTCGTGGCGGCCGTACCAGATCAAACGGCATACGCTCGGCGACCCGGCTTCGGAGGCTGCGGGCGGGCCGTCTTCCGCCTCCGGTGACGGCGACCCACTGGTCTATGAGGAGAAGGACGAGCGGTACGACGTCGATGTCGAGGCGCCCCGGTCCGGCGAGGTCATCGTCATCACGGCGGCGAGCCGGGACACGACCGAGGTGCGGATCGTCCCGGCGGCCGAGCCGACCGCGGTTGCGCGGATCGTCGAGGGGCGGCGGCGCGGAGTCGAGTACTTCGTCGATCACCTGCCAGGTCCCGACGGTGGTCGGCTGGTCATCGTCACCGACGACGGAGCGCCTGAGTACCGGTTGTGCACGGCGCCGGTCGCGACACCCGGCCGGGACAACTGGACCGAGCTCGTAGCCGAGAATCCGCGCGAGCGACTACTGTCGGCGACGGCCTTCGCCGGCTGTCTCGTGCTAAGCCTGCGGCGAGACAGCGAACCACTGCTGCGGATTCTGCGCATGTCAGACGACGCGTCGCCTGACCCCGCGAGCGCACCGATCGACATCCAGCCCGGCATTCCGGCCGGATCCATCCACCTTGCCGAGAACGAGGAGTTCGGCCTCGAGTACGCACTCGCGGCGGTGACGTCCTACTCCGAGCCAACCACCTGGCAGCATGTTGATCTGGTCAGCGGAGTGCGTACCGAGATCAAACGCGCAGAGGTCGTCGGCTACGACTCCGGCGACTACCGATCCGAGCGCCGCTTCGTGCCGGCCTCCGACGGCGTGCAGATTCCGGTGACCCTGGTGAGGCATCGCGACACGCCGCTTGACGGAAGCGCGCCGTGTTACATGTACGGCTACGGCGCATACGAGGCGGTGGACGAGCCGGAGTTCGATGCGGCGCTGCCGAGCCTGCTCGACCGCGGCATCGTGTTCGCTCACGCACATATCCGTGGCGGCGGCGAGATGGGTCGCCGATGGTGGCGGCAGGGCCGGTTGCGCAGCAAGGCGACGACTTTCTCCGATCACATCGCCGTCGCCGACGCCCTTGCCGGGAACGGGGCAGCTGCCGTTGTGGACGGTTCGCGGATCGCGACACGCGGGATCTCGGCAGGTGGCCTGCTGCAAGGAGCGGTCTTCAACGCGCGACCCGACCGGTGGGCGGGCGTCGTGGCCGAGGTCCCGTTCGTCGACGTGATCAGCTCGATGAGCGACCCCACGATGCCGCTCACGGTCAATGAGTGGGACGAGTGGGGAGACCCGGCGGATCCGGAAGATTTCGCGGCGATGCTGGCTTACTCGCCATACGACAACCTCCCAGCGGGAGCATGGCCCCCGCTGCTGGTGACCGGGGCCCTGCATGACACGCGGGTGCTGGTGCACGAACCCGCGAAGTGGACAGCCAAGCTGCGGGCGGCCGATCCGGTGGCACGGTTGCTCTTCCGCGCCGAGCTTGGCGAAGGTGCCCACGCGGGACCCGCGGGTCGCTACGACCGCCTCCGCTACGAAGCCGAGATCTACGCCTGGATCCTCGCCCAACTTTCCGCACCTTACGCATGAAGGGCATCTTCACCCCATAGGTCGGGGTGAAGATGCCCTTCATGCGGCGCGGGATGGAGCGGGGGTTCCCTTCATGTGCGAGGGCGGCGCTGCCTAGTGCGACGTGTTGCGGTACTTACGCACCGAGAGCGGTACGAAGACCGCGAGGATGATCACGCACCAGCAGACTGAGACCGGCACGGCATGCTCGAGCGGGAAGGGCAGGTCGCCTGGGGTGGGCGCGGTCGGATTGCCGAACAGATCCCGCACCGCGGCCGCTATGGCGCTGATCGGGTTCCACTCCGCCACCGTTTGCAGCCAGTCGGGCATGCCTTCCACCGGTACGAACAGGTTGGAGACGAACGTCAGCGGAAACAGCCAAATGAAGCCAAGGTTGTTCGCGGCCTCCGGGCTGGAGACGATCAGCCCGAAGAAGGCGCCGACCCAGCTCATCCCGTAGCCGAAGAACAGGATCAGCGCGTAGGCGGCGATCGCACTGAGCACCCCGTCCCTGATGCGCCAGCCGACGATGAGCCCGCACACTGACATGACGAACAGCACCAGGATGTTGCGCGCCGAGTCGCCCAGCGTCCGGCCGAACAAGACGGCAGAACGGGCCATCGGCAGCGACCTGAAGCGGTCGATGAGGCCCTTTTTCAGATCCTCGGCGAGACCGATCGAGGTCGCGACCGTCGTGAACGCGACGGTCTGCACGAAGATCCCGGGAACGAGATACTCCTTGTAGTTGCCGTCGGAAATCGGAATGGCACCGCCGAAGACATAGGCGAAAAGCAGCACGAACATGATCGGCTGGATCGTCGCGAACACCAGCAGGTCGGGCACTCGGATCGTCTGCAGCAGCTGGCGCCAGGTCATCACGAGCGCGTCGGAGACCTTCTGCCCGAAGTGCGGGCGGCCGGTCGGTCGTGGGATCCCGGTAGCGGTGTCGGTGACCGCGCTCATGGGTTGCTCCTCTCCTGGGTGGACTGCCCGTCCTCGGTCTCCTGCTCCTCGTCGCTGTCCTCGGCGTGATGTCCGGTCAGCGTGAGGAACACATCGTCCAGGGTCGGTCGCCGCATCGCGACGTCGTCGATGCCGATGCCTGCCGTATCGAACTCGCGAACGACCTCGACCAGCACCTTCGAGCCGCCGACGCTTGGCGCGGTGACCTTCCGTGTGCGCTCGTCGATGCTCGCCTCGGCGCCAGAAACCGTGCTGACGATCTGCGCTGCGTCGCCGATACGGTCGCGCTGGTGCACGACCACCTCCACCCGCTCACCGCCGACTCGAGCCTTGAGTTCGTCTGATGTGCCGCGGGCGATGACCCGGCCGTGATCGACCACCGCGATCGAGTCGGCGAGCTGGTCGGCTTCCTCGAGATATTGGGTCGTGAGCAGCAATGTCACGCCCTCGCGGACGAGGCTCGAGATCACCTCCCACATCCCGAGCCGGCTACGCGGGTCGAGCCCGGTCGTCGGCTCGTCGAGGAAGAGCACCACGGGCTGGATGATCAGGCTCGCGGCGAGGTCGAGGCGCCGCCGCATCCCGCCGGAATAGGTCTTCACCTGCCGGCCGGCGGCGTCAGCCAGACCGAACTGCTCGAGCAGGTCGTCGGCGCGGGCCGCCGCGGCCTTGCCGCCGACGTGATAGAGCCGGCCGAACATGACGAGGTTCTCCCGCCCGGTCAGCGTCTCGTCCACCGCGGCGTACTGTCCGGAGAGCCCGATGACCCGCCGCAGCTCCGCTCCTTGGCGAACCACGTCATAGCCGGCAACACTCGCCCGCCCGGCGTCCGGCTTCAGCAGCGTGGCGAGAATCCGCACGGTGGTCGTCTTTCCGGCACCGTTTGGCCCGAGCAGTCCAAGCACGGTGCCTTCTCGCACCTCAAGGTCAAGTCCATCCAGCGCCCGGATCTTGCCGCCGCTGTACGTCTTGACCAGTCCCTCCGCGACGATCGCGGCGGCGGTCATGTCGTCTCCCTTCATCGGCACACTCACGGTATTGATGTGACCGGGCGGCTTCACCATGACTTCGGCCGTGCAGGCTCCTCAGGTGTGCTGGCCGGCTCCAGGTGAAACGCCGGACGACGGTGAAATCATCGGTCTGTCGGCGAAGAGTCGCGCCAGGCCACCAGCCCCATGTCAGAACAGGCGCAGCGTCGGGTCGTCCGTGCCGCGCAGCGCGTTGTAGTCGAGCGTCACGCAGGCGATGCCGCGGTCGACAGCCAGCACCTTGGCCTGTGGCTTGATCTCCTGCGCCGCGAAGACGCCACGGACCGGCGCGAGCAGCGGATCCCGGTTGAGCAGCTCGAGATAGCGCGTGAGCTGCTCGACGCCGTCGATCTCGCCGCGCCGCTTGACCTCGACGGCGAAGATCGCGCCGTTCGGATCGCGGCACAGGATGTCGACCGGACCGATCGCCGTCGGATACTCGCGGCGTACCAATCTCCAGCCGGCGCCCAGGGTGTCGATATGCGTGGCAAGGAGTTCCTGCAGGTGCGCCTCGACGCCGTCCTTGACCAGTCCGGGGTCGGTGCCAAGGTGGTACTCCGCATCCGTGACGATCTCCTCGATCGTGATGATCAGCTGCTCACCCGACTTCCCGGTGACCGTCCAGCGCGGGCCGTCCTCGCGCAATATGCAGGGCGGGGACATCCAGTTGAGAGGTTTGTAGGAGCCCCCGTCGGAGTGGACCAGGACCGATCCGTCCGCTTTCATCATGATCAACCGGACCGCGGAGGGAAGGCGCGCTGACAATCTGCCCTCGTAGTCGACCGAGCAGCGGGCGATCACCAAGCGCACCCGGGCAAGGCTATAGGAGGCGGCGTGACCTCACCTGGCGCGACCGCCCACCAACGGTCTGTGCCACACTGACGGCGGTCCAGCACGGGCTTGGGCAGATCGGGACAATCCGCTAGCAGGAGAGGCGATGGCGCGCGAGTTCACGACGATCGGCGTGGTCGGCCTGGGAACGATGGGTGCCGGCATCGCGGAGGTCTTCGCTCGCAGCGGCTTCCGCGTCGTCGGTGTCGAGCAGAACGACGAGTGGCTGGCCCGCGGCCGCGGCCACCTGGAGCACTCGACCGACCGCGCGGTCAAGCGCGGCAAACTCAGCGAGGATGAGCAGAAAGAGCTCTTCGATCGGATCACCTTCACCACAGCGCTGACCGATCTCAAGGACGCCGACCTCGTCGTCGAGGCAGTCCCCGAACACCTCGGCCTGAAGCGGCAGATCTTCGCCGAACTCGACACCATCGTCCCCGAGACATCGATCCTGGCCACGAATACCTCGTCGCTGTCGGTGACCGAGATCTCGGTGGCGACGCATCATCCTGCCCGGGTCGTCGGCATGCATTTCTTCAACCCGGCGCCCGTGCTGAAACTTGTCGAGGTCGTTCGCACGGTGGTCACCGATCCCGCGGTCGTCGCCGACATCGAGACCATCGCCAAGCGAATCGGCAAGACGCCGGTGGTGATCGGGGACAAGGCCGGCTTCATCGCGAACAAGCTGCTCTTCGGCTATCTCAACCACGCGGTGTCGATGTACGAAGGCAAGTTCGCGACGCGGGAGGACATCGACGCGGCGATGCGGCTCGGCTGCGGACTCCCGATGGGACCGCTGGCCCTGCTCGATCTGATCGGACTGGACACTGCGTACGAGATTCTCGACACCATGTACCGCCAGTCGCGCGACCGCCTGCACGCGCCCGCGCCGATCATCAAGCAGATGGTCACGGCCGGGCTGCGCGGGCGGAAGACCGGCCGCGGCTTCTACACCTACGAGGCTGCAGACTCACCGACGGTCGTTCCCGATGCCCTCACGCCTTCAGCCGAGGAGCCGGATGGTGAGCGAGGGACGCCCGGCGCTGACATCCGGACCGTCGGCGTCGTCGGGTCAGGCACCATGGCGACCGGGATCATCGAGGTCTTCGCCCGCGCCGGTTATGACGTCGTGTACGTGGCCCGCGGCACCGAGAAGGTCGGCCGGGTGCGCGGTGCGGTCGAGCGATCGCTGGACAAGGCGGTCCTCCGCGGCAAGATCGAGGAGGCCGACCGTGATGACGCCCTCAGCCGGCTCACCGGATCGCCCGCGCTCGACGATCTCGCCGACTGTGACCTGGTCGTGGAGGCCGTGGTCGAGGAGCTGTCGGTGAAACAGGCGCTCTTCGCCACATTCGACGAGATCTGCAAGCCGGGCTCGGTGCTTGCGACGACGACGTCGAGCCTGCCCGTCGTCGAGCTGGCGATGGCGACCTCGCGGCCGGCCGACGTGGTGGGCTTGCACTTCTTCAACCCGGCGCCTGCGATGAAGCTCGTCGAGGTCGTGCGAACGGTCGCAACGGCCGATGAAACCGCGGCAACAGCCTTGGCGGTATGCCACCGGCTGGACAAGCATCCAGTCGTATGCGGCGATCGGGCCGGCTTCATCGTCAATGCCCTGCTGTTTCCTTATCTCAACGACGCAGTGAAGATGCTCGACGCGAACTACGCGTCGGCCGACGACATCGACAACGCGATGAAGGTCGGCTGCGGCTACCCGATGGGGCCTTTCGAGCTGCTCGACGTCATCGGCCTGGATGTGGCGCTGGCGATCCAGCGGACCCTCTACCAGGAGTTCAGAGAGCCGGGCTTCGCGCCGGCGCCCCTGCTCGAGCACCTGGTCACGGCCGGCTATCTCGGCCGGAAGGCAGGGCGCGGCTTCCATGATTACGCCAACCGCCCCACCAGTTCGGCGTCGCGCTGAATCCTGCTTACGGTTGTCGGGTGAGTTCGCGTGCGGGTCGTCGTCGCCGAGACAAGCCGGCGCGGCGCGCCGATTCGGGTGCGGCCGCAGCGCCCCGGCGGGTGGAGTCGTGGGCCGGTGGTGACTGGGCGGTGCGCCCGATCACCGGATCGGCCTCGACCAAGATCTACCGGTGCCCCGGGTGCGATCAGGAGATCCGCCCGGCCACTCCCCACATCGTGGCCTGGCCGCTCGACGACGACGCCTCGGGCCAGCGCCTTGGGGAGCGACGGCACTGGCACGCGGCCTGTTGGGAGCGGCGGGACCGGCGTACGCCAAAGGTCCATCGGCGTTGACCGGGCTGTCGGACGTTGACGCATCTGCGCTATCCCGTGCACACGTCGTAGACCAAGTGGGTGACCCGGTCGCCTGGAACGATCGTGGTCGGGTTCTCTAGCCGCAGCGGCTCGGCCAGGCCGCGGTTCTCTCTCCAACTACCCGGTGAAATCCCAGGTCGGCGGACTAGCGCCAGGCGTTGAGCTGGTCAATCGTGGGCATAGGCACTGATACTCAATTGAGACACGAGCGGAGGGGAGCAGCTGGATGCCGCGCTCAGTGACGCGCTGGGGTTTCGCGCTGGCTGCGACGGCGTTCCTCGGTGTAGTCGCCGGATGTGGATCATCAAAGTACGAGTACGTGTCCAACTCGGCCGAGCACACCTACTTCCGTGTCCCCTCCAACTGGCAGCGTCTCGACGACAACGAGCTCCAGCGGGCGCTCACCAATGGGGATCCGTCCTCCTTGGAAGAAGCGTCAGCCGAAGCGACCAAGTGGGTTGTCGCTTACGACGCAGCGAGGTCCCCGTCGCTCGCGCACCTCAAGCTCGACAGCGTTCCCGATGCGCCGGTCGTCCTCGCCCAGGTCAAGAAACTCACCTCGGACGAACGCGGGAAGACCTCCCTCGACACCATGCGGGACACCCTCTTCCCTGTGTCGAAGGACTCCCAGGAGCAGGCGAAACAGCTGCTCGCTCAGCAAGGCTCGGTGTACAAGGTCGAAGTTCTCGCCGATCAGGTCTTGACGCCAAGTGGCGGAATCCACGGAGTCCGCACTGCCTACAACGTCAAATTCGGCAGCCTGCCGCTGCAGACCGTTGATCTCCTCGCCTACGTCTCAGACGACAGTGCGACGATGTATTCCTTGATCGTCCGCTGCTCCACGCAATGTTACCTGGCGAACTTCGATGAGATCGACAAGGCGGTCAAGTCGTTCACTGTTAAGGATTCAGGATGACGGACATTCTGGAACACGGTCCGAGCGATACCCGCACGGGGGGCAAGAAGGGTCCTGCCGAAGCCAGTGTCACCGGCCGTCGCAAACACCTGCCGCTCTGGGACCGGGTCAAATTCCTGCTGCTCTTCGCGCTGCTGTTCGTGTTCCTCGTAGCGACCGAGCTCGACAACCCGCTTCTGCCCGTCTCTGAGGCGATCCGGCACACCGTCGAGACCCGCTGGTGGCTGCTGGCGCTGGCCGGAATCGAGGTCCTGCGCCAGATCCACTTCCTGATCAGTGAGTACTGGGGTGGCTACAACCGGTTCTGGGTCGACCGGGTCTTCGGCGGGCTCGAGCGCACCGGAGAGCGCCGACTGTCGGACTGGACCAGATTCCGATTGGCCCGGACACTGAAGTGGCTGTTCTGGATCGGTCTGCTGGCCGTCGTCCTCGCCGCGGCGTGGGACACCACCCCGGTTCGCGCGCTCGTCCGCCTGCCTTCGGCGTTTTGGGGCTGGCTGCCGATGTTCGCCCAGCTGGCGTTTGCCTTCTTCTTCATCGCGTTCCAGTTCATTGGGTTGTTCTGGCTGCTGACCCGCGGCGGGACCGAGGTCTATTACCCCGAGGACGTCAAGACCAGGTTCAGTGATGTGTGGGGCCAAGACCATGTGCTCGAACGGGTGAAGGAGAACATGGTCTTCCTGGAGAGCCCGCAGGAGATCGAGACCAAGGGTGGCTATGTGCCCGGCGGCATCCTGCTGTGGGGCCCGCCGGGCACGGGCAAGACGCTGATCGCGGAGGCGGTGGCCGGCGAGACCGGCAAGCCTTACGTGTTCGTCGACCCGGGTGCGTTCATCAATATGTTCTTCGGCATCGGCATCATCAAGATCAAACTGCTGTTCCGTAAGCTGCGCAAGCTGGCACTGCGCTACGGCGGCGTGATCGCCTTCTTCGATGAGGCAGACGCGCTCGGAAGCCGCGGTGCAGGTGTCGGGACGGGCGGGCCGCCCGGCCAGTTCACCCCTGCCGGACCTCTCGACGCCTGCCATGGCTTCACCTATCTCTCGCCGCACACCCAGGCCGAGATCTTCCCGACCTGGATGACCACGGGGGGAGAGCCACCGCCTGGCGGTCGTCGCAGCTTCGTCTTCGGCGGCGGAATGGGCGGCGGGCAAGGCATGGGGACGCTGCAGGCGCTGCTGACGGAGCTGTCCGGGCTGAAGAAGCCGCGCGGCTTCATCAACCGGCACGTCCGCAGGGCCCTGGGCATGCGGCCGAAGCCACCGCCCAAGTACCGCATCCTCATCATGATGGCCACCAATATGCCGAGCGCTCTGGATGAGGCGCTGCTCAGGCCGGGTCGCATCGACCGCATCTACCACGTCGGTTATCCCGCGAAGCAGGGCAGGAAGCGGACCTATGAGGGCTATCTGTCCAAGGTCAAGAACGAGATAAGCGAGGAGCAGCTCGACCGGCTGGCGACGATCACCCCCTACGCGACCGGCGCCTCCATCAAGGACATGGTCAACGAGGCCCTCATCGTTGCCATCAGGGATGGCCGCGACACCATCACCTGGAACGACGTGGTCAGGGCCAAGCTGCTCAAGAGCGTCGGGCCGCCGGAGGGCGTGGAGTACATCGAGCGCGAGCGGCACGCCGTGGCCGTCCACGAGGCATGCCACGCGGTGATGAGCTATCTCATCCAGCGCGGCAACGTCATCGACACCGCCACCATTCAGAAGGGCCAGGGCCACCTCGGCTTCGTCCAGCCGATTCCGATCGAGGAGCGATTCACCTCCTGGCGTTCGGAGTACGAGGCCGATGTCATGGTGTCGCTGGCCTCGCTGGTTGGCGAGCGGATGTTCTTCGGCGGCGACAACTCTTCCGGGGTCTCCGGCGACCTGCACAATGCCACCCACGTCGCCCTCATGATGGAGGGTCTGTGGGGCATGGGCTCCTCGTACGGGTCGCACGCCGCCCATCTGTTCAAGACCGCGGGCATGCCGATCGTCGACGGCACCGACCGCCGCGTTCTCGAGACGGATCTCGGCCGCAAGAGCGAGCAGCTGCTGTCGACCTTGGCGGAGCGGACCGGGCAGTTGCTAGACGAGAACCGCCGGTCCGTCCTCGCTGTCGCCCACGCGCTCGAGTCCAACCGGACGATCTCGGGGGACGACGTGATCGCGGTGATCGAGGGAACCGAGGGACCGCTTGTCGACGGCCGTGCCTACGCCCTGCGCGAGTCGGTCCAGACCCTCGAGCGCTATCACGAGGTAGCAGTCGAGGCCCACCGTGGGCGCCAGCGCATGTTGCCGTTGCCGGTCATCACGCTCGGCTCTCACCACAGCCATGAACTGGAGGGCGCCGGTCAGATCTCGGCGATGACACAGCAGCCTCCCGACCGCCTCCCGATGGAGGGCACCCCGCAGCGATAGAGCAACTGCGGAGGTGCCTCCTGACCTGCCTCTGTGAAGGCTGCGGAAGGACCGATCGCGGTCAGCAGGGCGGCGGATAGGGTCGTGCCGAGATGACCGAGATCCGCTCCAACATGATCCTGCCGGCCCGGCGCGAGCCGGTGACGCTGCACACCGCAGACGGCCTGGAGCTGGTTGCCGAGTTGGCGATCCCGGCGGATAGGCCACCGACCGCGAGTCTTCTCACGCTGCACCCGCTGCCTACGCACGGCGGGATGATGGACAGCCACCTGTTCAGGAAGGCGGCGTGGCGCCTGCCGGCACTCGCCGGCCTGGCTGTCCTCCGCTTCAACACCCGCGGCACCGCCTCCACTGCAGGCCGCAGCGGCGGCGAGTTCGACGCGGCCGTGGGCGAGCGCTATGACGTTGCCGCGGCGATCGAGTACGCGGAGTATCACGATCTCCCGCGCCGCTGGCTGGTGGGCTGGTCCTTCGGCACCGATCTCGCCCTCATGTACGGCGCCGACCCGTCGATCGAGGGTGCGATCCTGCTTTCACCGCCGTTGCGCCATTCGGGCGAGGAGCACCTCGACACGTGGGCGAGGTTCGGCAAGCCGATGCTGGTCCTCGTTCCCGAGTTCGACGATTACCTGCGACCCGCGGAGGCTAAGGAACGATTTGCGGATATTCCGCAGGCCGAGGTCGTCGGGGTGGATGGCGCCAAGCATCTGTGGGTTGGGGAGCGGTTCGTTCGCCGCGCACTCGACGAGATCGTCAAACGGGTGGCTCCCGAGGTGGAGACGCCGCTGCCGACGCAGTGGACCGGGCCGTACGAGATGTGGAGCGACCTGTGACGCTCGCGTACCGGGAAAGCGGCTCCGGGCCGCCGATCGTCCTGCTCCACGCCTTCCCGCTGTCCGCGGCGATGTGGGAACACCAGTACGGTCCGCTCGGTGGGGTGAGCCGGCTCATCACACCAGACCTGCCAGGCTTCGGCCGATCTCCAGCTGCAGAGCGCGAGCCGTCCGTCGACCTCATCGCGGACGAGGTCAAGGGCCTGCTGGATCAGCTCGGGCTGGACGCCGTCGTGCTTGGTGGCTTGTCGATGGGCGGCTATGTGACCATGGCGTTCCTGCGCCGCCACCCGGAGCGGGTGCGAGCGATCGTCCTCGCCGACACGAAGGCCGGCGCTGACACCGAGGCCGCCCGGGCCAACAGGGAGCGAATAGCGCAGGCGATGCTGGCAGACGGTGACACTGCCGCGCTTGCCGAGGAGCTGTTGCCGACCTTGGTGGGGGAGACGACCCTCCAGACCCGTCCCGCGGTCGTCGAACTGGTGAGGTCGGACATCCGCGCCAGTAAGCCCACCGCCGTCGCCTGGGCCCAGCGGGCGATGGCCGCGCGTCCCGACTCAGTCGACACGTTAAGGAGGGCGAGGCTGCCGGCGCTGGTCATCGTGGGCGAGGAGGACGTGCTCACCCCAGCGGCAGAGGCGGAGGCGATGGCTTCGGCGCTCCATCACGCGGAGCTGGTAGGGATCCCGCGGGCAGGACACCTCAGCGCGCTCGAGCACGCAATGGCCTTCAACGACGCGGTCACGTCCTGGCTGTCGAACCTGCCAATGGACGCGCCGTCCGGGGGCGAGCGAGGCTAGCGAGCTACGGACGGCGCACCCAGCGCCCGATCGGTCAGCCCTGTGGAGTTCCTGCGGGTTTGGCCGGCTGCTGCGGGACTGCGGGCTTCGGTGCGTCGCCGTCCTTGACCGCACCCGGTCCCGGCGCCCCTGGCTTGGAGGCCACCGCGGCGGGGACCTTTGCTGGGTCCGCGCCTGGCACCGCGGAGCCGGTGAGTGTCGCGAGCATCTCGCGCACGTTCGACAGCTGCGCGTTGATGCTGTCTCTGCGGTGGGTCAGCGCCGCCAGCTCGCGCTCGGCCTCGAGGCGGGACCGCTCAGCCTTTGCGCGTGCGTCGGCGACGATGTCTTCGGCCTCTCGCTGCGCGGTCTCGAGCAGCTGCCGCGACCGCCGCTCTGCCTCGTCGCGGAGCTTCTGCGCCTCGAGCCGGAGCTGGTCTGCCTGCTCGCTGGTCTCCTTCAGGTGCCGCTCGGCAGCCTCCTGCCGGACGGCGAGGTCGCGCTCGGCCTGGTCACGCCGTTTGGCGAGGCTGGCCTCGAACTCGGCGGCGGCCTGTGCGGCCTTCGCGCGCGCGGCCTCGAGAATGCCCTCGGCCTCGTCCCGCTTCGCTGCTGCCTCGTTGGCCGCCTCCGCCCGCACCTGAGCGGCCTCTTTGCGGGCTTCCTCGAGGAGCTTCGCCGCCTCCTGCCGGGTCTGCTCCCGGCGAGCGCGGCCGTCCTCCTCCGCCTGAGCGCGGACCTGGGCGGCGTTGACCTCCGCGGCCTTGCGCTCCTTTTCCGCCTTGCCCAGCGCCTCGGCCTGGAGGTCCTTGGCCTCTTCTTCGGCCAGCCGCAAGATCTTCTCGACGCGCGCACCGAGACCGGCATAGCTCGGCTCGGCTTCGCCACCCTGCTTTTGCGCGTTCTGCAGCTCGAAATGAAGTTCCTCGACCCTGCGTTCTAAGGCGCCGATCCGCTGGCCGGCCGCCTGCCGTTCCGCTGCGGTTCTCGCAAGATGCTCGTCGACCTGCTTGCGCTCGTAGCCGCGAAGGACGATGTCAAAGCTTGATCCAACCTCGTCGGCCGAGGTTGCTCGTGATGTGCGGGCATCAGTCATGCGGGACATAGTTCCAGAGCTCCGGCTCGTGTGCGACCCCTACGGCAAACCCGTCGTCGGATGTCAACGGCGCGCCCGAGCGACCTGTCGGGGCCGACAGGCCGGATGGGCCGGGCGGCCACGCCGCTCAGTCTGTGTACGTGCCATTCGGCGCGGTGTCGCTCGAACCGCCCAAGCCGCTGAGCAACACCCCGTCTCCGTCCAGACCGCCTTCGAGAACGGAGCGCATACGCGCGAACTGGGCGGCGATCTCGTCGCGATGCCGCTCGATTTCGGTCGCCTCCCGGTTCGCCGTCGAGCGCAACTCGTCCGCTTCTGCCTGGGCTCGCCCCAATAGCGCGTCAGCTTCCTGCCGGGCGCGCTCGAGCGCCTTCTTCGCCGCGTCCTCGGCATCGGTGAGCATCTGCTGGGCGTGGGCGCGCGCGCTCGTCAGGCGCTGGTGATATTCGGAGTAGGCCGCTGCGCGCTCCTGCTCGGCTTCCGTACGGGCAGTGTCGAGCTCAGTGGCGGCGGTCTTCCGCGCAGCGTTGAGAACACGCTCTGCTTCCGCAGCCGCGGCCATCCGCCGCTGTTGGGTTTCCGCCGCCGCCTCGCCGACCTCACGCTCTGCTTTCTCGGTCGCCTCGGCGAGGACGCGCTCGGCGTCGGCGCGAGCCTGTCCGAGCACTCGGTCCGCTTCGGTGGTTGCGGTGGACATCCGCTCGGCAGCGGCCGAGGTGAGCCGCCCGGCCTCGGCCCTCGCTGCGGCGAGGAGCTGCTCGGCCTCCGCGCGCGCTTCGTCGAGCTGTCGGCGCGAAGCGTCGCCCGCATCACGCAACCGCTTCTCTGTTTGGCTGGTGGCGTCGGCCACCATCCGATCTGCTTTGGCGGTTGCGTCGGCCATCAGCTGTTCTGCACTCGTTCTGGCCTCGGTGGTCGTCCTGTCCGTTTGCGCACGCGCTTGATGGACGAGCCGATCTGCTTGCGATCTTGCCTCAGCGAGGTGGCTTTCAGCCTGCGCAGAAGCGTCGGCGACCAGCCGCTCCGCCTGCTTAGTCGCGCTCGAGACTCGTTCGGCTGCTTCGGTCTGCGACGCGCCGACACGGGCCAGGACCTCCGCCTCGCGGGCCGCGAGATCTTGATCGGTCTGCTCCCGCCTGGCCGCGGCGTCGGCGAGCGCCTCCTCGACGATCCTCCTGCGTCTCTCCTCGGCGTCGGCGAGGATCTGTTCGACCGCTGCGCGCTGCTCGGCCAGCCCAGCGAGTGTTTCGCTGCGCATTCCTTCGAACTCGGCGCGCTGCCTCTGCAGCTCGGTGGTGGCGTCCTCGCGCACCTGCGCGAGCTGCGCTCGCTCGGTCTCGATTTCCGAAGCCGCGTCGCTCCTGAGACGCGCGGCCTCGTCCTCCGCATCCCTTAGAAGCTTCTCGATCCGTGCGCCCGCGGCCCCCGCCGAGACATGGGCAAGCCGGGCGTTCGCGTCGTCGAGCTGCGCCTCGCGCCCAGCGAGTGACCGCTCGTACTCCTCGAGTTGTCGGTCACGACCGGCAAGCGCTTGCCGAAGGTCTGCCACCTCGCGGTCCCGGTCGACTGCTACTCGTTGATGCTCGGAGGTTGCCCGGTCACGTCCGGTGTCTGCCGACTCAAGCGTGGTTCTGACCTGCCGAAGCTCCTCGGTCGTCGCTGACAGCCGGTGTTCGGCGTCGGCGAGTCGACGCTCTGCATCGGCGAGCTGCTCACGGGCCGCCATCAGCTCGGTGGAAGTACGCACCAGCTCCTGGCGCCTGCTCTCCGAGCCCTCGCCGGATGCGAGGAGCTGCTCCCTGGCCACGGCGAGCTGAGCGCGGACGCTCTCAAGCTCAGGTCGAAGCCGGGCGGACTCGTCGCCGGTCCCCTGGCCACGCTGGAGCTGGCGGCGCAGGCCCGCTAGCTCGCGGCGAGCGCCGTCTGCCTCGCGCTCAGCCTCGGCGCGCTGATCGCTGACCTCGGCGAGCTCGTGTAACGCCGCATCGAGCCGTTCCTTGAGCGGGGCGAACTCATCGTCGGCCTGTCCGATCTGTTGGCGGACGTCCGCCATGTTGCGGTGTGAGTCTCTGAGGTCGCGATATGCCTGCTCGACTTGGTCGGACAGGGCTCGTACGTTGCTGACCGCTTGATCCCGTTCGGCGAACGCGGCGGTGAGATCGTCCTCGAGCGCGGTGAGATAGGCATCGACCTGCTGGCGGTCGTAACCGCGCAGCACGATGTCGAATCCCTCGAAGTCCGGCGGCGGCCCAGCGGCTGCCCCCCCGACCTCGACCCACGGCTCCCGGCTCACGGACCGATTCTGCCAAATGAGAGGAGGCGCGGGATCCAGCTAACGAAGTCGACGAGCGCTTGTGGGCCTGTCGCCGCCTTCGGCCCGTCCCTCAAGGACCGGAGCGTCACATCGCTGAAACGGTAGTTGCGAGGGCTAGGAAGGGCCAGCCGTCGGCGCGGACTGATCTTCGGAGGCCAAGAAACAGGTCAAACATCACGGAAGCGGTTGATTTCGGTCTCGTGCTGCTCGCGCAGCTCCAGGTCTCGTACCCCGAGGCCCTCTCTGGGTGCAAGGCAGAGCACGCCAACTTTGCCCTGGTGGAGGTTGGCGTGGACGTCCTGGGCCGCCTGGCCGGCGCCATCGAGCGGGTAGGTCCGCGAGAGCGTCGGATGGATCCGGCCCTTGGCGATCAACCGGTTCGCTTCCCAGGCCTCTCGATAGTTCGCGAAATGCGACCCTATGATCCGCTTGAGATTCATCCAGAGGTACCGGTTGTCGTACTGGTGCAGGAAGCCCGATGTCGAGGCGCAGGTCACTATCGTGCCGCCGCGCTTGGCGACATAGACGCTTGCGCCGAATGTCTCCCGGCCCGGGTGCTCCAAGACGATGTCAGGGTCCTCTCCGCCGGTCAGCTCCCTGATCCGCATCCCGAACCGCTGCCACTCGCCGGGATCCTGGGTGTCCTCGTCCGTCCAAAACCGGAACCCTTCCGCTGCACGGTCGATCACCAGATCGGCGCCGATCCGGCGGCAGATCTCCGCCTTCTCCGGACTCGAGACCACACACACCGGGATAGCCCCGCCATTGAGGGCGAACTGGGTGGCGTAGGACCCGAGACCGCCGCTTGCTCCCCAGATCAGCACGATGTCGCCCTGCTTCATCGCAGCGCCGTTATGGGAGACCAGCTGCCGATAGGCCGTCGAGTTGACCAGGCCGGGGCACGCCGCCTCCTCCCAGGTGAGATGCCCCGGTTTGGGCATCAGCTGGTTCGCCTTGACCAGCGCAAGCTCGGCCAGCCCCCCGAAGTTGGTCTCGAAACCCCAGATGCGCTGCTGCGGGTCGAGCATCGTGTCGTCGTGACCCTGCGGATCTTCCAGCTCGACCGACAGGCAATGCGCGACGATCTCGTCACCCTGCCTCCATTTGGTGACCCCGGGACCCGTTCTCAGCACCACCCCGGCCGCATCGGAGCCGACGACGTGATAGGGCAGGTCATGACGCTGACCGAGATCGCTCATCCGGCCATAGCGCGCGAGGAACTTGAAGGTCGGGACCGGCTCGAAGATCGACGTCCAGACGGTGTTGTAGTTGATCGCGCTTGCCATGACGACAATGAGCGCCTCGCCCGGCCCTACCGCCGGCGGCGGCACCGTGTCGACATGGAGCGACTTGCGCGGGTCCTTGTCGCGGCTTTCCAGGCCGTCGAACATGCCGACCTCGTCCTTGCGTACGGTGACCGCGCGGTAGGAGGCGGGGATCTGCAGCGCCGCGTAATCGTCGGCCGACGTGTCGCCCGCGAGAATGGCCTCGAGGATTGCGGTCATCTCGGCCATGACGTGCCTCCTGTGCCTGGCTCGCCGAGGCGATGCGGTGGGCGGGCCGGCTCCACCAGCTCGACGAGGACACCGCCCGCATCGCCGGGGTGGATGAAGTTGATTCTTGAGCCTGCCGTGCCGCGCCGCGGCTCCTCGTACAGCAAGCGGGCCCCCTCAGCACGCAGCCGCGCGGATTCCGCGTCGATGTCCGTGACGGTGAATGCAACTTGCTGGATGCCCTCGCCTCGGCGCTCAAGGAACTTCCCGATCGGCGAATCGTCCCGCAGCGGAGCGAGCAGCTGAATGCAGGAATCCGAGTCGGCGACCGCGAGCATTGCCTCGCGCACGCCCTGCTCCTCGTTGACCTCGGTGTGTATGGCACGGAAGCTGAACATCCGCTCATAGAAGGCAATGGCGGCATCGAGATCGCGGACCGCGATCCCCACGTGATCGATTTTCGTGATCATCCAGCCTCCCTCAGAACACTGGGCGCTGCTGATGCTGTCTCCGCCTGGCGGGCGCGGGCCCGCTGTGACGGACATCATGTGACAGCCAGGGCCCCACTCGGAGCTATCGTGTCATCAGTTGTCGCGCTTTTGTTCGTCGCAAATTTCCTGTGGAGGCGCCGTCATGGTCGCAAACGGTTCCGTCATCGTCGCCGGTGCCCGCACCCCGATGGGCCGGCTGCTCGGCTCGCTCAAGGACTTCTCGGGGGCCGACCTGGGTGGTTTCGCAATCAAGGCGGCGCTCGAGCGGGCCGGAGTGACGCCGGGGCAGGTCGAGTATGTGATCATGGGTCAGGTACTCCAGGCCGGTGCCGGGCAGATCACGGCCCGGCAGGCGGCGGTCAAGGCCGGCATCCCGATGACGGTGCCCGCGCTCACGATCAACAAGGTCTGCCTCTCCGGTCTGGACGCGATCGCTCTCGCTGACCAGCTCATCAGGGCCGGCGAGTTCGAGATCATTGTGGCCGGCGGCATGGAGTCGATGACCAGCGCGCCGCACCTGCTGCCGAAGTCGCGCGAGGGCTTCAAGTACGGCCACACCCAGCTCATCGACTCGATGGCTTATGACGGCCTGTTCTGCGCGTTCGATCAGGTGATGATGGGTGAGTCGACCGAGACCTACAATGCTCGGCTCGGCATCGGCCGCGAGGAGCAGGACGAGTTCGCGGCACGGTCCCACCAGCGCGCCGCGCACGCACAGAAGAACGGCATCTTCGACGAGGAGATCGTTCCCGTCGAGATCCCGCAGCGGCGAGGTGACCCGATCGTCTTCAGCACCGATGAGGGGATCCGGCCGGACACCACCACAGAGTCGCTCGCCAAGCTGCGCCCGGCCTTCGCCAAGGAAGGCACGATCACCGCTGGATCCTCCTCACAGATCTCTGATGGCGGTTGCGCAGTCGTCGTGATGAGCAAGGCCAAGGCCGAGTCGCTCGGCTTGACGTGGCTGGCCGAGATCGGCGCCCACGGTGTGGTCGCCGGCCCGGACGCATCACTGCAGTCCCAGCCGGCCAACGCGATCAAGGTGGCCTTGGCCAAGGAAGAGATCTCTGTCGACGCGCTTGATCTCGTCGAAATCAACGAGGCCTTCGCCTCCGTGGGTCTGCAGTCGATGAAGGAGCTTGGGCTCACCCCGGACCGGGTCAACGTCAACGGCGGGGCGATCGCCCTTGGTCATCCGATCGGCATGTCCGGCGCCCGGTTGGCGCTGACCCTCGCGCTTGAGCTGCAGCGGCGCGGGGGCGGAGTCGGTGCCGCGGCTCTGTGTGGTGGCGGTGGGCAGGGCGATGCCCTGATCATCCGAGTCCCGCGCACAGCCTGAATCCTCGGCACCAGCACCATCTCCTTATCTACATCTCCGGGTGCCGCCCGCCGTGTTGCTTGGGTCGGCCTGAGTTTCGCCAACGATAAGGTCAGCGAGGTTATGGGAGCTGGTCAGGGCGACATCGCCGGCCTGGTGGCACGCGCGCGCAAGGGTGAGGCGCGCGCGGTCGCCCGGTTGATCTCGCTCGTGGAGGACGCGGCTCCCCAGCTTCGGCAGGCGATGGCCGCGTTGGCGCCCTATGCCGGTGAGGCCTATGTGGTCGGCCTTACCGGCTCGCCCGGGGTGGGCAAGTCGACGTCCACCTCCTCGCTCGTCACCGCCTATCGCCAGAGCGGAGCGCGGGTCGGCGTGCTGGCCGTCGACCCGTCCTCACCCTTCACCGGCGGTGCCCTGCTCGGCGATCGGGTCCGGATGCAGGAGCACGCGACCGATCCCGACGTCTTCATCCGGTCGATGGCTACCCGCGGACATCTCGGTGGGCTCGCCTGGGCGACACCGCAGGCCTTGCGGGTTCTCGACGCCGCCGGCTGCGATGTGATCCTCGTCGAGACCGTCGGCGTCGGTCAGTCCGAGGTCGAAGTGGCAGGTCTGGCCGACACCACGGTCGTGCTGCTCGCCCCGGGAATGGGCGACGCGATCCAGGCTGCGAAGGCGGGCATTCTCGAGATCGGCGACATCTATGTCGTGAACAAGGCCGACCGCGAGGGAGCGGATGCCACGGTTCGCGAGCTCAACCACATGCTCGCCCTGGGCGAACGGCGTCAGCCCGGTGACTGGCGACCGCCGATCGTCAAGACCATCGCGTCCCGTGGCGAGGGCGTGGACGATGTGATGGAGGCGCTGGCAAAGCATCGCTCCTGGCTGGAATCCACCGGCAAGCTCCAAGAACGCCGCCGGCGGCGGGTCTGCGACGAGATCGAGGCGATCGCGGTGACCGCACTCCGCGAGCGGATCGGCGACCTGCACGGTGACCAGCGCCTGGACGTCCTCGCCGGTCGCGTCCTCGGCGGCGAGCTCGACCCGTACGCCGCGGCCGACGAGCTGGTCGACACCCTCACGGCCACCTGACCCGCGACGGCCGTCCCCGCCTAAGCGATCCGGGCTGCGCCGCCGGATGCGTGGGCGACGAAATGGACGGGAGCGCTGAAGCCTTGGCTGGCGAATGCATCGGCGACTGCGCCGGCCACCGCAGAGGATGCACTGGCTGGCGTCACCGCGATGGCGCAGCCGCCGAAACCACCGCCGGTCATCCGGCCTCCTAATGCTCCGGCGCCGAGCGCGGTTGTCACCGCGAGGTCGAGCTCCGCCGAGGACACCTCGTAGTCGTCCCGCAGAGACTCATGCGATGCCGTGAGCAGCTCAGCGATCTCCGCGGGCCGTCCCGCGTCGAGGTGCTCGACGGCGGCCAGCACCCGGCTGTTCTCCGTGACGACATGGCGGACGCGGCGCCGCAGCCGGTCCTCATCGAGCCGCTTCACCGCCTCCTCCAAGTCATCGAGCCCGATGTCACGTAGGGCAGGAACCCCAAGCATCGCGGCGGCGAGCTCGCAGTCGCGGCGCCGGGCGGCGTACTCCCCGCTGACCAGGCGGTGCGGTGCCTTCGTATCGATCACGAGAAGCGCGAGGCCGGCTGGCGCCAGCTTGAGCCCGATCTGGCGGGTCTCGCCGCTGCGGGTGTCCAGGAACAGCGCGTGATCTCGGGTCGCGAGCAGCGATGCTGTCTGGTCCATGCTCCCGGTCGGCACGCCGACGAAGTCATTTTCGGCGCGCTGAGCGAGCCGGGCGAGATTGCCGCGCTCGAGGCCGAGGTCGTACAGCTCGGCGAGGGCGAGGGCGACGGCGCATTCGAGTGCCGCCGAGGACGACAGACCAGCGCCGAGAGGGACGTTCCCGTCGACGAGTACATCGGCCCCGCCGATGGCATGCCCGGCTTCCCTGAGTGCCCAGGCGACCCCGGCCGGATAGGCCGCCCATCCCAGCACGGATCCCGGTTCGAGATCGCCGAGCGCGGCCCGCGTTGGCTCGTCCGGGTGCTGCACGGACCGAAGATTGAGCTCGAAGTCGCGCCGCCGCGACACGTGTGCGACGGTTCGCTGTGGCAGCGCGATCGGCAGCGCGAAGCCGTCGTTGTAATCCGTGTGCTCCCCAATCAGGTTGACCCGGCCAGGTGCCGCCCATGCGCCGTCGGGCGCCCGGCCGAAGACCTGCTCAAAGACCTTTGCGGTGGTCAGCGCGCCACCTCGCGCAGTCGAGTCGCGATGTCCTCGGGGGTCAGGTCGTTGACGAACGCTCCCATCGCGGACTCGGAGCCGGCAAGGTACTTGAGCTTGTTGGGCGCCCGCCGGATCGAGGAGAGCCGCAGGTGCAGATAGGAAAGGTCGCGGTCCACGTGCACGGGCGCCTGGTACCACGCGGCGATGTACGGCAATGGCATGTCGTAAAGCCGCTCACCGAGGCCCAAGACATCGAGATAGATCTCGGCAAAATCGTCGCGTTCGGCGGCAGTCAGCGCGGGGAGGTCAGGTACCTGCCGGTTGGGGTACAGGTGAACCTCGACCGGCCAGCGCGCAGCCACCGGGACGAAGGCCGTCCACAGCTCGCTGTGCGCAACCACGCGTGCCTCCGCCGCGAGCTCCGCGGCAAAGAGGTCGGCGAAGAGATTGCCGCCGGTGCGGTCGCGGTAACGGCTCGCGGAGTTCAGCATGCGACGCAACACCGGGGCGACGAACGGGTAGCCGTAGATCTGCCCGTGCGGGTGGTGCAGCGTCACCCCGATTTCGGGTCCGCGGTTTTCGAACGGGAACACCTGCTCGACCCCCGGCAGCCGGCCGATCTCCGCGGTCCTGTCCGCCCATGCGTCGATGACGGTCCGGACCCGGGTACGCGGCAGCGCGGCGAAGGATGAGTCATGGTCGCTGGTGAAGCACACCACCTCGCAGCGTCCCACGGCGGGAGCCTCCACCTGCTCGCCCAGCCTCGCGCGGCTCACCCCCTCGTCAAGCAATCCGGGCAGGAGTCGCCCATGGGCGAAGACGGTGGCCTGCTCGGCTAGGGGAGACGTGGGCTGGGCGAAGGACGGGAAGCGGTTCTCGAAGACCACCACGTCGTAGTCGTCTGCCGGTATCTCGGTCGGCCGGCCCGGCCGGGACGGGCACAGTGGGCACTCATCGGTCGGCGGCAGGTGCGTACGACCCATCCGATGCCCGGCCATCGACACCCATTCGTCGACGGTGAGGTCGTAGCGCATCTGCGGGGCAGAGACGCGGGGCGGAAGATCGCGCGTGTCGACCGCCGAGCGGACAGCATCGTCGCGCTCGTCGTAGTAGATGAGCTCCCGGCCGTCCGCGAGCCGGATCGATGTCCTCTTCATCGCCCTTCAGTGTGCGCCACCGGTCCGGCCGGGAAGTGACGGCTCCTGCCGCGTTGCCCGCGCGCCGCCGAAACTCCGCGGCGACCGGGTCGGCAGCCGCCTCAACACACCGCCACCGTCCCTGACGAGGTCGTACAGACCCATCTGGACGGGCCACCTGTCCATCGGCTCCGTCGACTCCCGCTACAGCCCCCGCCGCACGTCGATGGGTACTCTGCTTGTGACAGGCAACGTCCGGTCCTGTCGCCTAGCCGTCACAAGTGGGAGCCAGGGTGAACCCCAGCGAGATCGAGGCCGGCCGCCAGCGCTGGCGCGAGCACTACGAGAAGGCGACGAAGCGAGACGCCGACTTCACCACGATCTCCGGAATGGACGTCGACCCTGTATACGGGCCGCGCGCCGACGCGTCCGTTCCCGGCTTTGAGCGAATCGGCTGGCCGGGCGAGTTCCCATACACCCGCGGTCTCTATCCGACCGGCTATCGCGGGCGCACCTGGACGATCAGACAGTTCGCGGGCTTCGGCAACGCGTTGCAGACCAACGAGCGCTACAAGATGATCCTCGCCGCCGGTGGGGGAGGGCTGTCGGTCGCCTTCGACATGCCGACTCTGATGGGCCGTGACTCAGATGACCCACGCTCGCTCGGCGAAGTGGGCCACTGCGGTGTGGCAATCGACTCGGCACTGGACATGGACGTGCTGTTCTCCGACATCCCGCTGGGGGATGTCACCACCTCGATGACGATCTCCGGCCCTGCCGTCCCGATCTTCTGCATGTACGTGGTCGCAGCGGAACGGCAGGGGGTCGACCCGCGCGTACTCAACGGCACTCTGCAGACCGACATCTTCAAGGAGTACATCGCGCAGAAGGAGTGGCTGTTCGCTCCGGAGCCGCATTTGCGGTTGATCGGCGACCTGATGGAGTGGTGCGCCCGCCAGATCCCGGCGTACAAGCCTCTCTCGGTCTCCGGCTACCACATCCGCGAGGCGGGCTCCACGGCCGCGCAAGAACTCGCCTTTACCCTCGCCGACGGCTTCGGTTACGTCGAGCTCGGGCTCTCCCGCGGCCTGGACATCGACCTGTTCGCGCCCGGGCTCTCGTTCTTCTTCGACAGCCACATCGACTTCTTCGAGGAGATCGCCAAGTTCCGCGCCGCCCGCCGGATCTGGGCCCGATGGATGCGTGACGTGTACGGCGCCCCCAGCGACAAGGCGCAGTGGCTTCGCTTCCACACCCAGACGGCAGGGGTCTCCCTCACAGCGCAGCAGCCGGACAACAACGTTGTGCGAACCGCCATCGAGGCACTCGCCGCAGTGCTCGGCGGCACCAACTCGCTGCACACCAATGCCCTCGACGAGGTGCTGGCGCTGCCAAGCGAGAAGGCCGCCGAGATCGCCGTACGAACCCAGCAGGTGATCATGGAGGAGACGGGCGTCGCGAATGTCGCCGACCCGCTCGGCGGCTCGTGGTACGTGGAGGCGCTCACCGACAAGATCGAGGCGGAGGCCGAGCGCATCTTCGCCCGCATCAAGGAGCTCGGTGCCACCCGACGAGAACATCCGATCGGGCCGATGACCTCAGGGATCCTGCGCGGCATCGAGGACGGCTGGTTCATGGGCGAGATCGCCGAGGCGGCCTTCCAATATCAGCAGCAGCTCGAGAAGGGCGAGAAGAAGATCGTCGGAGTGAACTGTCACACCCAGACCGTCGAGGAGCCTTTGGAGATCCTCCGGATCAGCCACGAGGTGGAGCTCGAGCAGCGAGATGTGCTTGCGACGCGGCGAGTCCAGCGCGATCCGGCAGCGGTGCAGGCCGCGCTGGAGCGCATGACAGCTGCTGCGAGAACCGACGAAAATCTCATCCCGAGCATGCTCGACGCGGTTCGCGCTGAGGCCACCCTCGGCGAGATCTGCGACACCCTGCGTACCGAGTGGGGCACCTACGCCGAACCCCCTCGATTCTGACCGACCTGCTTGCCTGGAACCCTGCCCGAGGATGGACTGCCCGTCCTTTGGCCCACCCCAACGGAGCGGGTGGTCTGCCGGCGCCGGGATGTCCGGCGCGATTGGTTGCTAGGACGGTGCGCGCGAATGAGTCGTACCGTGGAGGCGGGTCCGTCAGTGGGAGGTTTCGATGGCGATGCTGACCGACGCCACCAGGATCTGGGCGAGGCACGCAGCCCTGCCATTCCCCGCCGATCTGCGGGATGATGCCGAGTTCCTCGAGGTGTGCGAAGGCCTGTCCCGTGTGGCGGAGGCTTGCAAGACCCACGGCAG
>DASYTV010000249.1:0-3006 GCA_036001885.1 Actinomycetes bacterium
AGTCCTCGACGGAATCTCCGATCGTCGTGATGATCCCGGCGGCCTCGACGCCGAGCGCCATTGGAGGGGCGCGGCCGACCTCCCACTCGCCCGTCCGGACGAACTCCTCCCAGTTGCCGACGCCCGCGGCCCGGATTTCGATCAGGACCTCGTCGTCCGCGAGGGGGCGCGGATCTGGGAGGTCGATCCGCCCGACAGCACCGCCGAACTCGCTGATACCGGCGGCCCGCATCAAAGAGGCGCTGTCTCAGCGTGGGCGAGCTCGGCGATGAAGGGTCGGATCAGTACCGCGTCGGCGAAGAAGGTGAACACGGTATGAGAGTACCCCCCGATGCCGTGTCGCCACGCGGAGAGGTGAATCTCCGGCGGCGCCAGTTCGACCGCGCGGTCACCTACGCGAGATACTGGGCGGGCGGTGTCGCAGGACAACGTAGAGGAGGTATCGCCCATGGCCACCAGCTTCAAGACCGACATCGTGCCGTTGTTCACGAGCGTGGACATAGAGCACATGAGCCGACTCGAGGTTCCACTCGACGATTACGCGTACATGAGCCAGCCCGATAACGCGGCCGGTGTCTACCACCAAGTATCCAACGGGACCATGCCCCCAAGCGCCAGCGGTGAGCAACCCTGGTCAGAAGACAAGGTCCAGCTGTTCAAGCAGTGGATGGACGGGGGCTACGCGCCGTAGCCGGGCCTGGTAGCAGCGGTTTGTCCGCGGAGGCCGTGGTAGTGGTCGACGTCGCCCAGGTCGCGTGGCCGGCCGGATCGCATCCTGGGGGTTCGACGACGGACCAGCTCGCCGAGCGCGTCCAATGGCCGATTCCGAGTAGGTTCAGCAGCCGGTAGCTGCTCTCCGACGAGTCGGTAGCAAGCGAGGCTGCTGCTTCGCATAGAAAGCGGCGCTTCCTTCAAGGGCACCTCCTTCTCGGGCAAAGCGACAGCGCGTGGATGCTCGCAAGTCCTCGACTACGGGAGCAAGATGGAACCCACCACTATCCGTTAAGGCCCACTAAGTGATCACGTCGCCGTCCCCGGGGTCAACGCCTTAAGCCGGCCCGGGTCGGGCTCCGGGCGACCCTCATGCCCGCGTGAGCACGACCGACGCAACGACGCGCGGCCGGGCTGTTACAGCGACGCGATCAGAGCCCGGCAGGCTTCCTCACAGCGCCTGCACTCGGCCTCGCACAAGCGGTGATGCTCGTGGTGCTGCGCATGCTTCGCACACTCGTCGCCGCAACGACGGCACGCGTCTACGCACGCCTCCAGCACGGATGCCAGAGGGGCGGACTGCCTGCCGGTCAGCCTGGTGGCGACCCGCAGGGTCGTGTCGCAGACATTTGCGCAATCGAGGCACAAGCGGATGCTGAGCACCATCGGGGCGATGTCGTCCTCCGCTATTGACGAGTCGGCGCAGGAGGTGCACGTCTGCGTGCACGCCAGGCACTCCTCGATGCACCGAATGAGCACCTGGTCGTCACCTGCGGCAGCGGTGGGGTGCGCGGCGAGCATTTCTTGAACTGACATTGGCTGCTCCTGTTGCTCGGGGGGTCCATCGGAACCTACCGCACCGCACTAAGGCGGCTCGTACCTACAACCATCCGTACAAGCCCACAAAGCTGGAGCGTCAACCGAAGTACGGTGTGAAGAGCGTTCCTTCTTGGCCGTGAAGAACCGAGGCCGCGCGATCAGGACGGAGGAAGAAGGCGGTGATCGTCCGCGGGTGCTCCGGCCAGAACGGACCGATGCGCAGGACGCCTCTCTTCTCTCCCTCATCGCTCACGAGGATCCCGCCGGCTGACTGGCATGCCGGCGAGACGCGGGTGAGTGCCGATCTCGCTCAGGTGCCCGTACGTCTCTTCGGGACCGTTCTGCCCGAGCTGTTCACGCACCGCCCGCGGGCTGAACTCCTTTCCCGGCGTCTCCGTCTCCATCCATCGGCTCGCCGCATCGGGGTCGGCCGCGAAGAGGTCGAGAAGCTCGCAGTTCTCCTGCACGGGACGGATCACTGAGTGCGCCTGCTGCAGGTAGCAATGGCTGAGTAGCTGCAGACCGGTCACGATGTCCGTGATGCTGCCCCGGCCCACGGGTCGGAAGGGCCGCGCCCCGGCCGGACGGTCCTACTCCGGGGCCGGCCCGACGATTTCGAGGCCGAACTTGGCCGGGTCCGAATCGCTCTCATCGCGCGGGACGAGGAAGTACTCGAAACCTGCCGGCTCGAGGATGATCAGGATCCGCGCCAAGTCGTCCTTGACGGTGAGGCCGTGCGGGAGGTTCTGCGGCAACGCCGCGTACGAGCCGGCCTCGACATCGATGCGCTGGTCGCCGACGAATGCCGTGATCGAGCCCTCCAGGACGTAAAGAGTCTCGTCCTCCCGTGTATGGGTGTGGATCGGCGGCTCGTCTCCGGCATGGACCTCCCACTCGACGACCGCCCACTCTCCGCCTGATTGCTCGCCCTCGATCTTCAGCTCGGCGCTCGAGCCGGCGCCGTAGCTGACTATGCGCCCTCCCTTGGGACCAGTAAGAACCGGTTCCTTGACTGGCATCGGCTGTCTCCTTTGCTGGATTGGGTACAGATGCCAGATGTCCCCATAAAGCTAACAAAAGGGCAGACGGCGAGTCGCCGTCCGCGGAGGTCGACTGACTCTCGGGACGGGCCGACAGCACCTTGAGCTTCAAGGCCCAACTGCCTCTGCGGGTGGCTACCCACCCGGCGGGCTCGGTGATCGCGCTGAACGGGGGCAACGCGGCGATGGCCGCGCTGGAGGACGTAGGGGTCGCAACTCAGTCCCTGGCGTCCCCGTCAGGGGCGCAGCACTACCGCTCCGCCGGCGCTGCCCCCGGTTGCTGCCGCGAGGGCCGCGGCGGCATCCTCGAGCGGGAACGTCGCCGCGGTCGAGACCTCGAGCTTCCCGGCCGCGAGCAGCTCGGCGAGCTCGCCGAGCGCGCGGCCGTCGGGCTCCACGATCACCGGCGAGATCTCGATGCCCCGCTGCTCGTCCG
>DASYTV010000250.1:0-2965 GCA_036001885.1 Actinomycetes bacterium
GGTTCATCGAGCGCTGGACACGACGGGTGCGCTGGCCGGGCCGCTCATTGCGTTCGTGGTGCTGGCCTCGATACCGAACGGTTTCGATCACATCTTCGTGCTCAGCTTCGCCGCTGCCGTCATCGGCCTGGCGATCCTGGTCCTGCTCGTTCCCAACCTTCGCTCGCAGCGGCTGCCGGCGGAGCGCCCGTCCCTGCGGGTAGTTGCCGGGTTAGCCGTCCGGCCGGGGCTGCGCCGGCTGCTCGCGGTGGCCGCGGTGCTGAGCATGCTGACTATCGGGGACGGATTCCTCTACCTCGCCCTGCAACGCCGCGAGGACTTCGCGGCCAAGTACTTCCCGCTGCTGTTCGCCGGCACCGCCCTGGTCTATCTGCTCCTGGCCATCCCGCTTGGCCGGCTGGCCGATCGCTGGGGGGCCTGGCCGTCTTCATCAGCGGGCACGTCGCCCTGCTTGGGTCATACCTCATCGCGTTCGGCGTGACGACCGGAACAGTCGCCGTCGTGGCCTGCCTCGCGCTGCTCGGCTGCTACTACGCGGCCACCGATGGTGTCCTGGCTGCTGCGGCCGCGGCGCTCTCGCCGGCACATCTGCAGGCAAGCGGGATTGCGCTGGCGCAGACGGTGGTCGCCGCCGGCCGGCTGCTGGCCGGCCTCGCTTTCGGGGCGGCATGGTCGTGGTACGGCAGGGACGCGGCACTGCTCGGCATCATCGTTTTGCTCGCGGTCGCCATTCCGGCGGCCGGGCTGATGCTGCGTGGGGTGCGCGGATGAGCCGATCCAGAGTCGTGACGTTCATCGTGGTCTGCGGTCTGGCGCTGGCCCTCGCGGTCGGTACCGTCATTCGCGGCACCCAGCAGGCCAAGTCGCAGCGCCGCCCGACGGCCGCGTCGGCCCAGGACCAGGTCCTCCAGTTCGGCACCGTGCGGAGTGCCCCACACGTCGTGTTCCGCAGCACGGCGTTTGGCCCCACCTACGGTCGCCTCGCCGTGGTGCCCCTGGACAGACCCGACGGACCCCGCGCGGTCGGGCCGGTGTCATGCGAGCGGGTGTACGCAACCCGCAAGCGGGGGCTATGCCTGACCACCAGCGGCGGAGTGGTCCCGACCTACCACGCCGTCACGCTCAACGCCGCCCTGTCCCCGGTCACAAAGGTCACGCTGAGTGGCGGCCCGAGCCGGGCCCGGCTGTCGCCAGACAGCAATCTCATCGCGGTGACCGTGTTCGTGGCCGGCCACTCCTACCTGCAGTCCGGGTTCTCCACGCTGACCACGGTGCGAACTGCGCTGACCGGCCGGTTGCTGGCGAACCTGGAAGACTTCCGTGTCATCCGCGATGGCAAGCCATACCGATCCGTCGACCTGAACGTGTGGGGGGTTACGTTCGTCGACTCGGATCGCTTCTTTGCCACCGCCGCCAGCCGAGGAAAAACGTGGCTGGTCGAGGGCAGCCTGGCGGCTCGAGAGCTGCGCACGATCCGGGAGAACGCCGAGTGTCCCTCAGTGTCCCCGGACGGGACGCGGATCGCCTACAAGCACCGGATCGGCCTGGTGCGGTGGCGGTTGCACGTGCTCGACCTGACCAGCGGGCGCGACGTCGAGCTCGCCGAGTCCCGCAGTGTCGACGATCAGGTGGAGTGGCTGGACGGCGATCGGATCCTGTACGGGCTTCCCCGCGAAGGCACTGCAGAGACCGACGTGTGGGTGTTGCCCGCCGACGGAACCGGGTCTCCCGCCGTGTACATCCCCTACGCATGGTCGCCGTCGGTGGTGCGTTGAGGTCGTCGCCCTACTTGTCGACGGGACGGATGGCTCCTGACAGTCTGGAACTGCAGTCCCGTCTCGCGGAGATGACAACGGCAGATCGGAGAGGGGCCCATGGGTGCTGAGCTCAATCCGGCGCAGGGCCTGCACGCGCTTGGCCAGAGTCTGTGGCTCGACAGCATCAACCGGGTGATGCTGCGCTCGGGGGCGCTTGCCCGCTACGTGGGCGAGCTCGCAGTCACCGGGCTGACGTCTAATCCGACGATCCTTGGGCACGCCATGGCCGCTGGATCGGATTATGACAGCCCGCTCGTCCGCCTGGTGGACGCGGGCGTCACCGATGCGCAGGACATCGTGTACGGACTTGCCCTGGAGGATCTGGCCGAGGCTGCGGCACTGTTCAGGCCGGAGTGGGAGCGCACAGTCGGGGCGGACGGCTATGTGTCGCTGGAGGTGCCCCCCGATGTCGCTTACGACGCTCCTGCGACGATCGCTCTGGCCCGGCGGCTGCACGATCAGGCCGACTTCCCCAACCTGCTGGTGAAGATTCCGGGCACTCCCCAGGGACTGACCGCCATGGAGGAGGCGATCACTGCCGGGATCGGAGTAAATGTGACGCTGCTGTTCTCCGACAGCCACTACCTGCGGACCGCAGACGCCTACATGCGCGCCTTGGAGCGCCGCCGCGCCGCCGGATTGGACCTGACAGTGCCCTCAGTGGCCTCACTGTTCATCTCACGGTGGGACTCAGCCGCCGACCCGCTGCTGCCGCCCGCGCTGCATAGCCGGCTTGGGCTGGCGATGGCGCAGAAGACCTACTCCTCCTACCTGCACCTGCTCTCGGATAAGCGCTGGCAGGCCCTCGCCGAGGCCGGAGCCCGCCCGCAGCGGGTCCTGTGGGCATCCACCTCCACCAAGGACCCGGACCTCCCGGACACCTACTACCTGGGAAGTTTGGCCGCTCCGGGCACGATCGACACGGTCCCGGAGAAGACGTTGCTCGCGTTCGTCGATCATGGAAACCTTGACCGGCGCCTCGAGCCGGACTATGCAGCGGCGGAGCGAACCGTCGCGGCAATAGCCGACGCCGGTGTCGACGTCGACATCCTCGCCGAGCATCTCCAGCGCCAGGGGGCGGGCAGGTTCGGCGCGGACTGGGCCGCGCTCCTCGCCGCGATACGGGAGAAGGCCGGAACGCCAGAGAC
>DASYTV010000251.1:0-5221 GCA_036001885.1 Actinomycetes bacterium
CTCAGTGAAGATGTAGCGCTTCATCTTCGGGTTCCACCGTCGGGTCTGGTGCCCGAAGTGGACGCCGCTCTCGAGGAGCTGGCGCATGGTTACGACGGCCATGCCGTGCTACTCCCTGTTCCGCGCCCGTGGTCTGGCGCATCTCGGTTGGTTCGCGACGGATCTCACCCCGGGCCGTCCTCCACGACCTGTGGGCGGGAACCATCGCGCCTGACGCCCCTGCCGCGCCGCGGGCCTCAGCTCGCGGACCGAGAGGCACCGCCCGATCACTGATCGAGCGAGGGGCGTTGCGATGTCGGCCCAGCACAGACCAGGCCGCCCGGCAAGTGTACGTGATGTTCCGCCCCCGATTCGACCGAGCTTCTTCAGCAGCGGTCGCCCGGATGGGCCGGCTCGGGCAAGATCGACGAGCGGGGGTCGCTCTTCCACAGCGGCAGGTTTCTGCGGGCTATTGTCCACAGGTTGCAAGCCCACCGGTCGCGGACATGAGGACAGCGACAGTCTGGATTCCATGTGTCGTTGTCCTCACGTCCGGCTCGGCCTGTGCATCTGGCTGCTCGTGATCAATCCGGTCATCGCTGTGGCTCCTGCGGCCCACGGCGCCACTGCCAAGTGGATGTGGCCGCTGGATCCAAAACCCGTAGTTCTGCGTTCCTTTCAACTGCCTCCAGAGCCATGGTCAGCCGGCCACCGCGGCGTCGATCTGTCGGCGAGGTTCGGGCAGCAGATCCGTTCGAGCGGAGCTGGAGTCGTCACCTTCGCCGGCCTGGTGGCGGGCCTGCCGGTCGTGACGGTGTCCCATGGAGTGCTGCGGACAACCTACGAACCCGTCGAGCCAGCCGTTTTGAGAGGCGATCGGGTGCGCCCGGGTGATGTGATCGGGCGGCTGAGCCGGGCGGGCGCGCACTGCGGCGAACGTCGGCCGTGTCTGCATTGGGGATTGCTGCGTGGCAGCACCTATCTCGACCCGCTGGCCCTGCTCAGGAGCGGACCGATCCGACTGCTTCCGCGCAACGCCAGCCCGCCTGGTGCCTTGAGTGGAGCCGCAGCCGGAACGCGAGATCCCACAGCCGCGAACCACGCCTCGCGAGATCGCCTAAGTCCCTTCAGCATCCAGGAGCCGGACCGCGGCCTGAGTCGCGGACAGGCGGCCATCGTTGGCGGCTCGGCGCTGGCACTCGGTGCCTTGGCCGTCGCGGCCCACAGACGCCGGCTGGAACCAGGTGACAGCCCCACCGGCTCAGGCCATTAACCTGGCGCGGAGCAGGAGGACCGCTCTGGCGTGAATCTGGCAGACCCTGCTCTCCGAGACACCGAGCACCTGACCGATCTCGGCGAGCGTGAGGCCCTCGAAGTAGTAGAGCGTCACCACTGTCTGCTCGCGTTCTGGCAGGAGCTCGATCGCCTGAGCAAGTCGCTGCCTCGTCTCGTGCATCTCGAATGCCGCGACGGGATCGACTGCGCTCGTGTCCTCGAGCGTGTCTCCGAGACTCACCCCGCTCGACCGGTCGATCGACGCGGTGAGGAGCTCGTCGAGAGCGAGCACGTTAACCGTCGACAGCTGGCTGAAGATGGCGTGCAATTCGCTGAGATCGATGCCGAGGTGCGAGGCCAGCTCGGCATCCCCAGGATGTCTGCCGAGGGACGCTTCGAGCTCCGCGTATCCCCGCTCGATCAGGCGAGCCTTAGCGCGAACGGAGCGTGGGATCCAGTCGAGCGCACGCAACTCGTCGATAATTGCGCCGCGGATGCGTCTGACCGCATAGGGCTCGAACCTGGTTGCTCGCTCCGGATCGAACTTTTCGATGGCATCGATCAGCCCGAAGATTCCGTAGGACACGAAATCGGCATGGTCCACCGTGGTCGGCAGCCCGGAGCGGAGTCTGCCGGCGACGTACTTCACCAGCGGCGAGTAGTGAAGGATCAAGCGCTCACGCAGCCGCTCGTCCCCGGACGTCCTGAACTCCTGCCACAGCCCCCGCAGGGAGCCGGCCGGTGGGCTGCCACCGAGGAGCTCCCCGCCGAGTGCACCGTCGAGAATCGCCGCAGCGGTCGCGGCGACGGCTGGAGCGACTGCCGTGTCAACCTCACGCACGGGGATGCGCTCGCTCATAGGTGCTGATGAGCCTCTCGACCGACACGTGGGTGTAAACCTGCGTGGTCGCGAGCCTAGCGTGGCCAAGAAACTCTTGGACGGTGCGCAGATCAGCGCCACCCTCCAGCAGGTGAGTCGCCGCGGAGTGGCGCAGGCCGTGCGGACCGATATTGGGAGCGCCTGCTAGGTCGGCGAGCCTGCTGTGCACCAGACCGCGGACGATCCGCGGATCGATGCGTCGCCCCCGTTCGCCGAGGAAGAGCGCAGACCCCGACCCTTCGCTGACAAGCGCGGGCCGACCGCGCTCGATCCATGCGGTCGTGGCACGGAGGGCAGGCAGCCCGAGCGGCACGACCCGCTCCTTGTTGCCCTTGCCGAACACCCGAAGAACCCGGCGGTCCACCTCGAGATCATCGATGTCGAGGCCGCACATCTCGCCGACCCTGATACCCGTGGCGTAAAGAAGCTCAAGAAGGGCGTGATCGCGCAGCTCCACCGCCTCGCCGCCGGCAGCGCGGCCGGCTTCGGTGTCGAGAAGCGCTGCAGCTTGGTCCTGCCGCAGTACCGCCGGCAGGCGGCGCCCGGCGCGCGGGGTTCCAAGCGCGGCTCCATGATCCACGGCCGTCCGCCCGGTCCGAACGAGAAACCGGGTGAATGTGCGGACGGCAGCGGCCCGGCGAGCAAGCGTGGCGCGGGATCGGCCAGTACTTGCGCCCTTGGCCAGCCAGCTACGCAGAGCTGGAAGATCGATCCTGTCCGGATTGGTGATGCGGAGCCGGGCAGCATGCTCTGCAAGATCGGTGATATCACCGACGTAGGCGCGCACCGTATGTGGCGACAAGCCACGCTCGCCGGACAGGTGCGTGGCAAAGGCCGCGATCGCCTCAGCCAGTGCGGTCGATCCAGACGTCACCGGATCGGTCCGCCCAACCTCGCCTACCTCGGCCTGAGCGTCCGTGCTCTGGCCGAGCGCCGGCGGCTGCGGAGGAGGGACGCTGTCTGGGGCCCGAGCCACAGTCACAGAGCCCACGCTGACCTGCCAGGCGGGCGCGGTCAAGCACCCTGGCCGTCAAGGCCAGTAGTAACCGTCCAATGCTTGCCGGCGCCTGCTACCTGCTTCGACCAAGAGCGCGGGCGGTGGCTATCCTGCTGCGCCGATGCGACGCCAGCCGCCGCCGATCCGCTCGACAAACCCCTCGGCGAGCAGATGGCCGAGGGCAGAGACGACGGTCTGTCCCGCGAGGCCGGCAGAGATCACGACGGCGTCGGTCGCGGCTGGTCGGTGTGGCGGTGGCGGTACCGCCTCCAGCACGCGCGCCGTTTGGGCGGGCAGACCGTCAGACCGCTTCACCTCGCCCTGCGGCCACGGTGCGAGGTCCGCGCCGATCTCGCCGACCACGTCGACCACTTCGCCCGCGCTGGTTACGAGCAGCATGCCGAATTCGCGGATCGCATGGTGGATTCCAGCAGACATGGCCGAGGTCACCGGACCCGGCACGCCCATCGTCGGTCGACCCAGCCGCAGCGAATGATGTGCGGTCGACAGCGCACCACTGCGTATCGAAGCCTCGACAACGACTGTGCCGGCCACCAAGGCAGCAATCAAACGATTCCTGATGAGAAACCGCACTCGCGTCGGGTGGTCTCCTGGTGGTAGCTCGCTGACCAGCAAGCCCTCCTCAGCGATGCGTTCGAGCAAGCGCGAATTTCCCGGCGGGTAGAGCTGATCCGCCCCACACGCCAGCACAGCCATCGTGGCGCCGCCCACGGCAAGAGCACCCCGATGCGCCGCGGCGTCCACCCCGTAGGCGCCGCCTGAGACGACAGTCCAGCCACGCTCGGCAAGCGACGCAGCAAGCTCGGCCGCGATGCTGCCGCCATATGCAGTGCAGGCGCGAGCGCCCACCACGGCGACTGACCGCGCAGTGCTTTTGGCGAGGTCAGCCGAGCCGCGCACCCAGAGCGCGATCGGTTCTCCGTCGCCAAGATCGGCTAACGGCGCCGGCCATTCCCGGTCATCCGGGCATACGAGCCGCGCGCCGACGGCCTCGGCCGCACGAACGTCAGCCTCTACGTCCAGCTTGCTCAATCTCGCCGACCAGTGCCGCGCTCGGGGCGACACCAGGGCGCCGGCCTTGAGCGCAGCGAGCACCTCGGTCGCGCTCCTCCCCTGCAGCAGGCGCCACATCTCGGCATCAGGCGGCTCAACGAGCCTGCTGAGCGCAGCCCGCGCCAGCCGGTCGCTGTCCTGACACCGAACCTCCCGTTTTGGGGGAGCCGGTCGATCTGCTCCATGAGCCAATCGCTCGCTGGAAGGACGTCCATGCTCGGACTTGCTCACGCCGCAACCTCCTGCGGGGCACCACTGCGCAGTGCCAGCGCGGTGGACGTGTCGCCGCGGTTGGGACGATCCCTGCCGGCCAGATCGGCGAGCGTCCACGCAACTCGAAGCACTCGGTCGAGGCCGCGAGCCGTCAAGGTCCCGGTCGTCACCGGTCGCTCGAGGATGGCGAGCGCATCGGGCTCGGGTCGCAGCATCGTGCGCAGCAGCGGACCCGGTATCTCTGCATTGGACTGCCATGGGAGGTCGCGTAACCGCCAGCTTGTGCGTTCCCTCGCCTGCACGACCCGGGAAGCGACGACGGCCGTGGGCTCGGCTGACCCGCCATCGATGAGAACCCCGCCGCGACCAACCCGGTCGAGCCTGACCCGAAGGTCGACCCGGTCGAGCAGCGGACCGGAAAGCCGCGCGAGGTAGCGCCGCCGCGTGGTCGGTGTGCATGTGCATGCGATGTCGGCGGCCCCAGCGAGTCCGCATGGGCATGGATTCGCCGCGAGGACGAGCTGGAATCTGGCGGGGAAGCTGAAGATGCCCTTCGCCCTGGCGATGACGACCTCACCGCACTCCAGCGGCTGCCGCAAGGCGTCGAGAACGGTCGGGCTGAACTCCGGTGCCTCGTCCAGGAAAAGTACGCCGTGGTGGGCGAGGCTGGCGGCGCCTGGACGGACCAGGCCGGAGCCGCCTCCGACCATCGCAGCAACCGTCGCCGTGTGATGCGGATGCTGGAAGGGCCGCTGCGAGCAGAGCGGCTGGTTGGGCGGTAGCGCGCCGGCTAGCGAATGGAT
>DASYTV010000252.1:0-16014 GCA_036001885.1 Actinomycetes bacterium
ACGAGCTCAGGCTTCAGAACGGCACCATCTGGCGATGGAACAGGCCGGTGTACGACGTGGTCAGCGGGCGGCCGCACCTGAGGGTCGAGAATCGTGTCCTGGCCGCGGGCCCGACCGTGGTCGACACTCTGGCAAACGCCGCCTTCTACTTCGGTGTCGCGCGGATGCTCGCCGAGGATGAGCGACCAGTGTGGTCCCAGATGTCCTTCGGCGCGGCCGAGGACAACTTCCACGCGGGCGCCCGCGACGGCCTCGCCGCACAGCTGTACTGGCCAGGCCACGGCACAGTACCGGTCGCCGAACTGATCCTGCGCAAGCTGCTCCCGCTGGCCCACGAGGGGCTCGATCGTTGGGGCATCGATCCTAGAGAGCGCGACCGCTTCCTCGGCATCGTGGAACAACGCTGCCTGAGCGGCAGCAATGGTGCGACGTGGCAGATAGCGGCATTGCGCCACTTCGAGGACCACGAGGGCCTGTCTCGTCCGGAGGCCCTTCGTCGCGTACTCCAGCTGTACATCACGCACATGCACTCCAACGCCCCGGTCCACGAATGGCCCCTCGCCTGATCGTCCCGGCGGGGTCGCAAGGCTCGCCGCGGGACCTCGGCGTGATCTCAAACCCGCCGCATGAAATGCAAGAGGTATTCCTTTCGGTCCAGGGGGTTGTGGTCTGACCTGGGCCGACTCGGGATCGTTCCGCGTACCGGCTGGTAATGATCGAAGGCGCTTTCAAGCACCCCTTCACCGCGAGTCAGCGCCGGCAGCTGTCGACCCAGCGCATGCACCCGAGCGGCCGGAATTTCCCCCTCCAACCAGCACCACGAACCCCTGATCGTGGGTGCTCCTGGGACCGCACGCAGCGCGGCCAGCACCGGCAGGATCGATCCGACCGTGTCGGCCGGTACCTCGAGCCGAAGGCGGTGCATTGGTTCGTACACCGTCGTGCCCGCATGCTTGAGCGCGGTCATCAGGACCAGCGGTGTCAGGCCGCGGAAGTCCCAGCCGGTGCTTGACATGCTCTTGTCGAAGCCTTGATGCGCGTGGCTCTGCCGCGGGGCATAGCCGGAATGGGTCATCGTGACCGTGCAGTCGGTGACCTGCCAGCCGTGGATTCCCTGACGCAGGGTCTCTTTCACGGTGTCCTCAACCGCTTTGAAGAACGCGTACGGCATCGATCCCAGCTCGACCTCCAGGCGGAATTCCACGCCGGCGTCGATCGGGGCTGGATCGACGCGGAGCCCGACGGTGGCGAGAAATGGATTGCCCTCCTTGTGAAGGATCTCGGCCGCCGCCCCACTGCCGACCGGCCGTTCAATGCAGATGGTCGTTGTCTCGCGGAAGGTGACGTCAAGTCCGAAATCGTCGGCCAGGGTCGCCTGGATGACCTCTTTCTGCACCTCTCCGTAAAGGGAGACGAACAGCTCTTGCCGAATGTCATCTTGCCGCAGGCTGATCAGCGGGTCCTGCTCCGCGAGCTGGCCAAGGGCAAGATGGAGCGCGCCCTTGTCGGTGGGGCGGCCGGGGACGACGATGGTCTCCAGCGAGGGCGGGGCGAAATATCGGCGCTCAGAAGTCGGTGTGTGCGAAACGCCTATTGGGTCACCGATCTGGATTTCACTCAGTCCCCAAAGCTTGCCGATCTGCCCTGCGGAAACAAACGGCCGACGAACGGCGGAGCCCTGGTTGAAGACGCTGATCGCGGTGACCTTCCCCTCCTCGTCACCGCGGAACCGCAGGCGATCCCGTGTTCGTACCGTGCCAGAGAACATACGCGCGTAGGCGATCTTCTCCCCGGCTGGCCCGCGTTCGACCTTGAAGATCGTGCCGGCGACCGGACCGTCGGGGTCTCCGTCGGTCGCAGGCAGGAGCTCCGTGATACCGGTGATCAGCGAGTCCACACCCGCACCTGTGATCGCCGAGCCGAAGAACACGGGATGGACCAGCGCTTGCTTGGTCTGCGTGGCGAGCATCCTGCGGAGCTGGCTGGACGAGACCGTCGTTTCGTTGCTGACGTACGCGTCCAGGAGCGCGTCGTCGCGGTCGGCGAGCAGGTCGACCAGCCTCGAGGTGAAGCCGGGGTCGTCGCCGGTGAACGGTCGATAGCGAGCGCTGCGGCTGCCCAGATCCTCGGCCGAACCCATCGCGATGATCGCAGGCACGAGTCGCTCCGAAATGCGCTGGAGCACGCGGTCATAGCCCGCGCCGCCGCGATCGATCTTGTTCACGAAGACCAGGGTGGGGATGCGCAACTGCTGCAGTGTCCGCATCAAGACGCGAGTCTGTGGCTGCACGCCCTCCACGGCCGAGACCACCAGCACAGCGCCGTCGAGCACACTGAGCACCCGCTCCACCTCGGCGATGAAGTCCGGGTGGCCGGGGGTGTCGATCAGGTTGACCGTGACGTCATTGATGACGAACGACACGACAGCGGACTTGATCGTAATGCCCCGCAGCTGTTCCAGAGCCAAGGAATCAGTCTGGGTGTTGCCCTCGTCGACGCTGCCGATCTCGTCGATGACACCGGCGGCATAGAGCAGCCGCTCGGTCAGGCTTGTCTTACCGGCGTCTACATGCGCCAAAATTCCCAAGTTCAGCGTTCGCACTGAGCGTCATGTCCTTTGGATACGTAGCGATTCCTTTTGTGGTGGACATGAACGCAGCGCGCATTTCCGCTCCTTGGCTCGGTCAGCTTCTTGTCACTAGTGCAACAAATCGGTGCTGCTGTGAGCAACCGAATTGTTGGACAGCCTGGCCAGAGGCCTTCGCCCCCGAACGATCCGCATCCGCGATCTCAAGACCGCAATCTAGCGGCGGTAACGCTTCGGTGGGCGTACGCGATGTAGGTGTGACGTCCTCGTCGATCCCCTGCGAGCCTCCCACTCCACTCGCGGGGGATCGTCTTCTTGCGACTCCAGCTGCGACTTGGTCAACGCCGCGACCACCAATCCCGCGTACAGGGTGCGAGGCGTTCGACATCCCACCGCGTGACAGGGATGGCTAGGGCTCCGCTTGCCCCTAGGCCACCGCCGTTCGGCCGACGCCCGCCTTGACCTTCTGGCACGCGGGTGCTCCGGCGAAGTATCCGGCATTCACCTGATGGTGCTTAGGCCGAGGTGAGGCGAAGGTGGGACTACGGCCTTGTCCTTACGGAACCACACGGCAGAATGCAAGACGCGGCCCCAGTCGTCCGCCGATCCCCCCTCAGGGCGCGACTGGGGCCGCCTACCCTCGTCGCCGCCGGCTCGGGGCTCGGGACGACGAGGCGTACGTGTATCGCTCACATAGCCGCAAGCGTTACAGACCCGGTTACAGCGACCGGCATTGCGCAAAGCGTCCCGCGCTTGACTGCCAAGCCATGGTGAACCTGAGCCGACGCCAGATCTTGGATCTGGCGGATCATGGTCGGTTCCGCGCGCAGAGATGCCCTGAATGACCTGAATAGGACTAGAACATCTGTTCGATTACTTCTAGCCTAAAGGCGTGAGTTCGTTGCCACCCCTGGCCCGCCGCGAGCAGGCGTCTCTGCCGGTGCGGATCGTCGTAGACGGGGGCGGGAATGTTGCCCACGGCACGATTCATGATCGGGTCTGGGTCGAGGGTCAGGGCTGGCTCGCGTTCGTTCGCTGGCCCGGATGGCGGTGGGGGCGCTGGATACCCCTCGACGCAGTGCACCGAATGGACAACGTGGACTATGGCCCGATCCGCCCCCGCTGGTGGGTGCGGGACGGAGAGCAGTGGGTCGAGCGCGACGCTATGCCACGGGAGGCTGCGGCGCGGAAGACAACGAGAACGGTGGCTGACGCTGACAACGCCAGTTGACCATTGACGCATTACATGAGACGGCATCGTTAATCGAGCAAGTGTTCTATTCAGCAGGGACTACGTAACCCTCACCAGGACTACGTGGTGGTAGATATCAACAGGTCGTCGTTCAACCCCGCAGATATTGCAGTGGATGCTTACACCGCTTAGTTGGTCCGCGCGCAGGGACTCTCGGTGTGTGCCGTAGTGAGCGCACTCAAGTAGGTACCAGTAGTCCATTCGGCAGAGACTACTGGATCATGCTGCACCTTCGCTGAAGGTAAACAGCTGCAGTCCGCCGCCGTGCCCGCGGGTGGCGCAACAACGCGCGCCGGCCCGAGAGCACCACCCTGTGGTATCTCGACGACCCCGTGCTCAACTCCGCGGTCACTTGTGCTTGTCGCCGTGATCTCGGGGACAGCGGGGGCCACCGCACGTCCCTCGGCTCATGGCCCAGGTCAAGGTGCGGAACGGATCCGTCGTGCCACCGCGGATGTGGCGCGGCCCAGCAGCGCGCCGACGGCCACGCCCACGAGGACGTCGCCGGGGTAGTGAACGCCGGTGTAGACGCGGGAGAAGGCGACCACCGACGCGGCCACGCCCAGCGGCACCCGCATCGTGGGAAGAGCATCCCCGACTGAGACCGCGAAGGCGGCCGCGGATGCCGAGTGGCCCGACGGGAACGAGGTGGACTCGGGCATGGGCCCCCAGCGGTCCTCGTGGACGCCGAACTGCTGCCGGTCGGGGCGTCGGCGGTCGCCGGCGAGCTTCATGGGCTGGTTCACCATCAACGAGGTGACCGCGATCGCCGCGACTCCGGTCGCTGCCGCCCGGCGCCCTCCCGGACCGCCGACGAACGCAAGGACCGCTGCTGTGGCGAGCCATGGCTTGGAGAAGTTCGCAAGGTCGGACACCACGCGGAGCGGGGTGTCCAGCCACGGTGTGGACATTCCGGCCACAGCCCGGTACGCAGCACGGTCGACCCGGTCGAGCCGGCGCAGTTGCGCGGCCGCCCACCGGGACGGTCGCGCGGGAGTGCGCAACAGGCCGATCCGGTCGGCGAGTCGCTCTTCGACCGGTTCCGACTCGCGCGGGTAGGTCATCGTCCTCCCGTCGTCGCTGCGACGGCCATCACCGTCACGGCCTCGGCGACCCAATGGGTTGCACAGCGTCGCTGCCGGCCCCACCCGCGATTCGGATGAGCATGCGAAGGCCCTCGGTCATGGTCGCGGGCTGGGCGGCCGACGGCGAGGCGCCGGGGTGATGGAGGGCGAGCCTGACCCTCAGGGCGTCGTGGTGGGTGACGAAGGTCAGCGGCGGGTCGAGCAAGAGCGCTTCGCCGTCGACCCCGGCCGGGACGGGGCCGGCCGCGCCAACCTGAAATGTGGGGGCGGACCACTGCCGCCACAGCCGACGGCGGCCGCCTCGACCGGGGCGACCGGCGGAGAGCAAGGCGATGCCCAGCATCCCTTCATCAATGCGCGGCCGGGTGCCGGACCCGATCAGGCGCCCGAGCCGGTAGATGTTGTTGGAGACCAGGATCACGACGGCTCCCTCGTGGGGCTGGCCGTCGGGTCCGGACCAACCAAGTGGGATGGAGGCGCCGGCAGGCTGGGCGCCGAGCAGATCTGGGATGGTGTCCAAGATCGTCCGCAGCTTGGCGTCGCGGTAGCCCGGCTGCTGTACGGCCTGGGCGTACAGGCCCAACGAGACGTTGTTCACGAAGGTCCGGCCGTTCACCTCGGCCAGATCCACTCGCCGTTCCCCACCCGAGACGAATGCGTCCAGTGCGCCTGCCACGTCGTCCCGGTCGACCCCGAGGTCTAAGGCGAAATGGTTGCGGGTCCCAGCCGGGATGCAGGCAAAAGGCAGGTCGTGCTCGGCGGCGATCGAGGCGACCAGCGCCTGCGTTCCGTCACCGCCCGCAGCAGCCAGCGCATCCGCCCCCCGAGCCACCGCGTCCTCGACCAGCTGGACTAGGTCGTCCCCTGGTTTGAGCTCTATCGGCTCGATCCCGCGGGATCGAGCCTCCTCCGCCAGGTTCGCGCTTACGGCCTTGCCGCCCCCGGAGCGGGGGTTCCACACCACGATCGGGCGGCCCGGCCGTGGCGCCGGGCTCAGATCGACCCGGATGGCGAACGCCTGCTTCTGCGCGACGGCGGCGCCCACCAAGGCGGCGATCGCGACCAGCCCTTCGATGATCAGCCCGCCCGTGACGATCGCGACCAAGGCGACCGCCATCAGCCCGGCCGCTCCGACCAGCAGCGCCAACCGGCTTCTGCCGCGACGCCGTACACCTTCCCAGGCCGCGAGGACGGCCAGCACGAGGATGCCGACCGTCACCAGACCCCTGGGCAACGCGCGGAAGACAGTCACAGCGCCAGCGACCACCGCCAGCGTGAGGCAGCCCAAGCATGCAACGGCAGCCAATCGGCGCCTATCCATACTTGCCAACCTAACCATTTGGCGCCGGATGCCGCCTCAGCCTGGTCGCACCTAAAGTGCCTGTCGGACCAGCAGTGCCTGCCGGCTGACGTGATCCGGGAAAGGACACGCGCGGATACCCCGACGAAGCCACATGGCGGCTACTGGCGGATCGCGGTCTGCGGGCGGCGGGGCGCATGTTGCCTCGCAACTGGGGAGGCTATGACGCAGGGCGTGGCAGCGACCTCTGGCCGGGTGCGTCGACCGGCAGTACGTTGAGGCCGTTAAGGCGGTGGGGCAATGAGTGTTGTCCCGGTACCACCCCAGGCCAGCGAGCCAGTGCCCCCGGCCCCTGCCGGCGGTGAGGACCTGCTGGGCGTGCGCATCGGCGCGGCTCTGATCGATCTCGCGCTGCTGTTCGGGCTGTTGGTCGTGCTCAGCGCGACGATCGGCGAGGCCAGCGTGGGAGACGGATTCTCCTTCTATCTGAACAGCTACGCCGATGCGGCGTTGTACCTCGGGCTGGTGCTCGTCTACTACTTCGCGCTCGAGGCGACCATCGGGCAGACCGTGGGCAAGCTCCTGACGGGCGTGCGGGTTGTCCGCGCCGACGCAGCCAGGCCGTCTGTTGGGGCGGTGGCGACACGCACGGTGGTTCGGGTGGTGGACTGGCTGCCGCTGCTGTACCTGGTCGGTTTCCTCACGATGCTGGCTACCGGCGCCCGGCGGCAGCGGCTCGGTGACCTGGCGGCCGGGACCGGCATCGCACGGGCGGCCCCGCTCCGCCATCGGGGCGCGGTGGGGGCAGTGGTGGCGTCCGCGCTCGCCCTCGTCCTGGCCGGGTCGGTCGTCTACGTCGCCGCCTCCGACGAGGAGAAGACCTGCCGCGGGCACAGTGTTTCGTTCGACGACCCGGCCGGATGGGAGGAAGGGAAGACGCAGACCCAAGCGAGCAGCGGTCCCACCGACGAACTGTGGAATGCCGCGGTCACCGCCGGGCACCCGGACCTCGTCGCCGTCACGGCCTACCGACTGAATGTGCCCGTCACGGCGGACAACCCGAGCCCCTGCCGCTGATCTGTGCTACTGGGCACACCTGTCCGGCACAAGCGGCGACTTCGACGACACGGGGCCCACCTAGCTCTGACATCTGGCGCACTGGCGAGCTTGCTGGGGTCGGGGATAGATATCTAGCTTGGATTCGTGGGGCTCGACATCCGGCCGATGAGCCAGCGTGAAGCGGTCGTGGTCGCCGCCTGGCAGTACGAGCCTCCGTACTCCTTCTATGACTGGACAGCCGATGCCGACGACCTCGCGGAGCTCCTGGGGAAGCAGACACGCGAGGGGAAGTACTACTCAGCCGTTGGCGCGGACGAAGAGCTGGTCGGCTGGTTCGCCTTCTCGTACGAGGGAGACTGCGTTGGTGTCGGCCTGGGGCTTCGGCCAGACCTCACTGGCAGGGGGTTAGGGCTGGCCTACCTCCAAGCTGGGCTCGTGTTCGCTACACACCGGTTCACGCCAAGTCGGTTTCGTTTGTCGGTCGCGACCTTCAACGAGCGTGCCATCCGCGTCTACGAGCGGGCTGGTTTCTCACCGTTGAGAACCTTCGATCATGCTACGAACGGCGGCATCCACCCGTTCCTCGAAATGACGCGTCCCGCCTAGGACAAAGGACTAGGTCGCGCTGGGCAGGTTCAAGATGGAGGATTCGGAACTTCGGTCGACCCGGCTGGCCTGCGATGCACTCCGGTCGCGCCGGAGCATTGGTCATCCAGCGCCGGCAGCAACTCGACCATTCCGTCAGCGGTTGCTGTTGCGCTGTTCGCCGCAATCGACACGTCCGCTGTGCAAAGCGCGCCTCGGGTCGCAAGGGGACCGACTAACCAGTCCTAGACACGCTGATCGTGGCGGAGTACGACGAGCCGGATGGTCGCCTCGGCGGGCAAGCTATCGGCGGGAGAATGGTGCGCATTGTCGGGCCAGCTAGTCGCCCTAGCTGGTGACAGTTGTTGGCGCTGCAGATCATCCAGGAGGTCATGGTGTTCGTCGAAACCATCACCCAGCCCACCGCCGAATGGCGGTACTGGACCGGCCGGCTGCGAATGCTTGACGACCCGCCTGCCGCACTGGTTGCATCCATCGCCTGGGAACCCGGCGATGGAACCATCACCAACGTAAACGTCTGGGACAGCCCCGCGGCGGTCGGCGACTTCTACCTCGAACGCGTCCGCGCCATCGTCGAGGCCGACGGCGAACCCGAGCACAAGCCGATCCGGCACGGCGAACCGGTCCACGTCTACGTCCGTTGCGAGCAGCAAGGGACATAGCCGCGGTCACGATCTACCCGCACGATGGCGGCCTGCGCGGGCGGTCTCGAGGGGCCGCGATTTGTCTGTCCGGTCCTTTGCTGCGGTCGCAGCCGAGATCGTCGAGCTGAACCGGCTACCCCGCGGATCTGGTGCTGCGGATCTGCCGCGACGCCGGCCTCAGCGGCGACTGAGACCCACCCCGCACAAAGACACGCCAACCCGCACAAGACACCGGCACGGGAGGCCGGCGAGACGCGCGGTGATGATCCCGTCCGGGTCGGGCGTCGCGACTTGATCAAGCGGTCGTGCGCTACCGGGCCCGACAATGCGCGCGTATCCTCGGAGGCGATCCGGGGCCGCGATGAGGGGGGCGAGGCGTGGTGGATCCGTATGACCCCGAGGGATTCCGGGCTGCAGGGCACGCGGTCATCGACCAGCTGGCCGACTACCTCGCGGGTACAGCCACCGGCGAGGGTCCCGTCCTGCGTTACGCGCCACCCGAAGCCTCGCTGAACCGGTGGCCGTCGCCTGTCGAGATGGATCAGCGCGTCCCGTTCGCCGATCTTCTGCCGCAGGTTATCGCCGGCTCCCACCACATCCACCACCCGCGCTACGTGGGGCATCAGGTCAGTGCGCCGATCGGCTCGGCCGCGTTGGCGGAGCTCGTCTCGGCCGTTCTCAACAACGGCACCGCTGAGTTCGAGATGGGTCCGGTCTCGAACGCGATGGAGAAGCGTCTGCTCGAATGGTTGGGCTCGGCGCTCGGCTTCGGCCCCGATGTTGAGGGGCTGTTCACGTCGGGCGGCTCGGCGGGCAACCTGACCGCACTCGCCGCCGCCCGCCAGTCGGTCGTCGGCGTCGACGCCTGGAACGACGGGTTGGCCGGCAAACAGCCGCTCGCGATCCTCACCTCCGAACAGGCGCATTACTCCAACGACCGCGCCGCGCGGATCCTGGGATTCGGCGCTGGCGGCGTCGTACCGGTCGGCGTCGATGACCGGTTCCGCCTCGATCCCGCTCGCCTTCGCGAGGCGCACCGCCGCGCCGAGGACTCGGGTCGGCGGGTGTTCGCGGTAGTGGGTAGCGCGTGCTCGACCGCGACGGGGGCGTTTGATCCGCTCGAGCCGATCGCGGACTACGCGGCCGAGCATGGTCTGTGGTTCCACGTCGACGGGGCCCACGGCGCGGTGGCTGCACTGGCTCCGGCATACCGGCACGTCGTCGCCGGGATCGAACGCGCCGATTCGGTCGTGCTCGACGCTCACAAGATGTTGCTCATGCCGGCGTTGGTGACTGCCGTGCTCTACCGGCGCCCTGGCGCCGCGGATCGTGCGTTCCACCAGGAGCAGAGCTACGTCGGCTTCGACACCCATGGCGGGGCCTTCGCCTGGTGGGACTCGGGCCTGAGGACGCTGGAGTGCACCAAGCGGATGATGGCCCTCGAGCTGTACGCGTCCGTCCTGGAGCACGGCCCATCGTTCTTCGCAGATTACGTGACGCGGACGTTCGACCTGGCTAGCTGGTTCGCGCGCGAGCTCGAGGCCGCCGCGGACTTCGAGCTGGCGACGGAGCCCCAGGCCAACATCGTGTGCTTCCGCTTCACTCCCGGCGGGGTCCTCGATCTCGATGCGCTGCAACTCGCGGTGCGCGACGAGCTCGTCCGGTCCGGGGCGTTCTACGTGGTCAAGACGCGCCTGCGCGACCGGGTCTACCTGCGAACGACGATCATCAACGCCCGGACGGATGAAGCCGACCTGCGTGCGCTGATGGAGGCCATCCGGGCTGCGGCCAACCGGGAGCTGACTCGACGAGGGGCGGACCTCTCATCTCGGGAGGTGCCGGGCGGGACGAAGACCACGGACACCGACGCATACGCGGAGCACACGGCTACCGAGGAGCTTCACTGACCACCCCCACCCAGCGCCCCCGGCCGGGGGTTTCTGCTACCCCGCAGAACACCCCACCAAACCGCAGCGAAAACGGCCACGGGGACCGCAGCGGAGCACGCGGACGCGGAATCCGGCAACGTCGCACACTCCGATTCGGTCTCTGACCTGCAGTGTTACCACAGCGGCGGGCCTCCTCGAGCCCGGCATCAACACTGCGATCTGGGCTTCGAGTTGGCGGACACGTTCGTCCGCTGGTTGCGGCTCGGCGTGCCGAGGGTTGATCAGCTGTGAGGCGATGGCTGCGGTGAGGCGCCCATGGTGGCGATGCCGACGACCATCAGGACGCCGCCTACGACGCGACCCTCGGCGGTGACTGGGTAGCGGTCGCCGTATCCGACGGTGGTGACTGTGGTCAGCCCCCACCACATCGCGTCGCCGAATGAGGTGACGTTCGCGCCGGGCGCGTCACGCTCGGCTTCCAAGCCGACCGAGGCCCCGGCTAGGAGCACCGTCGAGGCGATGAGAACCGTCGACGCGATCACCCGCTCCGCCAGCCCCCGCTGGGAGAGCGCGGCCACCCGTAGAATGCTCGCCACCAGCCGCAAGCTGCGCACCATCGGCAGCGCCACGGCAGCAAGATCGAGCGGGTGGCCGCGGACGAACCGCCAGCGGTCCTCTGATCGTATCGGGGGCTGACGTGAAGACCGTCCAGGCGCGGCTACGGCACGCCTCGGCGAAGACCACCCTCGACACGTACGGGCACATGTGGCCCGATCGGGACGAGTCCACAAAGGCCGCGGTGGAGGCGGCCTTCGCGGACCGTCCTGAGGAATCCCTGAGGAACGGAGAGGTGCGGCGGTAGCAAACCGCAGGTCATCCCTGAAGGAGCGGGGCCGTGTCAACCCTGAGGGTCCGACGGGTTGTGACCGGTTTGTCCCTGTTTCCCGGCTCGGTGCGGACAAACGCCGATGAGGGTCGGGGTCAAAGGCTCAACCGCAGGTCGACCCGCGCAGCGGGCTTGGCCTTGACGCCGATCCCGAACGGCGCAGGATCGTCGCGCCGGGAACGAGGGTTGTGAAGTTGTCGGGTGGCCGTGTTCTCCACCGTCGGTAGTGGACGGTGTGGCGGAACCGGAGGGCCCCGGTTGCCGGTCATCCCTTCGCCGCCGGCGGGGGCGGCATGGAGTGGTACGGCCGCAGCCAGTCGGAGTCAATCAGAGTCGTCGACCGTGCCGCTGGGTGGAGGTCAGACCTGCGGCGACCGCGCGTCCTGGCTGCGCCGGAACTGCGCTCACGCGGGTCGGGCCAGGCAACGGACGTGTCGTCGCGTAGCCCGTAGTAGACCAGGGTGAGCAGCTTGCGGGCGGCGGCGACCTTGGCGATGTTGGCGCCGCGCCGTTCGGTCAGCCGGGCCCGGGTACGCCCGATCGCGCCGCCGTAGAGGCGTTGGACCGCCTCGATGGCGGCCCAACGGACCAGGTGGTTGCCCTGCTTGGTGATCCGTCCACGGTGGACCGTGGTGTCGGACTCACGGTGGCGGGGGGTCATCCCGGCCCAGGAGCACAGCTTCTCGGGCCGGTCAAAGCGGGTCACGTCGCCGATCTCGGCCACGAACACCGCGCCCAGCACCGGCCCGACGCCGGGGATGGTCTGGACCGCCCGGAACCTGGGGTCGCGGGCGAGTTGGCCGGTGGTGCGCTCGGCCAGAATGTCGATCTCGAACGTGAACGCCTCGATCAGCCGACGCAGCGACAGCACCCGAGCCTGGAACGGAGCATCCAGACCCAGCTCGTCAAGCAGCCTGGTCCCGCCGACGCCGAACAGGTCCGACACCGCCACGTGCACGCCCTGCTTGGCCAGCACGGAGTGGACCTGAGCCTTGAGCCCGGAGCGCAGCGCGACCAGCTTGCACCGGTGCCGCACCTGCTCGCGCTGCCCACGAACCTCAGGCGGGGCGACCCACGCCTCGGGCAGCCTTCCCATCCGCAGCAGATCGGCCAAGTCCCGAGCGTCGAGCTCGTCATTCTTGACCCTCCGGTACGCGAAGCCCTTGACCCCCAACGGATGTGCCAGGTGCACGTTCGCGCCCGCCTCGGCCAGCACGTCCGCGGCCCAGTACCACCCGTAGGTTGCCTCGAGGACCACCTCCGGGTTCTCACCCCACGAGGCGACCAGCCGCGCCAACTCGAACGGGTCGTTGTCAATGCGAACCGCGCCACCCAGCCGCTCACCCTCCGGCGTCATCCGCACGATCACGCTGCGCCGCCGATGAAGATCTATCCCGACATATTGCCGGCCGTCATACTCGTCCACAGGGGCCTCCTTCGTCGTGGTGGACGTGAACAGCCCAAGCGTTACGCGCGGGTGGACTATCACGAGGAGCGGAGGCCCCGCTCCTTCATCGCATCAGAGCGGGTTTCGGGCCTAAATATCGAAGTAGAGCTCGAACTCATCCCGCATAGTTGACGACCGGTGAGTACCGGTGGCATATGCGGTCTGACCTGCGTAAACGGCTCAGTCAACCGTTGGTCGCCGTTGGCGATTCGCGGTTGCGCTGTCGAATTTCTGTCGAATACAGGCGGCCCCGACACAGTGACTTCACCACCGGGCCGGGGCCTTGACGGAGATTGGAGCTCCGCCCATGAGCACTATTTCAGTCATCACACCGCCGAGCGAGCCTGGCGTCGTCCAGTTGTACGCGGTCGGCATCGACGTCAGCGCCGCCTACGTGGCCGGCGTGTCACAAGCCACCTGGTGGCTATCGACGCAGGAGGCACGGCAGCTGTCGTACGACCTCGGCACCAAGCTCCTGCCCACCGTCGGAGGGGGCTCCCCAGCGTCGACGATGGCCCGCATGGCATTGATCGCCTGGCCGTCCACGACGGCTAACGCCTCCTCGGCCTCTACCGACTTCTGCCCCTTCGCGTCGACCGTCTCGTAGAAGCCTCCCTCGACAGCGACGTTGTGGGCTCCGGCCACGACCGGCTTGGAATGACCACGCCACCGCACGGCTACCCGGCCCTCGCGGCCAAACCTCTCAAGTATGCGCGCGGAACGAAGTGGTGGCGTTTCGCCTTGGTCACCGGAACACGGTAGGGCCAGCACAGCTCGGGACCACAGCATTTTCGGGTCAGCCGGGCATCACTTCACCGGTCAAGCGCAAATGATCTCCCCGAAAGGTTGCACCTGCACCCCGGAGGGGGTGCCGTGGTGGTGGCCGCACGACGCCCGCGGTGAGGTCGTGGTGATCGGCCGCACCGGCAACTGGGTCGAGCGGGCCCCGTCACCTTCGCCCTGACTGTGGCGATCGCGCTCCTCGTGGCGCGGCTAACGCGCCCCTGCCGCGTGTGGCGCTCAGGTTCGAGTGCCGGATAGCGCGGCGCGCCATGTCCGAGTGGCTGCTCGCGCCGGTCCGAGCTCGTTTGCGTTGAATTTGTTACCGACAACGATCGTGTCCCCGTCGATTGTCCTATCCCCGGCCGCGGATCGCATTGGGAGTAACCACAGCCGATAGCCCTTGCTGTCGACGATCAGCTTCAATCCAAGACCGAAGTACAGCTTCGGGTAGCGCGCTTTCACCTGGCCGACCGGGACGCTGAACAGGGGCTCGCGTGCCGCACCCGTGGTGGGCGTGAAGCTGACCACCCCGTTGGCCAGGGTCAGCTCGCCGGGTGTGGCCCGACCCCATGGAACGAATCTGCCTAGCAGCGACGCCGGGGTCTCTAGCGTGTCGTTCATGACCTGCTCACACCTCCGGAAGCCGCAGTCATCCCGGCGGGTCTACACCTGTTGTGGGTTTATTCGCAAAGCCTGTTCCATAACGATTCGTGCTGGACGACGAAGCCGCCGGCACCTGCTGATGGGCCAGCTCGTAGTCGAACCGCACGTTCCCGGCCCGGCGCACCGGGCGCAGGTCGCCGTTGAGGTCCGTTTCCAACCTGGATGGCTCATACCAGTACAGGCTCGTGGTCGTGCACAACATGCAGCAGCGCGCTGGGTCATCGCTGGGCGTGGTATGGACGGTGGCCGTCGCGGCCGGGGCGGGAGGCATCCACCCGCACCGGACCGCGCCCCAAGGGCCTCGCCGCCGACCAGGCCCCCCTATCGGGCGAGGGCGAGGTCACCCGTTCATCGGGCGAATCGTCCGGGAACGTTACGTTGATGTGCCTGGGCACCGTCCGCGGGGGGGATTACAGGCGGGGCCCAGGCTTCGGAAACCGTAGCCAGTCCATGACCGACCCGTCGCGATCCGTGGTCAAGTCGACCGATCGGACCTTTCGCTTCCTCCCAAAGACACAGCACGGCGGCAGCTGGCTTAAGGCTAGGAAACGGGCGTCCTCCACGCCACCGGCGGGCGGATGCTGGTGACGTGTCGGACGATCGCCCCGTTATCGAAGTCGTGCACGAGGTGAGGGTCAAGGACCAACTCAGTCACGCAGGCAGCCAGGGGCTCTTGCGCTGGGAGCAAACCGGACTGTCATCGGGATATTGCCTGTGCGGCTGGACCGCCGGAAACGGCCAGCTGATGCGCACCGATCTCGTCGTAACCAGCGCGGCGCAGCACTTGCGAGAGGCCGTCACGGCAACCATGACGCCCTGACCAACGCCAAGCATCGGCGTAACACGTACGGCGTATCGAGCGATTCACGGGAGGCCCGTCGCCGCCTTGGCGCCCACCCGAGCGGGCGGCGGCGAGCCCTGCAGGATCCCCCGGTCCGTTCGACCACTCGCCGGTATCTCACTTGTCCCGCCCCTCGTCTAGCGGACCCGCTCCGCTCGCTCCTGCCCCACGGCGATCCATTCGGTCAGCCGGGTCAGGTCCGCACCGGCGGCGATGCACAGGGCCGCCTCGAGCGCTCTGCGCGGCCACCGGCCGTCTCTCGCGTCCTCGTCGTGGAAGCCGAAAATCACGCCGGCCCGTTCGGCGAGCAGGTCGCCTCGTCCGTTGGCGATCTCCCGCAGCTCGGCCACCGCAGCGTCGACGTCGAGCGGTTTCCCGCTCGCGTAGTGGGACGCCGTGCCGGCGATTCCGGCGCGGGTGATCCCGTCAGGGTCCGGCTTGCGGCGGGCGATGGCCATGCCTGGACGGTACTGCTAATCGAACGTTCGTTCGAGCCCGCCACGTAATCTACCCTCTGTAACGGTCGCCGCGATTTGACCGAGGAGTTCATGTCCTCATCGTCATCTGACCCCCGTGCAGATGGCGGTGAGGTGAGGAGCGACCCCAGTCGCGCCCCCTGAGGGGGTATAAGGGGCGGACGACTGGGGCCGCCCCTGAATTCTGGGCCGCTCCGTCAGGATGTCTAGAGCCCAGAGGCCCGCGTTGGCGCGCGGCGATCCACTCGTTCCCAGACCCCGACGCCTGTGATGCTAGATCGAGCTGGCCGACCTTAGTCAGCGCACGGGGGTGACGAATCCGGTCACCGAACCCTCGCCGGTGAAGGTCAGCACGCCCAGGTCTGAATCTTCGAAGGACTCGGTAATGTGAAGGTGCATGAGGTCGTCGTGGTCCGCGCGCGGTTGCCCGAGTTGCCCTTGACCGCCGTGTCCGCGGACATAGGCGGCCCGGCCGCGGCCTGTCTCGGGGTGAAGC
>DASYTV010000253.1:0-4839 GCA_036001885.1 Actinomycetes bacterium
GCACGCAGGCGCTCGGTAGTTGTCGCTAACGGTGCGGAGGGCGAGCCGGCGAGCGAGAAGGACAAGCTCCTGCTCTGGTATTCGCCGCACCTCGTGCTCGACGGGCTGCAGCTGGCCGCTGAGGCAGTCGGCGCTGACCACGCTTATCTGTATCTGCCGCGCCTTCGGCTCCTGATTGACCAGCTCCAAGCTGCCCTCGTGGCCCGCATGTCCGCGGGCGTCGATCGGGTGCCGGTCGATCTCGTCGGCTCTCCGGCACGCTTCCTTGCCGGCGAGGAATCCGCGCTTGTCAGCCGCGTCGATGGAGGTGCCGCCGTGCCGCGATTCCGCCCACCGCCGGTTCTCCAGCGAGGGGTTGGTGGCCGCCCGACTCTTGTACAGAACGTGGAGACCTTGGCCCACCTGGCTCTAATTGCTCGATACGGGCCGTGGTGGTTCCGGTCCGTCGGGACGGACAGCGAGCCGGGAACCATGCTGATCACGCGGATCGCGTCCGATGGTCCAGGAGTGGCAGAAGCCGCCCTCGGCACCCCCATCCCTACCGTGCTACCGCTCGAGTCCGCGAGGGTCGGCGCGGTGCTCGTCGGCGGCTACCACGGCACCTGGCTCACCCCAGGTCAAGCCATCGACCTGCGGCTCTCGCGACGATCGCTGAAGCAATTCGGAGCGACTCCCGCGGCCGGGGTGCTGGCGGCGCTGCCAGTCGATCGCTGTGGCCTGGCCGAGACGGCACACGTGGTGGACTATCTGGTGCGCGAGTCTGCCGGCCAATGCGGGCCGTGCCTCAACGGGCTCGCGAGCATTGCGGGAGCGGTACGGCAGCTGGCGGAGTACGGCGCGCCTGAACGGATCCGTACCAATGTCGAACGTTGGGCGGGCGTGGTAGCCGGTCGCGGTGCGTGCAAGCACCCGGACGGTACGGTCCGGTTCGTCGGCAGCGCACTGCTCGTCTTCGCCGAGGAGATCACCCTGCACCAGGCTGGCTATTGCACCGCGACAAGCAGGGAGCCCTTCCTCCCAGTGCCCGACGGCGCGCCCCTCCAGGAATCCGACTGGAGGTAGCGCTTATGAGCAAGCGACTCGCCGTCAACCCGATCGCATGCACCGGCCATGGCGTCTGCGCCGAGCTGCTTCCCGAACGCGTCACCTTGGACGAGTGGGGCTACCCGATCGTGCGAGCCGAACCGCTCCCGGATTCCCAGGTCAAGGACGCGAAGCGTGCAGTCGCCGCCTGCCCCACGCTTGCACTCCTGCTCCTCCTGACCTGACAGCGCGGCCTCGGGACAGAATTGCATCGCCATGATCGGGCCTGCCGCGATGATTCGCGCTCCAGCGTCACGCGCCCCACGGACGGCTGGGAAACCCTACCTGGCCGTGGATCTCGTCACCTCTCGCGCAGCGAAGTGGTGAACGGTCGCGCTGAGCGCCCAACCGAAGGCGGCACCCCCGGCGACATCGAGGGGAAGGTGCGCCCCCACGTACACACGGCTGAAACCCACCAACGGCGCGAGGAAGTACGGCAACGGCCAGGCGTCCGGACCGAACGTGAGGTAGGCCTCGACGGCGAGCGCTGTCGAGACGGCGGCATGACCAGAGATGAAGCCACCGCCGTTCGCGGCCTTCCCTCGAACCTGGATGCCGGTCACGAGGTCATCGGGCCGTGCGCGACCCACCAGCTTCTTGACCATCTTTGCTGCCACGTAAGCCCCGATACCGGAAGCTACGAGCCTTCGCGCGAGCTCGGGTCGGCCCGTGACCGTGGCCACGGCGCCGCAGACCAATGGCGAAGCAAGCGCTCCGAGCTGCATGACGGTCCACAGCGGCGCATGCAGCTGGTCCGGAAGGTCGTTGACCCTCAGCATCAGGGATGTCTCTGCACGCCCGACCCTGCGACTGCGAACGGCAAGGACACAGCCACCGAAGGCCGCCCACGCTGCCGCAGCTGAACGAGTCACAGGGATACCTCGGGGCCCCATCGATGGTTGACCAGCACTAGACCGGTCTTCCGGTCAACAGCCGTACGGCGCCGCCGACCGCGAGGCCCAAGCCGATGCCGCCGACGACGTCGAGCGGCAGGTGGGCGCCGACGTAGACCCGCGCGAGGCAGACCACGGTGACAAGCACGACGGCGATGATTCGACCCGTTCGGTTGAGGTACGGCCAAGCCAACAGCGCGATGAGCGTGACGACGGCCGCGTGGCCCGAGACAAAGCCTCGACCACCTGCCGCTGCGCCGCGAATGTGTACATCGTCCAGAAGGCTGGACGGCCGTCCACGTACGACGATTCCCTTGACCACCTTGGCCAGGTAGTAGGTCACTACACCACCGAGCAGGATGCCGACAGCGAGCCGAAACCGGCGCATGACTGCGGCGATGGCGGCGGTTATAGGGATCACGAGGAAGTTTCCGAGCTGCATGACCGGCCAGATCACGACGAACGGCAGAACCGTCCAGTCGTTCAGCGCTCGGAAGACCCACGTCTCGAACGCGCTGATCGAGTGCTGATGTAGAGGAAGAGCGCTCAGTAGGAGCAGCGCAAACCCGCCGACGACCCACAGCAGATCGGTCGCTGGTCGACCGATGCGGCTGGCTTGGGCGTCATTCACCGACGGTGTGCTCATGCGGACTCTGGGACAAGGTCGGTACGCGGGGCGGTTCCGGGTGCGCGGCGCCACGAACGGTTGCGCTTCCAGAACAGATAGGTGGCCACTCCGATCGGGATGGGCAGCACGTAAGTCAGCGCGCGGAACACGAGCACCGCAGCCGCGACGTCTGCGTCACTGCCGCCGTACCCGGCGATTCCCGCGATCAGCGCCGCCTCGACCAGCCCCAAGCCACCGGGCGTGAAGGGAATCGCGGTCAGCAGTCGCGCAAACGAGAAGACCACGAGCACCTCGATCCAACTGACCTCTGAGTTGGACACGCCGATGTGGCGCAAGGACAAGAGCAGCACGAAATACAGCGACAGATGGCTGACCAGCGTCCAAAAGGTGATCCATTGCCAGCGCGCGCGCAGGAGCCGAATAGTCCTCGACCGGAACTTAGAAGTAGCTTGGTCCCACCCGGTCACCGGCGGCCGCCCAAAGGGTCGAATCACGGCAGAGGTGATTCGACCGAAACGGGAGCCGATTCGCCGTGCGAGCTCGTCGGTGCGCAGCATCAGGCTGAAGATCACGATCGCGCCGATGAGTCCAGCGAGACCGGCAAGTCCCGCGATCAGCCGGCCGCCGCCTGGGCCCCCCGAGAATGCGAGGAGCGCGAGAGCCAGGATCGGCAGTCCGAGCTTCGCAAAGTTGTTCCATATGCCTGACACGAGCAGTGACACCGAGCTGCGTGAGCGGGAGAAGCCCCACGAGTCGTACATCGAGTAGCACATCGCGATTCCGATGGCGCCACCGGCAGGCACCGTGTTGGCCACGGCTGTCGAAGACTCGGTCACAACCGCGGCTTGGGGATACGTCAAGCCAGGCATAGTGGCCACCATCACGAACCAGTAGGTGCACAGGTTCCACAGAGCTGCGAGCACAAGAGTGGTGAGCTCCAGCCATGTCATGGCTTGGATGGACGCCCAGATGTCGGAGAGGCTCGCGAACTGCGGCAGCAGCTTCCAGAAGATGAGTACCACGAGGGCGATTGAGAAGAGTGCGGAAAGCACGAGGCGTAGCCTGATTCGCCGCTTGGACTTCTCCGTTTGTTCCGTCGTCGGCGGTTGGGCGAGATCGCCTTCGGGTCCGTTGTTTCGTTCCTGCGAGACCTGCGCACTCGAGTTGGGAGCACCGGGCGAGGCGGGAGGGTCAGGGAGGTGTGGCGTTGTCATCGGCGCCGTCCTACAAGAGCTTCGAGTATGGGACCGGTGGTCTTACCCAGCCGGCGAGATCCGATGTGCTGCACGGCTTCCTCGATCGGCAGTGGAGTGGTCGCATTGCCTTCTCCTTGGCCGATGAGCTCCTGCAGGGTCGCGGCATCTCGCTGCCTCACTGGCAGCTCCCCTCGACGATGCACAAGGTTGGACAAAGCGACGGTCACGATCCGCGGGCTCCGCACAGCTAGCGCCGTGGCTCCCACCGCCGCGAGCACCACGATCCACGGGGACGCGTTGAGGACAATGAACTCGCGGGTCGCGGGAATGGCCGGTACCACGACATACGCCGCACCCAGGGCTCTGAGGATCGCCGGCAGGGAGCGACTGGACGGAAGCTTCGCCCAGTTGCCCTGCCCCTGCTTCAGTCGCCGTGCGACATCGGCTTCGTCCAGGCCACGTGGATCGGCCAGCGAAAAATGGCCGGCATCGGCACTCGGTGCGGCCCCATCAACGGCAGTCCTCGCTCGAGTCACGAGCCGCTGCCCTTCGCGTCGAGCTCCAGGCGACCCCCTCATGCGACTTATAACTCTACTCAGCACCAGCAGGCCTGTCAGGCGTGTGAGCTCCCGCGTCCTGGCTATGCGAGTGCCACTTCCAGTACGGCGATGCGGGCCAAGCGAGGCGGGAGGAGGAGGCGGCGACGGGAGCTGCCGTGAGCGGACTTGGTGAGCAGCGGTAGTCGGCCGCGCTCGCCGTGCGATGGACTCGCTTGGGCGCAGCGCGCGGGCTTCTAGCGGTGCTCTCGAGCGACCAGCGGTACCGTGCGGAGGAGGCCACTGGTGAGGTGCACATCGTGGAACTGTCCTCTGGCAAGGATGCGGCGGCCGCGGCGCGGCGTGGTCAGCAGCCAGCCGCCCGGCTCGCGACCGGGCGGCGACGCCGGCCTTCTGGAGAGCCGCCGCCGCTGCCGCGCCATGTGCGCAGGAGCGGCGTGCGTTGGCTGTTTGCCCTGGTCGCTCTGCTCGCCGCGGCGATC
>DASYTV010000254.1:0-8035 GCA_036001885.1 Actinomycetes bacterium
GGTTCGGCCGGGTCGACGTTCTGGTGAACGCGGCCGGGACCGACAGGCCGGGCCCGGTCATCGAGCTGGGTGTCGATGACTGGGACCAGGTGCTGGCGGTCAACCTGCGGGCGCCGTTCGTGCTCGCCAAGGCGGTATTCCCACGCATGCGGCAGGCCGGGCGAGGCACGATCGTCAACGTGTCGTCGGTGGCGGGCAAGCGTGGCTGGGCGAACGCGGCGGCTTACTGCGCGAGCAAGTTCGGGCTGAGCGGGCTGACCCAGGCGCTGGCCGCCGAGGGCCGGCCGCATGGCGTCCGCGCCTGCGTTCTGTACCCGGGCGCGATGTCCACCAACTGGGGAGTCTGGTCGGCGGCGGCGCGAGAACTCGTACGACGCGAGCCGCCACCTCGCCGGCGGGCGGTGCCCCCAGGGGAGGTGGCGGCACTGATCGTCTGGCTCGCGGCGGCACCCGACGAGTTGGTGGTCAACGAGGCGATCGTCAGCCCGCTCGAAGAACAGGGATGGCCCTAGTAGCTTGTCAGTCCTGATTTACAGGGTAGAGGTGCTTGAGCTTGATCCGGGCGTCCTGGGTCGTGAAGCGCCAGTCCACACCACGACCAGTAGCGTTGCGGGTCGTCTGCCACGCGGCGACCTCCCGCTCCAGGGTCGCCCGGTCGGCCAGCCGCCGGTCCAGGCACTGCCCAGCCAGGACGGCAAGCTCGATCTGGGCCATGGTCAACCAGCTGCCGTGCTCGCCGAGCAGTGCCTGGACCGCCGGCTGGCCGACCAGGCGACCCTGGAGCGGGAGGTCGCCGCGTGGCAGGCGACCCGCAACGGCGCCGGTCGTGGTGTGGACTGGCGCTTCACCACTGAGGATGCCCGCATCAAGCTCAAGCACCTCTACCCCGCAATTCAGGGCTGACGAGCTACTAGCCGTACGTTGCACGTGCAAAATGCACGTGCGGGTCTCATGTACCGAATTACGGTATTCAGTGCCCGAACTAGAAAATGGCGAGAGTGAGTGCTTACTATCAGACGAACCAATGTCCGATACTCAGCACTGAGACTTTAGCAACGCTTGTCCAGATCCGCCTGTTCTGCCGCTTCACTTCTGAGCCGGTCCGGGAGCAACTCTTGATTGTCGCTCGGCGACTTGTTGGGAGTGGTGAGCATGCCCTCAGAGAACAGTGACGATCGTCACACCAGTCCACCGCTCCTCCTGCGGCGCCTGGGCAGCGAGCTGCGGCGCCTACGCGAGGAAGTGGGACTGACCACAGATCAGGTGGCGGGCAAACTCTACTGCTCACCCTCGAAGATTTCCCGCCTCGAGACAGGCCGCGTGAGAGCAAGCTTCCGGGATATCAGAGACATCCTCGACCTCTACAGAGTCCCCGAGCAGCAACGAGCGAGCCTCCACCAGCTCGCCGATGAGGCAAGGCACAGAGACCGGTGGTGGCATTCGTGTAGGGATGTCCCTGACGTCAGAACTTTCATGAGCTTCGAGCGAGCGACGAATTCCATCCGGGGTCTTCGAATCCCTGGCCATTCCAGGACTGCTTCAGGTTGAGGGATACGCACAGTTGGTCACCCGTGCCCTCTTGTCCAATCTGAATGATCAGGAGGTCGCACGTCACGTCGAGCTACGAATGGAACGGCAAGAGTTGCTGAGAAGAAGGGATGCTCCAGTTCTGCAGGTCGTCCTCGACGAAGCGACGATTCAGCGGCTTGTCGGCATGCCTCAGGTCATGGAAGAGCAACTCGCCCGTCTGAGGCTCGCTGCCCAAATGTCCAATGTCACGGTTCAAGTGCTTCCCTTCACGGCCGGAGCTCAAGAGGGCATGGGCGGCTCTTTCATTATCCTCGGCTTCCCTCACAAGGCCGATCGAGACGTGATCTTCGTTGAGCTGCCCGCGGGACAACTATATCTCGACGGCGAGGATCATCTTCTGCGTTACACGCGTCTGTTTGAGCGCCTTCAGGCCGGAGCTCTCAGCGGTGAAGAGTCAACCGCCTTCATGACAGCCTTCGCGAGAGCGCAGAGTCTACGCAACGTTGAGGTAGTCGAGATGCCAGCGGACAACTAAGGGAGGTCGAACTCTCCGCCACGGACGGCGCTGAGAAAAGCCATCCACTCAGGGAAATCAAACCGAAGTATCGGGCCGGCAATATTCTTCGAGCTACGGACAAGAACCTGGTGATCGACTAGCGCAACCTCTACGCAATTGGTATTCGCGCAGAGGCTGCTCCTAGCCCATATTATGCTGTTCTCATCCGACTTTAGCATGACATCAGCCTTTGCGGGTAAAATCCGTTACCTTCAGGAACAAACGGAGCATACTACGATGACATCTCGGAACGTCAAATCATACGCAAAAGTGTCCCGGCTGCGCAGAACTCTACGACTACGCCTCAATGGACTTAATTGCCTACGTCACTGTCAGCAATCGTACTACGTAGAATCAATGCAGCCCGGCTCCTCTGCCTCCGTTACCAGGCTGGTACCCGAGGACCGGGAGGCATCGGGGATCTCGGACACTTTCTGTGGGCCGGACATCCTCAGCCATGTACGGCGAACATCACCGCGAATGACAAGCCTTCCTCGCCTGGAGCCCATGACAGGTTGAGGTGACAGACCCCAGGATCGTCGGTGGATGTGGAGATGAGCGAATGGTCACCGGTCCGCTCGGAATACAGATCGATACTGCTTATCGACGTCGAAGCCTATAGTGCTCAAGACCGCAATGATGTGGTCCGGTCACGACTACGGGCGGCGTTGCGACGGCTAATCGCGCACGTCATTGATGAAACCGGCATCGAATTAAGTCAATACGCCGCGCAGACTACCGGAGACGGTCTGTTCGTTACAATCCATCCGGCGGTTGGCAAACCTCGGATTCTGATACAGGCAATCGATGCCCTCTCGCTCGGACTTTGCAGGCACAATCGCCTTGCCGTTGCGGCCGAGCGACTGCGGGTTCGAGTCGTTGTGCACGCCGCAGATCTTCTCATCGATCCCGACGGACCACTTGGAGACCAAGTCAATCTCGCGTTTCGACTCCTCGACTCTCGAGAACTTCGAATGTTGCTCCAGCGTGCCGACGGACCAATGGTGCTCTGTGTTTCGGACATCCTCTATCGGCAGGTGATCTTTCAACGACATGAGGGACTGGATCCTAGTGACTTCGAATCGATATGGCTTGAGTCGAAGGGTATCCGTGAACTGGGTTGGGTGCGCGCCCCAGGCGAGTCGGGGTTGGTCGCCCGTAGCGGTCTGCTCACGCCGGATCAGGTTACGTCAAATAGCAAGGCGGCACTTCCTGCAGGACGCGGATCGCTCCCTGCGTGACGCGTCCGGTCGTCAGTCCGGGTCGACGCCGAACACGTCGGGGAAGCCCTTGCGGCCATGGTCGGTGACGTGGACGGCGCGGCTGCGCTCGGCACGCCGGATCCAGCCGAGGTCGAACAGGCGGTTGGTGAGCGCGGCACCGACGGCGCCGGCCAGGTGCGGGCGCTGCTCGCTCCAGTCGACGCAGTACCGCACGGCCGGACGCCGCGGCGGCAGGGCGTCGAGGTCGACGCCGAACTCTTCGAGGAAGACCACACCCTTCTCTGTGACCCCGAAGCGGATGGCGCGGCCAGGCGAGGACAACCGGTCGCCCGCCGCCAGGCCGTCCTCGAAGTGGTCGGGCTCCAGGAACTCCCGCTCCAGCAGCGAGTCCATCACCGCCACGCCGACGCGACCGGCCAGGTGGTCGTAGCAGGTGCGGGCGGAGCGCAGCGCCTGTGCCCGCGTTCCCTCCCGCAGGGACCGCACCGGCGACGGCGGCGCCACCTGCGCCAGCGCCTCCAGGAGGTCGGCCACGTGCGGGCCCGCCAGCCGGAAGTAGCGGTGCCGCCCGTGCCGCCCCACGCTGAGCAGCCCGGCGCGCACCAGCCGGGACAGGTGCTCGCTGGCGGTCGACGGCGCCACGCCGGCCTCGGCCGCGAGCATGCTGGCCGGCAGGGCGCGACCATCCCCCAGCGCCGCCAGCACCCGGCAGCGGCCGGGGTCGGCCAGCACCGAGGCGATCGCCGCGATGTTCGCGTCCCCGTTCATCTTCGGGATTCTACTGCGACGACACTTCGGCGCTCGACGAAATGCCGCTCGCTAGGGTGGATTCATGCCCGAGCAACGCATCGAACCACGCCGACGCGAGCCCGCCGCGGCGCACCCTGGCCAGCGGGCTGGCCTCCGGCGCGCTCAACGCCAGCCGGCAGGTCGGCGGCGCCGTCGGCGTCGCACTGCTCGGCGCCCTGGTGGCCACGCAGCGCTCGTTCGCCCCCCGGCATGCACCTGGCCATGCTGCTGGCGGCCATCGCCTTCGCTGTCGGCGCGGCGCTCTCCTCGACGACCGTCAGGCAGTCCCTGGCTGGATGAGGCCGGCCTCGTAGGCGAGGATCACGGCGTGGATGCGGTCGCGCAGCCCCAGCTTGGAGAGCACGTTGCCGACGTGGGTCTTGACGGTCTGCTCGCTGATCACCAGCTCGGCGGCGATCTCGGCGTTGGAGTGCCCGCGGCACATCAGCCCGAGGACCTCCCGCTCCCTGGCGGTCAGCATCTCCAGCGCGGCCGGGGCGGCGCGGACCGGCCGCGGCCGCCTGGCGAACTCGCCGATCAGCCGCTTGGTGATCGACGGCGCCAGCAGCGCCTCGCCGGCAGCCACCACCCGCACCGCCGCAACCAGGTCCTCGCGGCGGACGTCCTTGAGCAGGAAGCCGCTGGCCCCGGCGCGCAGCGCCTCGTAGACGTATTCGTCCAGGTCGAAGGTCGTCAGGATCAGCACCTTCGTGGGGTTGGCGACGCCCGGCCCCGCAAGCCGCCTGGTCGCCTCGAGCCCGTCCAGCCGCGGCATGCGCACGTCCATCAGCACCACATCGGGCTCCAGGCGGCGCGCGGCCTCCACCGCCTCCAGCCCGTCGACGGCCTCGCCGACGACCTCGACGTCAGCTTGCGCTTCCAGGATCATCCGGAAGCCGGCGCGGACCAGCCCCTGGTCGTCGACCACCAGCACCCGGATCACCGGCTCACTCCGGGGCTGGCCCATTGAAGTTGGGCGTCCGCTTGGCGCGCAGCGAGGCGACGCCCTCGCGGACGTCCGGGCCGCCGAAGCCCATGAACTCGAGCGCGAGCGAGGTGTCGAAGCTGGGACCGGCGAGCCGCAGCCAGTTGTTCAGCGCGTACTTGGTCCAGCGGATCGCACTCGGCGAGCCGGCCGCCAGCTTGCCGGCGACCTCCAGGGCGGTCTCGTGGAGCCGCTCGTCGTCGACGCACAGCGACACCAGCCCGATGCGCTCCGCCTCCTCGCCCGACAGGGGCTCGCACAGCAGCAGGTGGTACTTGGCCTTGGCGAGACCGCACAGCAGCGGCCAGACGATCGCCGCGTGGTCGCCAGCGGCCACGCCGAGCCGGGTGTGCCCGTCGATGATGCGGGCGCCCCGGGCGGCGATGGAGACGTCGGCGAGCAGGCCGACGACCAGGCCGGCCCCGACCGCCGGCCCGGCCATCGCCGACACCACGGGCTTGGCGCAGTTGACCACGTTGTAGACCAGGTCGCGCGCTTCCCGGAGCACCTGGATGCGGGTGGCGAAGTCCTCGGTCATCGCCTCGACCAGGTCGAGGTCGCCGCCCGAGGAGAAGGCGTCGCCGGCGCCGCGCACGATCACCGCGCGCACCTCGGGGTCCTGGTCGATGGTGAGCCAGACCTTGGACAGGTCGCGGTGCATGGCCGCGTCGACAGCGTTGAGCCTGCCCGGCGTGTCGAGCACGATGCGCAGGACGCCGGCGCCGGGCTGGTCGAAGGACAGGCTCGGGTGGGCGGCGGCGTAGCGCTCGCGCATCTGGTTCGAGGTCATGGGCTCCTCTCGTCGAGGTGGCGGTGGACGGCCGCGGGTGCGAGGTCGTCAGTGAATGGGATGGCCGCGCGCGGGCGCGGGAGCGATGAGCGCCCGGAGCGCCTCCTTGAAGCGCTTCGCCTCGGCATCGCCGAGGGGGGCCAGGAGGCGGCGCTCAGCGTCGCGGGTCGCGCGCAGGGCCTCGTCCATGACCCGACGGCCTTCGGCGGTCGGCTCGACCACGTTGCGGCGCCGGTCTCCCGGGTGCGGTCGGCGCTCCACCAGGCCCTTGGCCTCGAGGCCGTCGAGCAGGGCGACCATGGTGGTGCGGTCGATGGCCAGCCGCCGGGCCGCCTGATGCTGGGACAGCGAGCCGCCGTCGGCGAGCACGCTGAGCACGGCCAGCTCCCGCCCGCTGATCCCGAACGGCCGCAGGGCTGGCTCGGAGAGCGCGGCGAGCTCGATCTGGGCGTGCTTCAGGAGGAACCCGAGGCGGTCGGCCAGTGGCGCAGGCGGCCACTCCTCCGGCCGCTCGCCGTCCTCGGGCTCAACCGCTCCAGTTCCAGTGTGATTCGACATGTCGACATTCTACTGCTAGGCTGATCCTCAGCTTTACTGATGATCTAACTGACTGATGTTCTGCGCGGAGGTGCGCGAATGCAGACCCTGAGCTTCGGGTTGAAGCCCGCGCTGCAGCTCAACACGGTGGAGACGCTCCGGCGGATGTGGACGCTCGCCGACGACGGTGGGTTCGACGGCTGCTGGGTGATCGACCACTTCGCCGCGCTGGGACCGGACCGTACCGGCGACGTGTTCGAGGCCTGGACGACGCTCGCCGCGATGGCGCAGGCGACCGGCCGGGTGCGCATCGGCTCCATGGTCACCGGCAACTCCCACCGCCATCCCGGCATGCTGGCCAAGATAGCGGTCACCGTCGACCACCTGTCCGGCGGCCGGCTGGACATGGGGATCGGCGCCGGCGGCGACGAGATGGTCCACGACATGTTCGGCGTGCCGCTGGGCTCCATCGGGGAGCGGATCGACAGCCTCGCCGAGGCCTGCCAGATCCTCAAGCTGCTCTGGAGCGAGCCGACCACCTCCTTCGACGGGCGGCACTACCGCCTGACGGAAGCGGTGGCCAACCCCAAGCCGGTGCAGCGTCCACATCCGCCCCTGTGGGTGGCCGGCAGCGGCGAGCGGCGCAGCCTGCGCGTGGTCGCCGAGCACGCGGACGTGTGGATCAACGCCAATCTGCCTGGGACACCGCCCGAGGAACTGGCGCGGCTCTCAGGGGTGCTCGACCGGCACTGCGAGGACGTCGGCCGCGACCCCGCCACGATCCGCCGGGCCGTGCAGCTCCGCCTGCCGGCCGACCCGGACGGGGCCATGCGGATGGTCGAGGGTCACGTCCGGTTCGGGTTCACCGAGATCGTCCTCATGATCTGGGACGTCGGCACCGCCGGCATCGCCGCCGCCGAGTCGGCCGCCGAGCTGCTCCCCAAGCTGCGCTCGCTCGGCTGAGCGCGACAGAGGCCGCCGCGTCCACTGGTCACGGCGCCGCTTGGCGAGCGACCAGCCCGTTGCGTACGGTTTCGTCGGGGTGATCGGATGGTGGAAGGAGCCGCCGCGGCCGAGGCGGAGCCGCTGCACGGTGAGGTCGTGCGCCTTCGTCCCGTGACGACCGATGACGCGGCGCGCCTGACCGAGATCGTCACCGACCCCGGGGTCGCTCCATGGTGGGGCAACTTCGACCTGGACCGGGTCCGACGCGAGATGATCGCTCCCGACGACGGCACGGTGACCTTCGCCATCGAGGCCGACGGCCAGGTGATCGGGCTCGTGCAGTACTGGGAGGAGACCGACCCCGACTACCGCCACGCCGCCATCGACATCTTTCTCGATCCCGCCTGGCATGGCCGGGGACTGGGGACCGACGCCATCCGCACGCTCGCTCGCCACCTGTTCGAGCACCGTGGGCACCACCGCCTCACCATCGACCCCGCCGCCCACAACCAGCGCGCCATCCGCTCCTACCAGCGCGTCGGTTTCCGCCCGGTCGGCATCATGCGGCGCTACGAACGATCCCCCGACGGCACCTGGCATGATGCCCTCCTCATGGATCTCCTCCCCCAGGACCTCACCGCGCCGCCATGACCCGACGGGAGCCGGCCTTCTACCCAGGC
>DASYTV010000255.1:0-6559 GCA_036001885.1 Actinomycetes bacterium
TCCTTGACACGCTCGTCCACGCCGGCGTCGCGCGCAGCCGCAGTGAGGCACTCGCCTGGTGCGTCAAGCTCGTCGCGAAGAACACGGAGACCTGGCTGGCTGAGCTGCGGGATGTGATGCAACACGTCGAGCGCGTACGCCAGACCGGTCCTGACCGCACCTCTGACGGTTAAGGACCACAGCTCGGCGACGGCCGGAGGCCCCGCCAAGTGTGGTGTCGAGGCGTGGTCGGGCGTAAGACGAGGGTGCCCCAGGCGCCGGGCGGCCGGACACCATCCCGTGGCGGGGCTGCGACGTGACGGTGTCGGGGCGTGGTCGGGCGTAAACGAGGGCGTGCAGGCGGCCGGGCGGGCGGGACCTCGTCACTTTGACGGGGTCGGCCATCGGCTTGTGGTTTCAACCGTCGCTGATCGGTGGCGTGTGCGAGTTTATCCGAGGGTCTCGATGACCGCCTGGGCGAGGCCGGCGTGCTGCTCCATATAGCGGCGGCGCTCGGCCTTCAGCCTCGCCACGAGGTCTTCGTACTCGGCACGCCGACCCTGCCGCTCGTAGAGTCGGCGCGGCGAAAGGAGTTCCGGGTCGTCAAATGCGGGAACCGACGACGCGACGAGGTAACCGAAGTCGGGATCGGGCTCCCACTCGATGGTGCCTTCGGCGATCGCCTTCACGATCGCCGACGTGTGCGGGATCGTGACCTTCTTTGACCGCTCGTCGTTATCCCCGCCGCCGACCCGGCCTGTGTTCAGGACGTACACCTGAAAGTCGTAGTCCATCGAGTCGATCATTTCGCCGAGCCGATTGCCCTGCTCGTAGTCGTGACCCATGAAGAACGGGTTGGTGCCGGGCACCCGGAGAAACTTGCCCGCCTCCGCGGCGCCGCCGGCCGAGGTCCCCTTCGTCTCGCCGAGCATGTAGTAGGCGATCGCCTGGTCTTTGCTCGCCATCTTGGCGACCGCCGGGATGATCGACTCGTTCCGATTGAGGATCAAGAGAACGTCCGCGTTGCCCAGCTTCCTGGGATCGAAGTGGGGGATCTCGGCCAGACCGAAGGTGCCCCGGCCGTTGGCGGTGTAGGAGTCGTCGAAGAAGTCGACCTTGCCATGGGGGTCTACGGCGACGTTCTCCAGCCAGCCTGCCGGCGTCGCGAGCGCGCCGTAGATCGTGGGCTCGTAGGCGGGATCGAGGCCGTATGTCTTCGCGAAGCAGCCGTTCTCCGTCGCATAGGCATCGCCGCCGGCGACGAGAGCGACGATGTCGTCCTGCACGGGGAGGGAGTCGTTCTGCCTGGTGAAGGTCGTCGTCGTCTTTCCCGTACCGGACAGGCCGACGATCAGCACCACCTGGTCGCCGTTGTCGGTGGGGATCACCTTTGCTCCCGCATGCATCGCGAGCGCGCCCTGCTGGTACACCCACTCCATCCACATGCGCAGGCCGCCCATTTTCGACTCGCCGAAATAGTCGATGTTGAAGACCCGAGTGACCCAGTTGTCCAGGTCGATCGTGACGAGCCGATTGTCGGGGTACGAGCCGGGCGCGGGGCAGTTGGGCGTATAGATGACGGTGAGTGCGTCCTCCGCGCGCCAGTCGGCGTCCTTGGGGTAATAGAGCTGCTGCTGCATCGCCGGGATGTTCGAGTTCGCCCGTTCGATGTAGACCCTTGCCGGCCGGCGCAGCGGTGAGTTCTCAGGCCCGATGTACCCCTCGAGCAGGACCATGTCCGCGTCAGCGATATAGGCCGACTGGGCAGCTGCGACCTGGTCGTACTCAGCCCGCGGCATCGTCTGCTTCGTCGTTCGGGCAGGGTGGTCGGTGACGATGAACGTCGATCCGGCCGAGCGCGCGGTGACCCGTGCCTTCACGTTGTAGTTGCCGAACTCGGTCAGCTGAGAGTTCTGCATCTCGGCGACGTAACCCTTGAGCTCGTCCTGGCTTGGGTTAGCGATGGCCGACTTCGCCGGAGGAAGCTCGATCGCCACGAGGCGGTCCTTTCGATCGGCCGGCGGTCCTGATAGGTCGCCGGTAGGCGCCCGGCCAGTGGCGGCGGGCGCGTGGGGCACGTTGTCGCGGAGCATACCCGGGGTCTCGAATGGCGGAACGCCGAGGTCTGCGGGCTTGTGGCCTTGATCACGGCACCGAGCGGTGCGGGTAGCCGCGCGTTTACGCGCCCCGGGAGACAATGTGGACTGAGGCGACTGCTGCGGCGGACTCCCGATGCTCGGCGCGTATGCGAGTAGGGTTTTGGGCCGACGGTGGTGGCAGCGCACAACCGGCTGGCGGGACGAATGGGACTGCGTGAGCTGATCTACGACGTGTACGAGGGGCGTCTGCTTGCCGCGCTTCCCAAGGACCGAATCCCGCGGCACGTCGGCGTGATCATCGATGGCAACCGCCGTTGGGCGAAGGAGGCGGGCCAGTCACCGGCCGTCGGTCATCGTCGGGGAGCCGGCAAGATCCACGAGCTGGTCGAGTGGTGCGAGCAGGTCGGCGTACAGGTCGTCACGCTGTGGCTGCTCTCCACCGACAACCTCAACCGGCCCAAGGACCAGCTCGAACCGCTGCTGCGGATCATCGAGGACACAGTCCGTGACCTCGCCTCGACAAAGGGATGGCGGGTGCATCCCGTCGGGGCTCCTGACTTGCTGCCGATCGAGACCTCCCGAGTCCTCAAAGAGGCAGACGAAGCGACTGCCGGCCGGCCGGGGATTCTGATCAACGTAGCCGTGGGCTACGGAGGACGGCGCGAGATCGCCGACGCCGTTCGATCGCTGCTGCAAGATCAGGCGAGCCGCGGTACTTCGATCGAGGAGCTTGCTGAGGTCCTCGACGTCGAGCACATCGCCGACCATCTCTATACCAAGGGCCAACCCGACCCCGACCTGGTGATTCGTACCTCGGGTGAGCAGCGGCTCTCCGGGTTCCTGCTCTGGCAGTCCGCGCACACCGAGCTGTATTTCTGCGAGGCCTACTGGCCCGACTTCCGGCATGTGGACTTCCTGCGGGCGCTGCGCGACTACGCCGCCCGAGGGCGCCGTTTCGGCGCTTGAACGCACGGGCTGGGTCAGGAGTTCGAGCGGCGAGAGGGTCGCTTCAGCGCGGCCTCGCGGCGGCCGCATTCGTCTCGAGGACACAGTGCTGCGGTCCGCCGGGCGGACCGGTCGCTGGAGCGGAGCAGTGGGCGTTTCGGTCGCGTGAGAGGTGCCCCGTCGGGGTACCGTCAAGGCAAGGCGACGGCATCCGACCGCCGCCCCGAGAGGCCCCAAGTGGCGAACAGCGACCGCCGCCGTCCTGCTCCCGGACGGCGCATTTATGTGCTAGACACCAGCGTCCTGCTCGCCGATCCTCGCGCGATGCTGCGCTTCGACGAGCACGAAGTCGTGATCCCCGTCGTTGTGATCACGGAGCTGGAAGCCAAGCGCAACCACCCCGAACTCGGATATTTCGCCCGGGCGGCGCTACGGCTCCTCGACGATTTCCGCATCATGCAGGGTCGGCTCGATGCGCCCATTCCGATCGGCGACTCGGGCGGCACACTCCACGTCGAGCTCAACCACACCGATGCGGATGTGCTGCCACCGGGCTTCAGGCTCGGCGACAACGACACCCGCATCCTGGCCGTCGCCCGCAATCTCGCTGCCGACGGGCACGACGTCGTCCTCGTATCAAAAGACCTCCCGCTGCGGGTCAAGGCCTCCGCGGTCGGCTTGGCCGCTGAGGAGTACCGCGCCGAGGCTGTTGTCGAGTCCGGCTGGACGGGCATGATCGAAATCGACGTGGCGGGCGATGTCCTCGATCGTCTCTATGACGAGGACCGGGTTGACCTTGAGGTGGCCCGCGAGCTGCCTTGCCACACCGGCATCGTTCTCTCCTCTGAGCGCGGCAGCGGGCTGGGCCGGGTGACGCCGGACAAGATGGTCCGACTGGTCCGCGGGGATCGCGAGGCGTTCGGCCTGCGCGGCCGCAGCGCGGAGCAGCGTGTCGCCCTCGACCTCCTGCTCGATCCCGAGGTGGGGATCGTTTCGCTCGGCGGTCGCGCCGGCACCGGCAAGTCCGCCCTGGCGCTGTGTGCGGGCATGGAGTCGGTGCTAGAACGCCGCCAGCACCGCAAGGTCTTGGTCTTCCGGCCGCTGTATGCGGTGGGAGGGCAGGAACTCGGCTACTTGCCAGGTACTGAGCACGAGAAGATGTCGCCCTGGTCACAGGCGGTCTTCGACACCCTCGGCGCATTGGTCTCGAAGGACGTCATCGACGAGGTGCTCGACCGCGGGATGCTCGAAGTGCTTCCGCTGACTCATATTCGGGGTCGGTCTCTGCACGACTCGTTTGTCGTCGTGGACGAGGCCCAGTCGCTTGAACGCAATGTGCTGCTGACCGTTCTCTCCCGGATTGGCGCTGGGTCGAGGGTCGTTCTCACCCACGACATCGGCCAGCGCGACAACCTCAGGGTGGGTCGGTACGACGGGGTGGTTGCGGTCATCGAGAAGCTGAAGGGGCATCCCCTTTTCGCCCATGTGACCCTCACCAGGTCCGAACGCTCACCGATCGCGGCCCTCGTGACCGAGATGCTCGAAGAGACGCCGATCCCGAGCTAGTGTCGCGTGCCCAACGTCTTTGCGTTGGCTCGATCCCGCTGGCGCCTGGCTGCGTTCTCGCTATGCATCCAGCGGTCCTCCGAAATGCGACAAAGACCTCCCTAACAATGCGCTAGTGGCGACAACCTTCACCGGTCTACAGGCCCAATGGCGGCAGGTCGGCGAGAAGGTGTAGGGCCCGGCTCGGCGCTGAGTGAACGGCGCGCAACCCGGTGAACGTCGGTGAGCAACCTTGGCTTATGTCTTGTGGGGGACGTAGACGATGGTTTCGGTGCCGTCGTCCCAGCGCCACGGCACGTGGTGGCCCTGCAGGTGCACGCCGCCGATCCACCGGTCGATGCCGTTGAGGGCGATCTGGTCGGCCTCGCCGGCCAGCACCCGCGCCCCGGTGTCGGTCAGGTGCACGCCCGTTGTCCGTTTCACGGGGCGGCCGGGCGGGTCAAGGCGGAGCAGCGGGTGCGGCCGCTGCGCCATCCGGTCCATCCGGCCGAAACAGGTGGTGTCTCCCATGTACGGCCGCGTCTCCCGCGCCCCGGCCCGCACGAAGGCCGTCCCGGCGTCGGGCGCGCCGTCGGCGACGGCGGCCAGCACCCGCCGCTCGGTCAGCGACAGGCCGTCCCGCGTCGCCGGATACTCCCGGCTGAGACGATCGAACGCCTCGCCCAGGAACCGCAGCTCGCCCAGCCGCGCGGCGGCGATGGCGCCCAGGCCCTCGGGGGTGGGCGCGCGGAAGGCCGCCCACGCGCGGGTGGCGAGCTCGAGCGCCGCCTGGGTCAGCCGCGCGCACGCGTTCGTGCGCGGCAGCTCGCGCAACTGTGCGGCGGTCAGCTCCCCGAGGCCGCCGAAGCGGGCGATGCCCGCGTGCTCGCCTATGCAGATCAAGGTGATGCGCTCGGCGGGAACGCCAAGACCGGCCAGGCGGGCGAGGATCTCGGCGATCTGCAGCTGGTCGTACAGGTCCGCCTCGAACCACAGCACGTACTCCCCGTCGCGGTTGGCCTCCAGGGCCTGGTCCCGCTCGGTGAACTGGCGCATCGCCTCGGCGCGATCGGCGCTCGCGTAGCCGGTGAGGTAGCCGACCCTGATCCGGCGCAGCTCGGCCGGCGCGGCCTCGGGCACCGGCCCCTCGTGCAAGACATCGCGCCAGTAGATCACCCGCCGCGCTAGCCCGGTCCCCGGCACGTCGGTGGCGTCGCCGTTGCTGATGTGAAGCGCCTCGGGCATCCAGTCGAGTGGGGAATCGTCCGGCGCCGTGCCCGGGTGCTCGGCGAGAAGCCTGCCGCGGGCGGTCGCGTACGACTCGCCGGTCTTGGCCATCCGGGCGCGCACGCGCCGCTTGAAACCGGCCTGCTTGGTCATGATCGTCTCCCGCGTCCCGTCCGCGGATCCCCCAGCGATCGCCGCGGCGGGCGCACGATCGACCAATGACGCTCCGGCCGAGAGGTGGGCCTCCCTTTGCCTCCGTCGGGTGACCCGGCTGGGGCGGGTCGCCGGAGGTTGGGCGCGGACGGTCGCCACCCGCCAAAGTACTGGGCGGCGGGTACGTCGCGCGACCCGCCTGCCTAGTGCGCTGACCAAGAGCGTTTCACCGGATCTGAGGTCAGGCTGCCGTCGAACGTGGCCGGCCCCAGCGTTGTTGCACTAGGGATGGGTCATCGACAAGACGTCGAGAGCGGCGTCGAGCTGCTCTGCAGTGATCTTGCCTTGCTCAACGTAGCCCCGCTCGAGGACGACCTGCCTGATGGTCTTGCGTTCGGCGAGGGCTTGCTTGGCTACCTTTGATGCCTCCTCATAGCCGATGTAGCGGTTGAGGGGCGTCACGATCGACGGCGAGGACTCGGCGTATTCCCGGCAGCGCTCCACGTTGGCCACCGACCCCGTCACGCATCGGTCGGCGAACAGCCGTGCGGTGTTCGCTAGCAACCGGATCGACTCCAGGACATTTCTCGCGAGCATGGGCAGCATCACGT
>DASYTV010000256.1:0-5109 GCA_036001885.1 Actinomycetes bacterium
TGGAGCGCGGCCTGGCCAGCCTCGAAGCCGCCGACCCCGAGGAGGTCAGGGGCTATTACGAGGCCGTCTACAGCGTCGAGATGGCCAAGGACGACGGCGACGAGGGCGGCGGCCCATCGTGACCTGGCCCGGCTACGCCGCTCCCGCCAGGTCGGCTGACCAAGGAAGACCGCTGCGGGCCGGAAGAGGCAACATCGCCGGTGAGGGGCTGAACCAGATGCTCCCTCGCGGTCTGAGCGCCGCGTCCGCTGGGGTCAGCGGAGCTGGTCCTTATCAGGGTTCACCTCGCTCTTGCCGTGGGTGACGATGTGATCTTCAAGAGGCTCGTTGCGGCGAACTGCCTGCCGTGGCACGGTGAGGACCTTCCGACCGAGCCAAATCACCGAGACATCGGTCGGGTCGGACAGGTCGATCTCGATCTCTGTGGTGAGGCCGAGCCTGTGAGCGCCGTCGAGCATCTGCCATCTCTCCGGGTCAGGGATGCGCGTGATGTAGTTCTCGGCACATCGCAGTACCCGAAGCCGCTCGCGCTTTGTCAGCGGTAGAGCATCGCTGGTCGTCGCCTTCGTTGTTGCGAACTGGCCCCACTGCCGACGAGTCGGGAATGGTGCCGGGGTACCTCGCCCCGTCCTGGCCCCGAGTAGGCGAAGGCGGGACCCGGACTGCGGGCCGCGGCCCAGACAGGTATGTGACCTTCGTCTTCCGCGCGAGCCGCGACGGCGATCCCACCTACTGCGAATCGTCTAAGGCAAACCACCCAAGCTCATGCCATCGGTCCCGCTGACAGCCGCATCGGTGCAGATCCGCAGCACCCAATCCGCGGAGTACCCCGTCACCTCGACGATCTCGTCCTGCGTCAGCCCAGACATGGCCGCACCGGCGATCGCCCGGGCCAACCTGTTCCGCGCCTCGACGAGCCGCGTCCTGAGCCAGGGCGTAGCTGTCGACGGCCTCTCGTAGCCCGTCCGTAGTCACGGTGCGCAGCACACCATTTATCGGCGAGGGTCAGACCCCTTCCTTCGACTTAGGCAGGGCACAGCAGATCGCACTGAGGTCGGACATCGATCCCGAGGGCGGCAAATATGCAGGATCTGCCTTTACACCGCTAAACCCCAGGAATAGCGTGAATCACTGGGTTGTCTCCGCGGAACGATCAGCCGGAGGCTTTCCCGGGGTCGACATGCAGGGGGAATTCGTCCGTCACAGAGCGTATCGGCGCCAAGCGCGCCTCGCTCCGCGAGCGCGCGCGCCGCCGGCCCTCACCTGGTTGATCGCAGCTTCGCAATCGGCGTGTGCTTTGTCATGTCGCCGACCAAGGGTTCCGCCCCGGCCGGACACCGGCCGGAGCGAAGCCGGCTGAATTCCAGATCCCCTCATCCATGACAAGGGAAGCAGTGCCTCAGCCTCGCCGTCCGCACGGTCGGACGGCAGACGGAGGCCAGAAGGGGGACAGATGTTCAAGCGAGCATCCCTTGTGATACTGGGAGCCTTCGTCGCGGTAACCCTCAGCGCAACCGCGGCTCTCGCCGGAAGCCCCCACTTCGTGGGGACCCCAACGAAGGCCATTTCCGGGAACACGGCGACCGTGTCCGGGAAAGTCGCTGGTCTGGGCAGTGAGACGCAGATCCACGTCGAGGCGGCCGCCGAGGTGGCGTGCCTGAACCCCGGGCAGCAATTCCCCAACGCGAGCAACAAGCAGTCCGTCGGCGCTGGCGGTGACTTTCCCGTACAGAACGGGAAGGCACAGTTCCAGCTGACGCTGACCGCGGTGTTCCAACCGAAGTGCACCCCACCGATGACGCTCGTGTTTGGGCCGATCACGATCACCGTCTCCGGAGACAGCTTCGCAACCTTCTCGACCACGATCGATCCGTAACAAAGGCGGATGGAGCACGAGGACCGGCCCCACGGGGCCGGTCCCTGCGTGCATGGCCAATCGTCGCAGACGCAGTCCGAGTGCGTTTGGCCTTGGCCGTTCTAGCGGAGCGGCCCAGAATTCAGACGCGGCCCCAGTCGTCCGCCGGATCCCCCACGGCGCGACTGGGGCCGCCTCCATCGCCTCACCGCCATCTGCACGGGGGTCAGATGACGATGAGGGCTTTAACTCATCGCTCAAATCAGGGCGAGCGTTACAGAGTCGATCAACTGGCGGGCTCAAACAAATGTTCGATTAGCTGTACCGTACATTGCATGGCCATCGCCCGCCGCAAACCGGACCCGGACGGGATCACGACCGCACAGCTGGCCGGCACTGCGGGCCGCTACGTGAGCCGGAAGCCGCTGGACGTCGAGGCCGCGGTCGCGGAGCTTCGGGAGATTGCCAACGGCCGCGGCGACCTCCCGGCCGAGCGGGCCGGGATCACACTCGGCTTCTACGCCCGCGAGAACAGGGAGGAGTGGCAAAGCAAGGCACTCCAGGCCGCGCTTCTCATCACTGCCGGCGCTGACCTGACGCGGCTCACGGAATGGATCGCCGTGGGGCAGCAGCGGGCCGAACGGATCCGCTAGACGAGGGGTACATAGAAGATCCGCCGCGAGCCTCCCTCCTCCAGGGCTCGCGGGGATCTTTGCTACTGAATAGCGATCAGTCGTGTGCCTGCTCAGCCCAGCCGGATAGCGGCTTAGCGGAATAATCGTGGCGACGTGCGGTCGATTGCGTTTGCCAACAACCTGGACTCGCGCGGGGTGGCTGGGTAGCCTGAGCGACGGACGAGACGGGGTTCCGGGGGGCTGGACGTTCGGATCGCCTGGCTGCCTCTTGCGGCGCCTCAGGGCGAGGCGTCGTTCACAACTCAGGAGGGGGCACGTCTCATGAGCATCCGTAGCCGGTTCTGGCGAGCAGGAATCGTATTCGGGGTCGTAAGCCTAGGCGCACTGTTGGCGTCTCCGGCGGCATTGGCCGCACCGGGCGGCACGGGCCACACAGTGACCATGACGGAGAACATCCACGGCATCTTCGACGCAGGAATCGAAGGCCCAAACCCATGCAGCGGGGCCGACATCGTCTCCGTTGAAGCCTCCGGCAACCTGGTGAACCACATCACGTTCTTCCCCGACGGGGATGAGGTTTGGGCGACCTTCACCGAGACCGGCAAGATCACAATCCTCGACAGCAACGGCGTGACCTTCACGGGGCATATCACCGTGTGGGGAAACTTCAACATGAATGAGAAGAACGCCAATAACACCTTCACATTGACGATCACATTGAAGGGCTCGGACGGCTCGACCATCACCGCTCACGAAGTGCAACACTTCGCGCTCAACGCGAACGGTGTCGTGACGGTCGACTTCGACACCATGAGGCTTACCTGCGGGTAGCGCGGCTCGACACAACGAACGCGAGAAGGGGTGGGCTCGACCCAGCCCACCCCCGGCCTCCACCAACACTCCCCAAGACATGCCGCGCCCGGCCAAAGCCAAGACCTAGCCGACGTCCGCCCGCCGGAGGACGGCAGGGCAGGTGCGCCCAATGACGGGGGCTTATGCCGGTGAGGCCCTACCCCGTCCTAACCTCGCGGAAGCCCGCTCGCTGAATCAGCTCAGCCTGCTCGTCGATGCCGCCGATCCATGCTTCCCCCGAACGAACCCGAAAGTCGATGTACGCCTCATTCGTCGCCGGGGAGTAAATCACGCGTTCGACGGCCCTGGCTCCCAGGTTGTCCATGCCGCCGGTGCTGGGAACCTCGATGAGCACGGCGTCACCGGCGGTCGGCAGCCCCGGAAAGGGCCAGAACTCCACCTCGCGTGCGAAGGTATGTACCCGCGCCTCGTGGGGCTCCTCTAGGTGGATGCGGTACCTGAGCCTCACGAGGGCTCACGATACGGGCGGCCGCCGCCGGACGCCGGGCGACACACCGCCCAAGAGCTGACCCAGCGGCGGCCCGGCCCGGAGACCCGAGGATTGCACGACCGGCGATCGCAGGCGCTCGCACCGGTTATTCGGTCTGCGTGGGCACGGGACCGGGCGGCGGCTGCGAGTCCGATGGTCTTGGTGCGCCAGGGGTGATGCCGGGCTGCGGAGAGGCGGCCGGAGAGTCGGCCGGTGCCGCGCAGGATGCCGATACTTCCATGTCGGTCACGTACCAGACGGTGATGGCCTTACCTGCCGGATCTTTCGCGGTGACGGCTTCCACCCGGGCGGCGGCCACTTTCTGGCTGCCCTCATAACGCTGAGCGACCGCGACCTTGGCGGATGCTGCTCGCGAGGCAACGGTAAGCGTCGACAGGTTGACCCGTGCCAGGGCTCCTTCGGGTGACCTCGGCGCGTCCGCGCGAGGCTGCCGCCGGAACGACGCGAGTTCGTCGCACTCGTCGCCCGCGAGCTGCGGTATGCCGGGATCCATGACCTCGACGAGTTGTCACCGCCCGACCTCATGACAGGAGGGTGATCACATGTCATCCGCGGACGAACAGCGCCGCCGCAGCGCGGCACGCAAGCGGTTCACCGAGCAGAGCCTGCAAGCCGACGCGGCCGAGCACAGGGATGCACTCAGCACCGGCTCGGACAAGCCATCGCCAGCGCCGAGAAGGGACTTCAGCTCGCTGCCGAACAGCGGCAGCAGGCCCGGCTGGGCACCTAACCGCTGATCACCCATGTCCACCGGTGCGGCGCCCTCGGGGGTCTCTTCCTAGGGATCATCACGCGATTCGTGCTGCGGTGACGTCTCCTCGCTCTCCCTGACAGGCACGACCAGCTCGCCTGGACGGAGAAGATATCCCGGCACGACAGGGCCGCTCGGTTCAGGAGTCTCCTCGGGGATTTCGTCGCGAGGAGCACGAACCTCGGAGAGCCGGTGCTCAGTGTCACGGTGCCAGCGAACTCCCGCCGCATCCGTGAAGAACACTTCGCCCAGAACTAGAACAGGTCCGATACCCCCCTCCTTGTTCCATGCCCCTTCCCAGCTTGTCGGCCCGACTTCCAAGCGCTCACCGGGGAGGACGCGCATCGCTCCGAAGTAGCGCCGGACAGTTTCGTCGGAGTCGATGTCGGGCCATTCGATCTCTAGCCTGACATCGACGTTGCTAATCAGGTCGTCACTGCCGTTGACCAGTTCCGCTCTCGCGATATGTGCGGCCCTCCCCGGTCCCAGCTCTCGCGGTTCCGTA
>DASYTV010000257.1:0-2873 GCA_036001885.1 Actinomycetes bacterium
GCTGCAGCGCGTCCGACAGTTCGCGGGCGGTGGTGGGCTCGCGCCCGTGCTCTGCGACGAACCGCTCACGGGCGACCTCGCTTCGCACACGGGCGAGCACGTCGTACGGCGGTTCTCCGGGAGGTTGAGCTGGTCGAAACCTGGCGCACCCGCCGAGCCACCTCGGCGTTGAACCCGTCCGCGTGACGGGGTACTCGCGGCGCGGGGCTCGCGGCCGGGACAGGCTGGTGGCCCTTCTAGTTGCCGGTGGCTGTGATCTCCTGCGGAATCCCTGCGGAATCTGGCCGGTCTCAGAGCAACGGAAAGGGCCCCTGCCCTGAGCCTGCAAACGTGCAGGTCAGAGGCCCTTTCGGCGCTACGGCGAATCTCAGATGTCGTAATACTGACTGACTGGCCCATGCTGACCTGCGCAAACGTCGATGACCGTGGCCCATTTGTACCACGCATGTAACGAATGCGCCGCTCCCGCGGCCGATGGGGGACGCCGCATTTGTACTGCCTGGCGCGGCGGGACTCTGTTACGACCTCGGCTGCATCGTCACCGATCGTCTCCGCGCCGCCGAGGCGGCCAAGGCGCGTGCACTCGCCAGACCTGACTTCGGTTGGGTCCGGGACGGTGAGCGACTGGGGCCTCGCCCCTTAACTCGCCGACGACCTGCTCCAAGAGGCAGGGGACTCACTCATGATGAAGCTTGGCGAGGGCAACCGGTTGTCCCGGCTCGGCGTCCTGGCGCCGGATGGCGTGGAGTGGGCACTCGCCATCGCGAACCGCAATTTCAGGCTCTTGTGACTCATCCGTGGGCGCCTGACTGACCCTCGACGCAGCACACGCCGTTCCCCGCCTACGGTTCCTGCTTGTCAAGGGCTGGAATCGAGGGTCAGGGGAACGGCGTGCGTTCTGCAAGGGTATGGGCTGGGCTGCTGGGGTTGGTCAAGGTGGTGGTCGAGGGCGTCGAGTTCGACGAGGTCGAGCAGGTCCTGGTGGTCTCGGTCCGGCCACGGAAGGTGACCAAGCGGCGCTGTGGTCGGTGCGGGAAGCGGTGTCCTGGCTATGACCAGGGCCAGGGTCGGCGCCGTTGGCGGACGCTCGACCTGGGCACGGTGATGACGTTCCTGGAGGCCGACTCGCCACGGGTGCGCTGCGCCGAGCACGGGGTGGTCGCCGCGCAGGTGCCGTGGGCGCGGCACGACGCCGGTCACACCTACGCCTTCGATGACACCGCCGCGTGGCTGGTCACCCACTGCAGCAAGTCCGCGGTCCGTGACCTGCTGCGGATTGCCTGGCGCACGGTCGGGGCGATCGTGACCCGGGTCGTGGCCGACGCCGAGACCAAGACCGACCGGTTCGCGAACCTGCGCCGGATCGGGATCGACGAGATCAGCTACAAGCGCGGCCACAGGTACCTCACTGTCGTGGTCGACCACGACAGCGGGGTCTTGTTGTGGGCCCACCCCGGCCGGGACCAGAAGACGTTGGAGAAGTTCTTCGACCGCCTCGGCGAGGAACGCTGCGCCCAGATCACCTTGGTCAGCGCCGATGCGGCCGAGTGGATCGCGAACGCGGTCGCCGCTCGATGTCCCCACGCCGAGCTCTGCCTGGACCCTTTCCACATCGTGTCCTGGGCTACCGATGCCCTCGACGAGGTCCGCCGCGAGGTGTGGAACGCCGCCCGCAAGAGCGGCCAGAAGACCCTCGCGCGGGACCTCAAGGGCGCCCGGTTCGCGCTGTGGAAGAACCCGGAAGATCTGACCCAGCGGCAGGCCGCGACGTTGGCCGGCATCGCCAGGACCAACGCGCCGCTGTATCGGGCGTACCTGCTCAAGGAGCAGCTCCGTCAGGTGTTTCAACTCAAGGGCGGCGAGGGCATCGCACTGCTCGATGCCTGGCTGCGGTGGGCCTCACGGTCCCGGTTGCCCTCGTTCGTCAAGCTCGCCCGGTCGATCCGCGAGCACCGTTCCGGGATAGACGCGGCGCTGACCCACCGGCTGTCGAACGCACGGGTCGAGAGCGTGAACACCAAGCTGCGGCTCCTGACCCGGATAGCGTTCGGGTTCCGCTCGCCCGAAGCTCTCGTTGCCCTCGCCATGCTCGACCTCGGCGGGATGTGCCCACCCCTACCCGGCCGCGCCGCCGCCTGAACCCACCGAGCATCGATGCCCAGTCCTGTTACAGGGCTGGAGATCGCGCTGCTTACGGGACCGCCCCTCCAACCTCAAGGGTGCTGCGCATCGCTGGCGCGACGGCCTGAGGGCCGCCCTTGACCTTGGAGCCCCCGCGGCCCCTGGCGCAGCAAGCGTCGGCAGGCCAGGGCCTGCCGCGCACGACGCGCGATCCCCAGCCCTGCTACGCCCTTGGCCGCGCGGTCGCGAGGTCAAACGCCGATAGCTGACGCACCCTGGAGATCATCCATCGCACGGGATCCGGGAGGATTGCCCCTCCTGCGCGACCCCACGGATGAGTCACAAGGGCCCCATTTGTTCGCCACTTCGGCGAGCGCCGTGTGGCATCCGCGGCGGGGACGGAAACCGTGTGACCGGTCCGAGAACTGCGGCTCGTAGTACGCCTCAAGGAGCAGGCGGATCACTTCACCGACGAGTTTGTCGGACCAGGACGGCAGGCCAAGCGGCCTGAGTTGGCCGCTCTTCTTCGGAATGTAGGTCCGCTTCACCGGCTGGAATCGATAGCGTTCGTGACGCAACGCATCGATGATGCGCTCGATCTTGGCCAGCGACATGCCGTCCACGGTTTCCCCGTCGGCCCCAGGCGTCATGGCTCCGTGGTTGGAGTACAGGCGCCCGTAGGCCAGCAGATACAGATGCGGGTTGAACAGTTGCCGGTACAGCTCGTTGCACGACAGGCCACGCCTACCGCG
>DASYTV010000258.1:0-8166 GCA_036001885.1 Actinomycetes bacterium
TAACTCGCTCACCGGGTTCTGGATTGACGGCGAACTGGCGAGTGAGGGGCTGCTCAATGCCATGGTCGCGGCCGAGTACGGCGTGCCGGTGATTCTCGTCACCGGAGATGATCAGACATGTGTTGATGCCAAGGCTTACGCGCCGGACGCACGCGTGGTGGCGGTCAAGGAGTGCGTCTCGCGGTACGCGGCGATCTGCTCTCCGCCGGCAGTGACCGCGGCGTGGATCAGGGAAGCAGCGGCGGAGGCCATGCAGCTGGCCGGCCGCCGTCCTGAGCAGCCGACCCGGGAGCACCGCTTCGAGGTCGAGTTCGATGCGTCCCACCTCGCTGTGGCTACGTCGAACATCCCAACCGTCGAGGAGATCGCCGAGTGCAGGGTGGCGTTCAGTGCGCCGTCCATGCGCGATGGCATGCGCTGCTTCCGAGCCATCACCGCGGTCGCCGCCACCGCCCGCGAAGACATCTTCGGCTAACTGCACGGTGATGTGCCGTCCCGGTCAGGCCCGGCGCCATGGTCCCTGTCCCCGGCGACCGATCGAGCGGAGGCCTGTCGGGCGGCCCGGGTGGTCGTCAGAGCGTTCCGGGGGTGACCAGGCCTGATTCATAGGCAAAGACCGCGGCTTGGACTCGATCGCGCAAGCGCAGCTTCGTCAGCAGGTGACCGACGTGGGTCTTGACCGTGGTCTCGCTCACTACCAACTCATCGGCGATCTCAGCGTTGGACAAACCTCGGGCGACGAGCCGCAGCACGTCGATTTCGCGCGCCGTTAGGTCGCGAAGTGCATTGGGAGTGGGGGCGTCGGCAGAGGGCAGGCGCGATGCGAAGCGGTCGAGCAGACGGCGGGTGACGCTAGGAGCCACGATCGCATCGCCACGGGCCACGATCCTGATGGCGTTGACCAGCTCCTGGGGTGGGGCGTCCTTGAGCAGGAATCCGCTTGCGCCGGCGCGGAGCCCTTCGACGACGTACTCGTCGAGGTCAAAGGTGGTCAGGATGAGCACCCTAGGCCCGGGGGAGTAGGTGCTCGGCCAGCCAGCGGCCGCGGCGATCCTGCGCGTCGCCTCGATACCGTCCATGCGGGGCATCCTGACGTCCATAAGAACCACGTCCGGCTGCAGCGCACGGACCTCATCGACGGCCTTTGCCCCGTCTCCTGCCTCGCCCACTACGGAGATGTCGCCTTCTGAGTCCAAGATCATCCGAAAGCCCGTACGCAACAGCGGCTGGTCGTCCACGAGCAGAACCCTGATCATCCGCTCACCTGTTCGATCGGGATGCGGGCACGAACCTCGTACCCGCCACCACGGCGGGGCCCGGTGTGGAGAGCGCCACCGTAAAGCTCGACGCGCTCACGCATGCCAAGCAAGCCATGACCCACCGGCCGGACGCCATTGCGCTCTCTTCCGAGATAGGCAGCGAGGCCCCGGCCCGAGTCGGTGACGTGGACGACAAGATCTTGCGGCCCGTACCGAAGCAGGACACCGGCCTCTGCCGGGCCGGCGTGTTTCAGCGTGTTGGTGAGAGCCTCCTGGACGACGCGGTATGCCGTGAGCTCCACGCCGGGTGAGAGGTCCGCGCGTCGGCCCTCAACGGTGAGCGTGACAGGAAGACCTGCCTGAGTCATCTGGTCCACCAGCCCAGGCAGGTCCGCGATGGCAGGTTGCGGCACGAGCTCGGAGGTGTCCGGACGCACCTGGCCGTAGGGTGCTGCCGCGGCCTTCGCCGCGTTGATCTCGCGCAGCACGCCGACCATGCGCCGCATTTCGCTCAAGGCTGCCCGGCCGACCTCCTCCACTGAGGTCAGCGCCTCCCGGCTTCGGTCGGGATCACGGTCCAGCTGTCGCAGGGCGGCGCTGGCCTGCACCGTCATCACGCTGACATGGTGCGCGACGACGTCGTGCAGCTCCCGCGCTATCCGCGCACGCTCCTCGTGGACGACATCGCGCAGCTCCGCCTCGCGCAAATGTTCGACCTGGGTCGCGCGTTCCTCAAGTGAGGAGACGTACGCCCGCCGCAGGCCCACACTGCGGCCTATCGCCCAGCTCGCAGCAATGATGACAAGCCCGCCGGTGACATCACTGATCTTTCCGTCCTTCGCGATCGCGGCCGTCGAGTAGGCCAGAACGGTCGCGGCCAGCACGAGGACCCCCAGCCAGCCAGGACGCCTGCTGCCCACTGTGTAGGCCATGATCAGAACGGCCAAGAAATCCGCTGCCGTCGACATGAACCCGAGCTGGTAGTAAACGATGTCCGCGGCGGTGATGACAGCGAGGACCGCGAAGGGAGCCCGGCGCCGCCAGGTCAGCGCGAAGGTCATGATCAGAATGAGAGCGAATCCCAGGACACCAGGATCCTTGTCGTGACCTGCCACCCGACTCGACTCGGGAGCGCCAATGACCGTGAGGACGGCCACAAGAAGCAGCGCCGCGCCCAGCAGCGCGTCGGCGATCTGCGGGTGCCGCCTGAACCATGCGATCAGGCGACGGGCGGCATTAAACGGAACCTGCACCGCCGCCGATAGATGTCCTGGTCGCACCACGCTCCAACGGTACGGCTCGGGAGCAGCCGCACCCTCCTGCTTGGCGCCGACCCTGGCTCTCCTGCCTGAGTACGAGACGCCTATCAGGCGTCTGCCGGGTCCTGCCGGCGGCTGGCCGCGTTTCTCGCTCGCCCGGGTAGCTCCACTACGGGGCTCGCTGCGGCGTTGCCGTCCATCCAGCAGTCCTCCGGCACCCGCGCGTTCTCGGGGTCTGCCGCGAGGTGACCGAACAGCTAGACGTCGTCGAAGTGGGTTTGCCGCGGCGTCGGCGCGTCGACGGCGGTCCGGTCGTCGACGACGGCGCCCGGGCCCGGCTGTAGCGGCAGCGTAGGGAGCGGCGGCGGCGTCCCACCGAATGCCGGGCACCGCACCTTGTGATCACACCACTCGCAGAGCTTGCTCGGGCTCGCCCGCCAGTCGCCTGTCGCCACGGCGCGACTGATCGCCTCCCACAACGCCCTGACCTTGCGCTCGGTCGCGCGCAGATCGGCCTCGTCCGGCTCGTAGCGCAACACCTCGCCCGAACCGAGATAGACGAGCTGAAGCAGCCTCGGCACGACGCCACGCAGCCGCCACAGGACCAGGGCGTAGAACCGCATCTGGAACAGCGCCTTGGCCTCGTAGCCGGCACCCGGCGCACGGCCGGTCTTGTAATCGACGACCCGCATCGCACCGCCGTTGGCGACATCGAGACGATCGACATAGCCGCGGAGCACCAGCCCGGAGTCGAGCACGGTCTCGACATAGAGCTCTCGTTCGCGGGGTTCTAGCCGGCGCGGGTCCTCCAGAGTGAAATAGCGACCCACCAACTCGGCAGCGCTCGACAGCCACCCCGCAAGAGCCGACCCGTCGGCGTCGTCGGTGAACAATGCGGCAAGGTCAGGCTCGGCGGCGAGCAGCCGTTCCCAGGCGGGCCTCACCAGCACACCGGCACGTTCCGGCGTTCGGTCCAATGCAGGCAGATCGAACAGTTCCTCGAGCACCGCATGGACCACTGTGCCCCGAGTTGCGGCCAGGCCCGGACGTTCGGGCAGCCGATCAATGACCCGGAACCGATAGAGGAGCGGACAGGTCATGAAGTCACTTGCCCGGGAGGGCGACAAGGCACCGAGGATGCCGTCCTCAGCCGACAGGTCGGCGCCGTCGTGGACTGTATGGTTCGGCGCTACGTCGGCGGTCGCGGGCGTCGGTGGCGGGGCGCCACCCCGCAGGGTCGCAGTGCTCCCGACGGCACCGCTCGCGGCGGCAGTGCTCGAGAGGGGATTGCTCGAGAGGGGACTGCTGGGGAGGGGACTGCTCGAGACGCCTGCTGGAGCGTGTCGATTCATGCCGCCTCCCTCCGGTCCTTGTTCTGCCGACAGCGATGACCATACGGGAGCGCGCAGACAGATTCCGGCAGGCTCGCATGCGACCTCGGACGGTGGTCCCGCATAGCATCAAAGGGTGAGCGGTGATCGTGGCACGCCGGCGACGCGCACTGAAGCCGGCAATCAGCCGCCGAGCCAACCCCCACCCGGGCTGTCGTTGGGCCGCCCGTTCGGAATTCCTGTCTTCATTACGCCGAGTTCGATCGGTCTCGCGATCCTCATCATGATCGGGTTCGCGCCGACGGTCAGGGAACGCCTGCCGGATGTCGGAGGCCTGCTTTATGTGGTGACCGCCAGCTTCGCGATCCTCCTCCTCGCCTCGGTCCTGCTGCACGAGCTCGCGCACTCGGTGGTAGCCAAGCTCTTCGGCTTGCCCGTACGACGGATCGTCCTCCAGCTGCTCGGCGGCGCCTCTGAGCTGGAGCGCGAGCCCGAGACGCCATGGCGCGAGTTTGCCGTGGCCGTCGTCGGGCCATTGGTCTCCTTGCTTCTCGGAATAGGCGCGTGGATCGGCTACCAGGTCACCGACCCAGAGACCATGGAGGGCCTGATCATCGCCGCCTTTGCTGGATCCAACATTCTGGTCGGCCTCTTCAACCTGCTCCCCGGACTGCCGCTCGACGGCGGCCGGGTGCTGCGCGCAATAGTCTGGGCGATCACTCGCCGGCCGAATGTCGGCACAGTCGCGGCCGCCTGGGGCGGGCGCGTCGTCGCGCTCGGGGTCATCGTCTCGCCGTTCGTCCTCGCGCAGATCCAGAACAGGCAGGTCGACCTTGTCAACGTCCTCTGGGTGGCACTCCTCGCCTCATTCATCTGGACCGCCGCCACCGCATCGCTGGCCCAGCAGCGACTGCGCGAGCGGCTGCCCGCCCTGCAGGCCCGGAGCCTGACGCGTCGGGCGATTCCGGTCACCGGGGACCTGCCGTTGTCCGAGGCTCTGCGTCGAGCCAAGGAGGCCGGCGCGGGCGGACTCGTGATCGTCGACGGGGGCGGCGCGCCCTCTGGTCTCGTCAACGAGGCGTCGGCGACCGCGACCCCTGAGCATCGCCGGCCGTGGGTCTCTGTGTCCTCGGTCGCTCGGTCCATCGAGCCGGGCCTCGTCCTCTCCGCCGAGCTCAGTGGCGAAGATCTGGTACGCGCGATGCAAGCGACCCCCGCTAGCGAGTACCTCGTGCTCGAACAGGGTGGCGACATCTTCGGAGTTCTTACGACCAAGGACGTCGAGCGCGCCTTCGCGCACGCCGGCTGAGTCCCTCGGCCACCTGGACCACTGCCTGACGTACGCTTGCCGCTCATGGCGGGCGCTGACCGGATCCCAGCGCGGGGGGACACGCCGACGGCCGGCTCATTTCCCACCGGTGCGATGGTCCGGCGCGGCCTGTTTCAAGCCGGCGAGCAGGTCCAGCTCACCGACCCCAAGGGACGGCATCACACGATCACCCTGACGCAGGGAAAGTCCTTCCACACCCACCGCGGGTCCTTCGAGCACGACCAGCTCATCGGTTCGCCTGAAGGCTCGGTGGTCCGCACGACCGGCGGGGTCGACTATCTCGCGCTGCGTCCACTGCTCGCCGACTTCGTCCTGGCGATGCCCCGAGGTGCCGCCGTGGTTTATCCCAAGGACGCAGCTCAGATCGTCGGGCTCGCCGACATCTTCCCCGGCGCGCGGGTGATCGAGGCCGGAGCTGGTTCCGGAGCCTTGACCTGCTCACTCCTGCGAGCGGTAGGCGATAAAGGTCTCGTGTCCTCCTACGAGCGACGTGCGGACTTCGCTCAGATCGCCCGGACGAATGTGGAGCGCTTCTTCGGCGCCCCGCACCCTGCCTGGCGGTTGACGGTCGGGGACCTCGCAGAGTCGGTCGCGGAGGCCGAGGTCGACCGAGTGGTCCTCGACATGCTCGCGCCGTGGGAGTGCGTGCCCACGGTGTCGCGTGTGCTTGCTCCCGGCGGCGTCGTCTGCTGCTACGTCGCCACGACGACCCAGCTCGCCAAGACCGTGGAGACGCTGCGCGAGCACGGCACCTTCACCGAACCCGACGCCTTGGAGACGATGGTCCGCACCTGGCACGTGGAGGGGCTCGCCGTCCGTCCCGATCATCGCATGATCGGTCACACCGGCTTCCTCATCACCGCACGCCGGATGGCGCCGGGCGTCCCTCCACCGCCGCGGCGACGGCGCCCGGCCAAGGGAGCGTACGCCCACGAGGAGGCGGACCGACCGCCGCTCCAGAGCGAGGCAGCGGCGACCGAGCAGGCGAGGGCGCGGCACGGGTCCGGCCCGCTGCCATGATCGCTGGCGTGCACCGCACAGATCACGACACCAGACGGCCCGGCTCTTGCGCAGAACGGCTGGCGCCTCCAGGAGCGGCTGGGCTGTCGATGATGTTTGCCCGCGGGTACCCGAAGGTAGGGTCGGAATACGACACCGATTCGAGCGGCTCAGCCGAGGGAGGTGAGGGCCGTGCCCGCCAGCGAAGACGAGTCCCGCCGTAGCTGGCAGGGACGTCACACAGACGATCTTGCCAACCAGGTGTCCTTCCTCGAGCAGGAGGTCGCGGTCCTGCGGCGCAAGCTTGCGGAGTCGCCGCGTCAAGCGCGCGCGATGGAGGATCGCCTGGTCGAGCTCCAGGCGAATCTATCCGCCGTCACCGCGCAGAACGAGCGGCTGGTTGCAACGCTGAAGGAGGCGCGGGACCAGATCATCGCGCTGAAGGAGGAGATCGACCGGCTGGCGCAACCGCCGGCTGGATTCGGGATCTTCCTCAATGCGAACGAGGACGGCACCGTCGATGTCTTCACCGGCGGCCGGAAGCTGCGTGTCACCGTCAGCCCCAACGTCGATCTCGACAAGGTTCGGCACGGCCAGGAGGTCATGCTTAACGAGGCGCTCAATGTTGTCGAGGCGATGGGGTGGGAGCAGGTCGGCGAGGTCGTCATGCTCAAGGAGGTGCTCGCCGACGGCGAGCGCGCCCTTGTCATCGGCCACACCGACGATGAGCGGATCGCCCGGATCGCGGAACCGCTGCGAGACGCGCCGCTGCGAGCCGGTGACTCGCTGCTCTTCGAGTCGCGCTCCGGCTACATCTACGAGCGGATTCCAAAGTCCGAGGTCGAGGAGCTGATCCTGGAGGAAGTGCCCGACATCGACTACCAGTCGATCGGCGGTCTCGCGGCTCAGATCGAGCAGATCCGCGACGCGATCGAGCTTCCCTATCTCCATCCGGACCTCTTCCGTGAGCACCAGCTCCGCCCACCGAAGGGTGTGCTCCTGTACGGTCCACCGGGCTGCGGAAAGACGCTGATCGCCAAGGCGGTCGCCAACTCGCTGGCCAAGAAGGTCGCGGAGGCCACCGGGCAGGGCGAGGGCAAGTCCTACTTCCTCAACATCAAGGGCCCGGAGCTGCTCAACAAGTACGTCGGCGAGACCGAGCGGCACATCCGGCTGGTCTTTCAGCGGGCACGAGAAAAGGCCAGCGAGGGCACCCCGGTGATCGTGTTCTTCGACGAGATGGACTCGCTGTTCCGTACCCGCGGATCGGGCGTGTCGTCGGATGTGGAGAACACGATCGTGCCTCAGCTGCTCAGCGAGATCGACGGTGTCGAGGGTCTGGAAAACGTCATCGTCATCGGTGCGTCCAACCGTGAGGACATGATCGATCCGGCGATCCTCCGCCCCGGGCGGCTGGATGTGAAGATCAAGATCGAGCGCCCCGACGCCGAGGCTGCGCGCGACATCTTCTCCAAGTACGTCACGGTCGAGCTGCCGCTGCACGCCGACGACCTCGCGGAAAACGGTGGCGCGCGCGACGACACCGTGCATGCCATGATCCAGCGCACGGTCGAGCGGATGTACTCCGAAATCGAGGAGAACCGGTTCCTCGAGGTCACCTATGCCAACGGTGACAAGGAGGTCCTCTACTTCAGGGACTTCAACTCCGGAGCGATGATCCAGAACATCGTCGACCGGGCCAAGAAGATGGCCATCAAGGACTATCTCGAGGTCCACCAGAAGGGGCTGCGCATCTCGCACCTGCTCGCCGCATGCGTCGACGAGTTCAAGGAGAACGAGGATCTGCCCAACACCACGAACCCTGACGACTGGGCCCGCATCTCCGGCAAGAAGGGCGAGCGCATCGTCTACATCCGCACCCTCATCAGCGGCAAGCAAGGAGTCGAGGCCGGCCGGTCCATCGACACGGTCGCGAACACCGGTCAATACCTCTAACAGAGTTCGAAGAAGCGTCGTGCCCTCCGGCC